>JBMDWZ010000264.1:0-10480 GCA_048594865.1 Beutenbergiaceae bacterium
GAGGTCTCATAGGAAACGATCGAATCGTCGAGGCGATAGGTCTCGGGCGCGGGGGAGGTGTGCCACCCCCACTGCGATTGGGTGCCGAGCATGGTGCCATCGGGTAACCCAGGTTGGCGGGGGCCCACCGGATAGTGCGACGGCAGTGATTGGAGTCCGGTGACATCGGCGGTGAAGGCGAACTCGCCGTTGCCCACCGACAGGGGCGAGCGGGGATCGATGTGGTCGATGCGCACGGTGTGGCGGCGCACGAGTGCGGTGCGGTCAATCGGGTTCGACAAGAGGAAGTCCCAGAACGTGGTGACCGACGAGACGGCTTGCGTAAGCCTCGACGTTGAAGCGTTTCAACGTCCCACCCTAGAGCGGGACGATTTGTCGAGTCAACCATCATCGCCTCGATTTGGATAGCGCTTGCCTTAAGGTCGGATGAATTGCTGCGGCCACCGTTGACAGCCCCGCCGAAACCTGTTTACGCTCGACACCTCGCAAAGTTGAATCCATTCACAAACTCGATGATGAGGAAGTGGTCAGTGATGACCAAGGATCATGGTGGACGCGAACGGCTGGTTGAACTGAACCGGCGAACCCTGCTTTTCGGCGCTGGGGGCGCTTCGGCTCTGATGGCGATATCGGCGTGCACCTCGGGTGGCGACGGCGAAGGTGGCTCCGACACTCCGGACGCCGATCGCCTGCGCGAAGCCCCCGAGGTCACCGAAATGGTGGACAGTGGCGACCTGCCTCCGATGGATGAGCGACTCCCCATCGAGTCCGATCGATACGTCATGGACACCCCCAGTTACGGCACCTACGGCGGGCCGTTCAACGGCGCCATTCTGGGTCAAGGGGACCACGGGTGGCTCGACCGGCTGGTGAATTATGAGCCGATCTTCCGCGCCAGCCGGGACCTCACCGAAACTGGCCTGCCCGGCACCATGAAAGACGTGGAGATCAACGACGATGCCACCGAATTCACCCTGCACCTGCGCGAGGGGATGCGTTGGTCCGACGGTGAACCCGTGACCGCCGATGACGTGATGTTCGCGGTGCAGGACGTCTTCCTCAACGACACCCTGTACCCCAGCATCCCGCCGCTGGTGAACGTGGAAGGTGAACCATGTTCCGCCGAGCGGATCGATGACTTCACCGTCAAACTCACCTACCCGCAACCCAAGGGCGACTTCTTCGTCGTCGCCGGTCGCGGTGAACGCTCGGCCAACCTGCTCGGGTTCGCCAAGCACTACATGGGTCAGTTCCACCCCGATCTCAACCCCGACGCCCAGGACCTGGTCGAGGAGGAGGGCTTCAGCGACTGGGCCGACCTGTGGGATGACCGCGTGCAGTACTACAACAACCCGGACAAGCCGGTGCTGACGGCGTGGGTGGTGAGCTCGCCGCTGAACTCCGGAGGGGTGGTGAGCGCGGTGCGTAATCCCTACTACTGGAAGGTGGACGACGACGGCGCCCAGTTGCCGTTCATCAACCAGCTCGACCTGGAAGTCATCCAGGACGATGAGGTGATGCTGCTCAAGGCGCTCAACGGTGAGATCGACTTCCACGCCCGGCACTTCAATACCGACCAGAACCGGCCCGTGCTGGCCGATGGCCGTGACGCGGGGGAGTACGACTTCGTCAATATCGACTCCACGTCGATGAACCACATGGTGGTGGCGCTCAACCTCAACCACGCCGATGAACAGATCCGCGAGATCTTCCTCAACAAGGACTTCCGGATCGGGCTTTCGCACGCCATCGACCGTCAAGACATCATCGACACCGTCTACCAGCGCCAAGGTGAGCCCTGGCAGGCGGCGCCACGACCGGACTCGGAGTACTACGACGAGGAGTTCGCTAAGCAATACACCTCCTACGACGTCGACCTGGCCAACCAACACCTGGACGACGCCGGACTCACCGAAACCGACTCCGACGGCTACCGCCTGATGCCCGACGGCAGCCGGTTGACCTTCCAGGTAGACATCGTGGCCGGCTCCACCCAGCATGCCGCGGCGATGGACATCATCCGGCAGAACTGGGCCGAAGTGGGAGTGCATTCGGGGGTCAATCCCTTGGAGCGCACGCTGTTTTACGACCGCAAGTCACCGTCTGCGAACCAGCACGCCGCCACGGTGTGGAGCGGGGACGGTGGGTCGCGAACGGAGAAGGAGGAGACCCGGTGGTGGTTGCCCTCCACCGGGGAATCGAACTTCGCCCGGAACTGGGCCGAGTACTACACCACCCGCGGGGAGGGGCAGTACGCCTGGGAGCCCCCGGCTGAGGTTTTGGAGCAGATGGAGCTCGGCTGGCAGATCCCCGTGGAGCCAGATCCCGAGGTCCAGGATCAGATGTTCCGCGAGATCCTGCAGATCGCCAAGGAGCAGTTCTACGCGATCGGGATCGTGCTGCCGGCGGCCGGGTTCGGGGTGGTGAAGAACGATCTGCTCAACGTTCTGGAGTCCTATCCCGAGAGCCCGGTCTATTACTCACCGGGCCACATCGACCCCAGCATGTGGTTCTTCGATGACTGATGCAGCGCCCGTTAGGCCCAGCACCACAACAAGAAGCACAGCAAGGCACTACAAGGAGTGAGATGACTAAAGGCCAAGAGTTCGGCGCCGAAGATAAGACCTTCACCGACCCCAACACCGGGGTCACGATCCGGCAGTTAACCGACCACAAAGCCCACAGCCACCACATGTACTTCACCAACCCCGGTTGGTATGACAACAACGAGCGGCTGCTGTTCGCCTCCGACCGCGGCAACGGCACGAACCTGTACAGCATGCTGCTGGCCACCGGTGAGTTCGTTCAGCTCACCGACCTACCCGATGCGGCCACGGTCACCTCCAACCTGTTCCATTCCACCAGCATCAACCACGTCAAGAACGAGGCCTATTTCTGGCACGGCCGCGAACTCATCGCCCTCCATCTGGGGACGTTGGAGGAACGCGTACTGCACGTGACGCCGTCGGGCTTCTCCGAAGGTGGTGCCACGAACGTGGGCGCCGACGGGAAGTTCGTGTTCGTCAGCTACAACGAAGACCTCACCGACTCCATCCGGATGGACCTGGGTAACGGGTACGTGGGCTTCAAGGAGTACTTCGAAGCCAACCCGCTATCCCGCGTGGTGCGGATCGACACCGGCACCGGCGATGCGGACGTGGTCCACGAGGAGCGCAGCTGGGTGGGGCACGTCAACACCTCACCGAAGCACCCGCATCTGCTGACGTTCTGCCATGAGGGCCCGTGGCAACGCGTGGATCACCGCATCTGGTTGCTCGACCTGCGCAAGGGCGAGGCTTCCAAGATCCGGCCCACTGCCGAAGGCGAACACGTGGGCCACGAGTACTGGTTCGCCGACGGGGAGCACATCGGCTACCACGGCTGGTCCTCGGTGGATAAGGACCGGCCGTTCCATGGCGCAGTCCGTTGGGACGGCGCCGGGCAAGAAGAATTCCCGCTGGAGCGCAACTCCATGCACTATCACAGCCGGGATCTGGACCTGGTGGTCGGCGATGGCAATAAGCAGGACCCGCAGCTGATGCTGTGGCGCCGCGGCCCGGACGGGTTCGAAGGCCCGCGACTGCTGCACCGCCACCGGGGCTCGTTCCACACCCAGGGCGTGCACGTGCACCCGACGGTAGGCCCGGGCGGCGATGAGGTGCTCTACACCGCCGACCCGCAGGGCTACGGCAACCTGTTCATCGCCCAGATCCCGGACTTCGAGTCGCTCCCCGAGGCTTAGGACCCCGCTGACTTCGTCAGGTCGCGGCCGAGGTCGTCACGGCGGTTGACGACCTCGGCGGTGAGTTGACTACCTCGGTGGTGAGTTGACGACCTCGGTGGTGAGTTGACGATGTCGGCGGTGGGGTTGCGGCGGAGTACCCCCGGGGAAGTTAGTTGGCCGCTGCCAACCGCTTGCGCCGTCGTCGTCGAACAATGGCAAGCACCACCAACCCGAGCACCAACACCAGCACCCCGGTGGTGGTCCAGGACACCGCGAGCACCGAATAGGGCGCCTCGTGGCTATCCGGCAGCGGGATCTGATCGGCCGCCACCGCCACCCCAGCCACCTCGAAGTCGCCGCTGACCCACACCAGCGGCCACATCGGAATCTCGGCGGTGGACTCCTGGGTGCCGGTGGGTAGCAACTCTCCCACGCCCCCGGCGCCCTGACGGGTCCCCAGCAGGCCAAAGGGGCCCGCAGCCGCGAGCACTGGGGAGGCGCCAAGGCGAACGTTGCCGGTGTTGGTGACCGCGTACCGCACGCTCAGGGTGCCCGGCTGCAACGGGTTCAGCGACGGGCTGTAGGAGGTGTCCAGCACCTGCACGTCCAGCGCCGGCTCGATCTCACCGGCAACCCGCAGGTGCAGTCGCACGCCCACCCGGTGAGTGACCGAGACGCCGGTGGCATCGGAGGAGATGCCGGCGACGATCCCCGCCGGATGGTCGCCGGGCGTTGCCTCCTGGGGCACTGTGATGGTGATGGGTAGGACCGCGGACTCGCCGGCGGGTACCGACACCTCGCCGTCGTCCAGGCCGTCGATGGCCACCCACGATCCGGCCGCGACCGCCTCGCCCTGGGCCAGGTCGAATGCGCCGTCGCGCCCCACCCGGCCATCGCCGGCCGCGATGCTGAACTGGGCGTCGGTATCGCCGAGGTTGGTCACGGCAATGTGCTCCTCGATGGTGGTGCCCGGCTCCACCTCGTGGCGCAGGGAGATGCGGTCATCGGGGCCGTCTTCGTCCGCCGGCACCACGCTCCATTGCACGGTGTCTGGACTTTCGGTGCCTGGACTTTCGGTGTTGGCAGCGGCGGGGCCGGCACCAGCAACGGGCGCTGCGAGCAACACCATTGCCGCGGCGGCCAGCATCAGCACGGTTCGGGGCCCGCGCAGGGGCGCTCGCCGAAGTGCGTCGGGGCAGTAAATCGGATTCATCAAAGGTCCTCGGTGTCGATACGGCGAAGGTGGGGCAGCCAGACCGGCTGCCCCACCTCGCGGATGGGCTGATCGCTCGCGATCAGTCCTTGGCGAACAAGGTCAGCGTGATCTCGCTGCCGTAGTTACCGCTGGCGGCCTCATCGGGAACGTTCAGTTCCAGGTCGGCATCCACCACGGTGGTGCCCACGCGGGTGCTGCGGTCGGACTCGGCCAGGGCGGCCGGCTCTTCCAAGGTGGCCTGCGCGCCGGCGGCGGCGCCACCGTCGGAGGACACGATCGAGGGCAACCAGCTGAAGTTCTCGGCGCCGATGGTGCGGTTACCTGCACGGAACTCCGACGCTGCGCCGGACACCGCCCACCCATCACCTTGCGCTTCGACTTCCGAGCGGGTGTCCTGCACGGTGACCTGCGGCAGGTTTCCGCCGAGTTCATCTGCGCCGGCTTCCAGAGCAACCGGGCCGCCGGCGGCCACGCTCAGGCTCAGGGTGCCGGACTGCACGGTCTGAGCAACGCTGGCCTCCACGGCCACCGTGTTCTCATCGGTGCTCGGGGCGTGCCCGATGTAATCGAAGATCACGTTGCCCACGTCGGTGTTGTCCAGGTAAGCCCCGCGCACCGAGTCCCAGGAGGTGGCGTAGGACGCCAGGGTGTCCGAGCCCGCGCCCTTGGCGAAGATCGGCACCAGGGCGTTGGTGTGACCACCGGAGTGCCAGGTGACGTTCGGCAATTCGCCGGCCTCACCGGTCATCGGGGTCCACCCGGTCTCGGGTCCAGCGCCCTCACCGGCGAGGTACCCGGTTTCGTGGTCGGCGGTGATGATCACCAGGGTTTCGTCCCACGAGGAGTTGGTCTCCACCCACTCATCGACGGTCTCGATGGCGCTGTTGAAGGCCATCTGCTCCTCGATCACCCGGGTGGTCTGGTTGGCGTGCCCGGCCCAGTCCACGGCCCCGGCCTCGATCATCAGGAAGAAGCCCTCATCGTTGCGCTCCAGCACGTTCAACGCGCCCTGCGCCATCGTGGACAACGACGCCACGTGGTTCTGCGCGTCGGTGCCCGGCAGCACGTCATTGTTATCCAGGCCCGAGCGGTTGTACTGCAGGGTCTCGGCCACCTGCGGCATCCCGAACACCCGCTCCGGAACGTCCCCACCTTCGGCGAGGTTCTCAAAGGCCGAACGGCTTTCGATGTAGTCATACGGGGTGTCCCCGGCGGTGAGCCGATCGAAGTCGTCCGCGGAGATCCAGGTGTAGTTCGAGGCCCGGCTGGTGTTGTTGTCGGTGAAGTTGGGGTGACCGGCGCCCATGATGACGTCCAGGTCGCTGTCGATCATCTCGGTGGCCAGGCCCTGATAGTCATTGCGATCGGTGTTGTGGGCGATGAACCCCGCCGGGGTGGCGTGGTTGAAAGGCACGTCGGTGACCAGGCCCGCGGACTTACCGGCGGCCTTGGCCTGCTCGCCGATGGTGAGCAGCCGCTCCTCGTCGGGGTCGTAACCGAGCCAGCCGTTGTTGGTCTTAACGCCGGTGCCAAACGCGGTAGCCGAGGCGGCGGAGTCGGTGGCGCCCTCGGCCACCCAGCCGAAGTCGCCCCAGGCGTCTTCGGGCACGTACTCCGCGCGGCCGGAGGCCGAGTAGTGCGACATCGCCAGCGATACCGGGTAGTCCTCGTACCCGTAACTGGTTTGGCCGGGGGAGTGCTCGATAGCGCCGGACTCCGGATCGACCGTCACTTGGTAGTTGGTGTTGCCGTGCTCGTACAGGCTGGCAATGTCGAACTGGTTGTATCCCGCGCCGTCGGAGATCAGCAGGATGATGTTTTGGGGGCCTTCGTCATCCGCGAATGCGGGGGTCGCGAACAGGGGTGCGGCGACCAGCGATAGGCCCGCGGCAGCGGCGACTCCGGCGCACCGCTTGGGGGTCTTCGAGAGCATGGGGTCCTCGTTCCTTGTCATCGAGAGGCACCGGTAATGGCGCCCGCAGCAGTCTTTCGACCGCAGATGACCAGGAGGCCAGGGGGTGTCGACCACTTCGCGAACACCCGGTGGGCCGAGTGAACGGACCACCAAGAGCGTGAACGCCCCGTGACCTCGGTGAACATCAGCCCAACGGGGCAGTACCCTCGCCCCGCCCCGCCCCGCCCCGCCCCGCCCCGCCCCTGCGCGCTCGGGCAGGGGCTTTACGGCACGGCAGCGCCACCTCGAGGGGTGGGGCTTACCTAACGCAAGTGCTGGGCGATGCGCTGGGCGCACGCCACCGCAGACAGCTCCGAGGTGTCCACCTGTAGGTCATAGTCGATGCCCCCATGCACCGCGTGCTCCCAAAGCAGCACCGGGTCCACACCATCAGCGGTGGGCTTAAACCCCATGCCACCCCAGGTGTCTCGGCGGCGCTCGCGGACCACCTCAACCGGGCAGCGGACACCCACCATCAGCACCTCGAGGCCCTGGAGCTCCAGCTGGGCTTGCTCCCAGATACCCAGTGGCTCGGAGTAGGCCTCATGCAGCCCCACGTCGACCACCACATTCACCCCGAGGCGCGCGTGCGCGGCTACCGAGGCGAACAACGCGCGATACAGCAGCGCAACGGCCGGCTCCAGATCCGGCCGCTCGCCCCCGGGTCGCAGCCCAATGCCCGGTTGCTGCCTGGGTGAGGTCATCGCCATCGAGACGTCCACGCCCAGATTGACCCATACGCCGTCGAACGTGTCGGTGATGGCCGAAGCGATGCTGGACTTACCCGACCGCGGCGTCCCATTGAGGATGACGACGCTGCCGCCCGCCACCTTTAGTCGCTCGCCGAGAGGTACCCGCGCAGGGCATCCGGGCGGTCGGTGATGATGCCGTCCACGCCCAACTCCACCAGCGCGGCCCACTGCTCGGGCTCATTGGCGGTCCACACCATCGTGCGCATCCCGGCTTCCTGGATCTGCTTGATCACCCCGGGGGTGGCCAGCAGCATCATGCCCGCAGGGTTGCACTGGTCGGCCTTCAAGGTGGCGCACTGAGCCAGCAGGTCGCTGCTGGGGGTAGCCACCAACAGGCCACGCGGGATGTCCGGGGCGGTGTCGGCCAAGGTCTGAACCGTGGTGGCGGAGAAACTCTGCACCACGGTGCGCTTGGCCATCCCCGAGGACTCCAGTTCGGCCACCACCCGGCTCACCGGCGCGGCATCCCACTCGCCCTTGAACTCCAGCAACAACTCGATGCCCTTGCGACCGGCCATCCACTGCAGCACATCTGCCAGCAACGGCACGCGCTGCCCGGCGTAGGTGCTCGAGAACCACGAGCCCGCGTCCAACTCCGCCAGTTGCTCCACGGTCTGCGCAGAGACAGAACCCTGCCCGGACGTGGTCTCATCGAGCGTCTCGTTGTGGATCACCACCGCCTGCCCATCGGCCGAGAGCTGGATGTCCAACTCGATCATGTCGGCACCGGCACGCCACGCCGACTCGAAGGCCGCCAGCGTATTTTCTGGCGCTACTGAACTGTTTCCGCGGTGTGCAATAACAAGTGGTGTACTCACCCTGGCAACCTACCGGCGCGCAGGAACATCCGAAAGTTCTTCAGTTCCCAGCGGCTCGGAACAGCTCCACAATGTCCTTCGGCACTCGGGCGCGAGCGGGTAACTCTATGCCGCGCGCCCGTGCCCATTGCCGGACTGCACGGGGGTCGACGTCAGTCTCGGCATGGAATCGCTCGGGCTCCACAACGCCATGACGAATCTTGCGTGCCGCCTGTGTGTATGGCGCAAGTGAATCGTGAAACGCGCGGATGTTCTTCTCGGACAGATCAATCTCATAACTAGTGTCATCGATTGAGAAACGCACGGTGGCGTGCGCATGCGATCCATCTAGATCGTCGGTGAACTCGACAACAGTTTTTCGGCTCATTCGGCCCCCTTCGACTTTCCCCCGCCACACATCATAGAGCCACCACCCCGGTGTCCCGTACTCTTATCCGCATGTCGGGGTCGGAACTAGCCACCATTGACGGTGAGTTGACCCCTCGCCAACTGCTCAACTGGTTGGTCGCTACGTGGCCGCGCCGCTTGGTTCTAGGGGCTTTGGTGGTGGTCCCGTTGGTCATTGGATTGCTCGGCGGATTCGCCCCGACTCCAGAGCAGGAACTGCGCACATTTGAACACGGCGAGACCGTGGATATGGGCCCCTATGACCTGACTCTGCACGACTACTTCGTCGCCGAAGAATTGGAGTTGCACAACCTTCCCGAGGACTCCACGGCCTGGTTGGGCGTCCGCGCAACCATTGAGGGAAATAGCAATGAGCGGGTGGACTACAAGCGCACATTGAGCTTGCTACCCCAGGAGGTAGCGGACGTGGTGGTCAATTCCGCCGAACCGCCCCAACCTGCTGTGCAGAGCATGGCCAACCGGAACGTCAGTTACTTCTACGCCGATATGCCCGTTGAGGTGATCCTGCTTTTCGCTGTCGATGGCACCGAGGCCGTCGATGAAGACATCACCATGGACTTGGTGTCGGGTGTGCGGCTGTGGAGCATGATGCTGGAGAGCTACTCCTGGTATGAAGGGGCGCCACTGGGCAGCGTGACGATTCCGCGCGTCGATGAGGTGCCTGAAGCGTTCCTGCCGCGGGAGGATGATCTGGGATGAGACGCCTGATCACCGCCGCCGCGATCGTGGTTGCCGTTGTTGTGGGGATGGGCGTGAACTGGGCGCAGGAGCGCTCTAGTGGCGCCGTGCAGTTCCCGGTGTCGATGCAGGTCGGATCGGACGCCGAGGTGGGGCCCTTGCAGGTGCACGTGCGCGAGATCCGAGCCGTGCAGACCGTTGGTCGCTGGGACCAGTGGACCGAGGACTGGGACGAACTCATGGAGAGCTCGGGGGTCTGGGTGGTGATCGACTTCTCCTACAGCGCGACCGACCGCTCCACATTCTTCAGCGACACCTACCTGGTGGACGCCTCGGGCCGGGAGTACGACCTGTCATCCCGTGTTGGCACCTTCTCCTACCAGGCGCGTGCGGGCTTGTGGGAGGCCGGGCGGATGATCTTCGAAGTGCCCACCGACTCCCTTGGCGACTACACCCTGCGCTTGCACACCACCCCGCGCTACATGCCGGTGCCCGAGCCCTACGGGCAACTGAGCTTCACCCTTGACGCCGATAACGTCGAGACCGAACCGGTCGATACCCGGTATGCCGAGCTGCTCCCGGCGGATGAGCGATGAGCGCCCATCGCGTCTGGTCGCGGCGAGCCCGGCTGATCATGGGCGCCGCCCTGGTGTTGGTGGCGGTGCTGGGGTTGTGGCAGCACGGGCGTGACAGTCGCACCATCTGGTGGGAATCCAGTGCGCATGTGGCGATCGTGCCCGACGGCGATGGCATTGCCCGGTTCAACGGGCTGGAGGTCGCCGTTGATTCGGTGGCCCTAGTGGAATCCGTACGAACGCAATACGGCGAACTGTACGAGCCGCTGGATGGTTACCAGTTGTGGACCGTGAACCTGGCCATGAACACCGCGGACAGTGAACTCACCGGCTGCGAGATCGGGATCGAGGACAG
>JBMDWZ010000265.1:0-10265 GCA_048594865.1 Beutenbergiaceae bacterium
GGACGATCCGTAACCACCCCATGTGGGGTAATGCTCGACGGCGGCGTCTGAGGAAAGGGAGATGACCGTTCCGTTCCGGCGGCGCAGTTCGGGTAACAGCGTTTGGGTCAGGGCGATGGGTCCGGACACGTTGGTGCTCCAGATGTGCTGCATGGTGGCGGGGGTGAGGTCCTCGATGCATGGCAGGGGGCTAGTGCCGAGGGTCGAGGCGTTGAGGATGAGGGCGTCCAGGCCGCCGGCCTGCTCCACCGCTGCCCGCAGCGCGGCGTGATGCTTGGGTTCGGTCACGTCTCCGGGCACCGCGGTGGCCGGATCGCCCAGGGACGTTGCCAGCGCCCGCAAGGCCGATTCGCCGCGCGCGGTGAGGATCACCTGCCATCCGTTCCTGGTGAATTCGGTGGCCAGTGCTGCGCCGAGTCCGGCGGAGGCGCCGGTGATGAGAGCCGTTGACATGGTTGCCCTTTCGGTTTGACCTGCGTGCTGTTGTATGGCGGTGCTGTTGTATTGCGGTGCTGTCAATGTCAGTATTGAAGTTCAAGTGAACTTGAGGTCAAGGAGTTTCTGGTGAAGACGACGGATCTGCTCCCGATCGGGGAGGTGGTGGCCCGTAGCGGGTTCGCTGCCTCGGCGCTGCGCTTCTATGACGCCGAAGGTTTGATTCACTCCGAGCGCTCTGCGGGCGGGCAGCGCCGGTTCGCCCGCAATACCCTGCGGCGGCTGGCCTTCATCCGAGCGGCATCGAACGTGGGGCTGACCCTGCAGGAGGTGCGCGCTGAGTTGGACTCCCTACCCGATGGCCGCACGCCCAATAAGCGTGACTGGACTCGCATCTCCGAGCACTGGCGACACCGACTGGATGAGCAGATTGAGGCGTTGCAGGCGTTGCGTACGTCGCTGGATAGTTGCATTGGCTGCGGATGTTTGTCCCTGCGTCAGTGCGGGTTCTCCAACCCGCAAGATGCCGCGGCGCGCGCCGACGGCCCGCCTGGAGCAGCGTTCTTGCCGGAGCGACTGCGGCAGCCTTAGCTGCGAGAGGGTCGGCCCGGAAGGCGACGAGGGTTGTCAGCGTGCGCGTGTTCGCTGAGGGCGGGCCGGGCGTTCGCGTATCGGCGTGGGCGCGCAGCAACTAGGGTTGAAACATGGCTCGCTACTTCAATCCTCCGCCCGGTTGGCCCAAGCCCGAGGAAGGGTGGACCCCGCCGCCGGGGTGGAAGCCCAATCCGGAATGGCCCGATGCCCCCGAGGGCTGGAACTTCTTCATCGAGCGCAACGATGAAGATGAGACCGGTTCCTCACTCTTTGGTGGCTCGGCGCTCTCGACCGGCTCCACGCTGTTTGAGACCAGCGACACCACCACCGACTCCTACGGCAGCGTGTCTCCTTCGGGAAAGTCGCAAATCCCAGGCGCCCCCGACGGCCCGGACCTCACCGCACATACGGGAGAGGCGGGTTCGTCGTCGGCCCCGCCGAGTTCTCCCGCTGCGTCGGCTACCTATAACCAGGGCCCCGGCGGCACCACCGCTCCCAGCGGGCCCACCGGGTTGAGCGGTCAGGGCGGATCGGGTGTGGATCCGGGAACCGTGCAGGCCAGCCCACCGCAAACCGAGCGCAAGGGCTCCAGCGGGATCTCTACCCTCCTCGTCGGCCTCGTGGCGCTTATCGGTGGAGGCGTGGCGACCTATGTGAGCTATTCCAATACCCCACCTGGCGGTGAATACCAGGTGTATGTCGCACCAATGCTGGTGGGGGCGGTAGCAATCGTCATGGGCGTGATCCGGATGCTCAGGGCCCGTAGTGCCGCGCGTGCCGATCAGCCCGGCGGCGCCCCGGGTTACTCCGGGCCGGGAACGCCGCTGGCATCCGGTGGCAGTCAAGGGGACACCAGCACCGTGTCCACCCAGAACCCCACGGACCCCAAGAACTATCGCCCGAACTAGTTCACCGATGTGAGCGCGGACCTAATCGAATGCGGCTCGGCTGGGGCAACCCGGCCGGGCCGCATTTGTTTGATCGAGTCCGTGGTGGCGCCCGCCCGGGCGCCGATCCGGACGAGCCTCAGCGGAAGACGACGGTGCGGTGCCCGTCCATGAGCACCCGGTGTTCGGCGTGCCAACGTACCGCCCTGGCCAGCACTCGGCGCTCCACGTCCTGTCCCATCGCCATGAGCTCGGCCACCGAGTCCGAGTGCGTTACGCGCTCCACGTCCTGCTCGATGATGGGTCCCTCGTCCAGTGAGGCGGTCGCATAGTGCGCGGTGGCGCCGATCAGCTTGACGCCCCGATCGTGAGCCTGGGCGTAAGGGCGTGCGCCCTTGAAACTCGGCAAGAACGAGTGGTGGATGTTGATGATTCGGCCGTGCATCCGCTCGCAGAGGTCTTGGGACAGGATCTGCATATACCGGGCCAGGACCACCAACTCCACATCGAGCTCCTCGATCAGCTCCAAGAGCTGGGCTTCGGCCTGGGGCTTGGTCTGCGCGGTCACGGGGATGTGGCGAAACGGGACCTCATAGAAGTCCGAGAGGGACTTCAGGGTGGTGTGATTGGAGACCACGGCCCTGATATCCACCGGGAGGCGTTGGGAGCGCTGGCGAAAGAGCAGGTCACCCACGCAGTGTTCAGTGGTCGAGCCGAGCACCAGGGTGCGCAGCGGACGCCCGGCCTGGTCCAGAGTCCAGTCCATCGAGAAGTCCGTTGCGACGGTTGCGACGGCCGCCTCGAGTTCAGCGGCCGTTGCGGTGGCCTGAACTTGGACGCGCATGAAAAACAGTCCCGAATCGGAATCGCCGAACTGCTGGGATTCGGTGATATTGCCGCCCAGGGCGGCGAGGGCGCCGGCCACGGCGTGCACGATCCCTGGCTTATCCGGGCATGACAGCGTTAGTACCCAGTGGGCAGGCGTATCGGTTTCGGGGCTCACAAGGGTGCAGCCTAGTTGTTGTTCACCACTGTTTCACCGTCCCGGCCTCGCAGTTGTGTCACGAACGCTCCAAGCAGATGTCAAGATAGGGGTATGGACGACCAACTCCGGATCGACGTCATCGACGACGCCAACGCCGGCGAGCTGCTGACCGTGCGCCGGGCTGCCTTCGTCACCGAGGCGCAGCTCTACGGCGACCCGCACATCCCAGCGCTCACGCAAACGTTGGACGAACTGAAAGCCGACTTGGGGCGACCTGACGTCGTCACCCTCGGCGCCTGGTCCGGTACCAGGTTGATCGGGTCCATCCGAGTGGGATTGGAAGAAGACCGCGCCCTACTTGGGCGACTCGCCGTCGTCCCGGACCTGCAGGGCCGCGGAATCGGCACCCGGTTGCTGATGTCCGTGCTGGCTTACCTGCCCGATGACACCAAGGAAGTGTGGGTCTTCACGGGCCAGGACTCCAAGCAGAACCTCTCGCTCTACGCCTCGCAGGGGTATGAGCACCAGTACGACCAGAACGCCGGCGACCTCACCTACGCCTACTTGCGCAAGATCCTGGGCGAGGTTGAAGTCGAAGAAGACGACTCCGAGACGGTCGACACTCCCTCCTCCTGACCGACGAGGTGGCACCGGCCACGAGTTGTAAATAATGCGCATGATCCCGTTGACCCATCGCTGAGCCTGCCCACAACCTGGGGCGCATCAGACGTTCACTGGCACGCGCTGTTGCGCGCCAAGCGCCACGCGCCAACGGAGGCTGCACATGAGCCCGACTTTGTCGGCACATCCAAGGCGAGCGCCGATGCTCGTCATCGCTATCGCAATGGCTCTTTCTATGATCTTCACAATGAGTTTTACGCACAAGTCCTGGGCCGACGATGGCCCGTCACAGGCTGACCTGCCGGTCTTTGAGTTCGCCGGGATCATCACTAACAAAGACGAGATGATTTACGACCCGCGCGATGAATACATCTTCCCCAGTGTCTTTCACGCTGGCGCTTACCTCGACGATCCGCTGGGGGAGTGGTACTTGTACTTCGCGCCCCATGAAGACCCAGGCGGCATCATGTTGATGTACGCCGACTCCCTCGATGGCCCCTGGACCGAACACCCCGATAACCCGCTGATCGAGAATGTGTGGGAGCCGCACTACGGGCCGGTTCCGCACGTGTCCTCACCAGACGCCTACTGGAACGAAGAGGCCGGGGAGTTGTTCATGTACTTCCACGGGAACAACTCCACCACCCGGTATGCCACCTCCAGCGACGGCGTGAACTTCGAGTACGGCGGGGTCGCGATTGCCGACGCTGACGCCGAGCCGGGCACCACCGAGACCTCCTACGCTCGCGTCTTTGCCCACCCGGACCCGAACTCCGAGTACACCCACGCCATGTTCTATATGCAGAACATGAGGGACAACATTCGTCGGATCAAGGTGGCCGAATCGGTCGACGGCCGTGACTGGGATGTGCGCGATGGTCACGTTGTTGTGCCGGGCCCGACCGAGGGGCAAAACGTGTCGTCGGCCGACCTGTGGGAGTGGGAGGGACAGCTGTACGTCATTTACCACGCGTCCTCCGGCAAGATCCACGCGCGCACCATCGATGAAACCCTCAGCGAGACCGGGCCAACTTGGACCTTGCACGAGGCTTCCGGAGTGGCGCCGGACGACGGCCGCACCGCATCGCCTCAGGTGGTCACGCATGAGGGTGAGACCTACCTGTTCTACGAGGCTGGCGACCGACTCGGCGGGACCATCGCCTACGCCCGCATGAACCCCGATGCCCAGCGCCCGCAAGAGCCCGGCCCGGACACCGACCCGCTGCGTGAACTGTGTCCCGGCGCTGGCTCCGATGAGTTCGACGCCGACTTGGACTCTGGCGTGTGGACCACCGTGCGCGGGGACCGGGCGCGTCACGAGGTATCGGACGGTCAACTGCACATCCCGACCTACCCCGCCGGCATCGCCGGTTCGTCCTTCCCGTTACAGGACGTGCCCGACGGCGAGTGGGAGGTAACCACTGAAGTCACCATCGATCCGGCTCAGCGGTTCCAGCAAGGTGGTCTGGTGCTCTACCGAGACGACGACAACTACGCGAAGTTCGACCTCACGTATGGCTCCAACGGCCTGCGGGTCGAATACATCTGGCGGCAAAACGGTTCGGACCGCAACAGCGGGTTCGACTCCGTGGTTCCGCCCGCAGACCTCGAAGACACCTTCTGGCTCCGACTGACCAGCGACGGCGAGAACGTGCGAGCTAGCGCCTCCACAGACGGTGAGGTCTTCGGTGCCTTTGGTCGCGATGTTCGGCTCGACACGCTGAACGCTTCGGGCATTGGCCCATTCGCGATGCGTGGTGCCACCGATGCGCCGGAGATCACGGCGAGCTTTGGATGGTTCCGATGGACACCAACCGAGGGCGAGCGGGACGCGTGCGACGTGGGGACCGATCCCGAGCCGACTGAGCCCGAGCCGACTGACCCTGAGCCTGAGCCGACGGACCCTGGGCCGACCGACCCTGGGCCGACTGACCCGGGCTCAGGCGATGGTGACAGCGATGGGCCGACGGATCCGCCCACAGGTGGGGCGGGTGCTAATGGGTCCGGTCCCGGTGGATCCGGTGCCGATGGATCCGGTGTCGATGGGGCCGGTGCAGGCTCTGATGGCGATCGCGACAGCTCCGGTGGCGCAGGCTCTGATAGCGATCGCGACAGCTCCGGTGGCGCAGGCTCTGACGGCGAACAATCAAGCCGAAATGACGGACCGATGCCTGCTACCGGGGCCGCGCCGATTGGTCTGGCCCTGCTTGCCGGAACCCTGTTCATCGCCGGCTTCGCTGCTAGCAAGCGCCGCAGGTAGGGCGCCCGAGCGGCCGCGCAAGAATGGTAATATTGGATATTGAAACCATTCAATCAATGAGTCTGTCCAATGGAGGACCGATGAGTGCCGACCTCGTGCACAGGTGCACGTTCAACGCCGACACAGCAAGCCAAACTTTCGATGATTCGCCGGGCCAATCCGATTCGCTGGAGTCCTGGGAGCAATCAACCGGCGATTGGGTGAGGTCACAGGATGGCTCCCTTTCCGCCGAAAGTGCGGGGGAGGCATTGCTGCTGGCGAAGGGAATGACCCTGGGGCAGTCCTACTCCCTTCGGGCGCGCCTGCAAGTACCCGCCACCCCAAAGCGGGTGTGGGCCGGGCTTGGCTTCAACATTCAGCCCTCGGGCGATATGCACGTGCTGAGCGTCGCTCGGGGCGCTGGCGAAGAGTCGGCCCATTGGCATTTGGGTCTGTCCTCCGGCCAGCGCGGCCGCGGGCAAATGATCGCCTGTGGCCGCATCCCGGTAGCCCAAGGCGAGGAACTCTCGCTGGCCGTCACCACGGTCGATGAATACGGGCGAGTACGCCTAGATATCGAACCGCGCGAGGGCGAAGCGGTCTCGGTGATCGCTCGCCCCGCCTACGAGGAGCCGCTCTTCGGTGGTGGAGCCGGCCTCTACGCCGGGGACGCGGGCGCGGTGTTCCACGAGGCCGTGTTCGACACCAGTGGTGCACAAGCGGTGCCGCCCAAGCCGCGGGAACCGCTGCTGTGCCACCCCCACCCGAATGCGAACTACGAGTTGCCCCGCGCGGCTCTCACGGTGACCGAAACCCACCGAATCGATGACACCTGGGCGGGCCACGCCGTCAGGCAATCGATCTTGACCGATGGTGCGCAAGCGCCTGACACACGTTCATCAACAGGCACAGGTCAGTACGTGGCGTACTTCGATGCCAACTCCCAGATGTGCGTGGCCCACCGCGGCCTTGGTTCAGAGGATTGGACGATCGCACGCCTCGATAACCACATCGGCTGGGACAGCCACAACTACGTGACGATGGCGCTCGACCCAGCCGGAAACTTGCACGTCTCAGGCAACCTGCACGTCGATCCGATGATCTACTACCGCACCACCACGCCGGGCGATGTACGCAGCCTTCAACGGGTGCACACCCTCGTCGACGCCAGCCACGAGCAGCGGGTCACCTACCCCGAGTTCCTGCGACTTCCGAGCGGGCAGCTGGTCTTCAACTTCCGCGACGGCTCCAGCGGTGATGGGGTGACCTACTACTACTTGTATGACCATGAGGAGCGGACGTGGTCTTCGCTCGTGGACTCGCAAATGTTCGACGGAGAGGGCCTACGCAACGCCTACGTCTGGGGGCCGGTCGCAGGCCCGGATGGCTACTTCCACATGACCTGGGTGTGGCGCGAAACTCCGGACGCCGCCACCAACAGTCGCCTGTCCTATCTGCGCAGCACCAACCTGCGGGACTGGGAAACGGCGCACGGTTCGCCCGTCAGCTTGCCGCTCAGTTACGACGGCGATGAGGTCATCATCGATGATGTGCCGACCCGCAGCGGGATGCTCAACGGACTGCACACCATCGGGTTCGACGGCGATGGGCGCCCAGTTATCGCGTTCCACAAATACGACGCCGACGGCGACAGCCAGCTGTATGTGGCCAGGCCCACGAGTGAAACGTGGCAGATCGAGCAGATTACGCAGTGGTCAGGTCAATGGGACTTCAGTGGCGGCGGATCACTCGCGAACGAGGTGCACATCGACGCCATCTGGACCTTGCCCGATGGGAAGCTGGCCCTGCCCATCCAGTGCCACGGACAGCATCGCGTCGTAGTGGTCGACCCGGCGACTCTTACCGCTGTGGCTGAGGTCGTGGACCCGCCCCCGGCGGTGCCACCGGAGCTTGCGGACCCAGAGAACGACTTCCCTGGGATCGAGGTTCAGTGGGGACACCATGACGGCGAACCGGCCGCCCAGCGCTATGTGCTGCGTTGGGAAGCGCTGCCGCCCAACCGTGATCTGCCACGGGTGCGGTGGCCCGAGCCCGTGCCGCTCATGCTCTACGGCCTGCGTGACTCCGGGGCTTAAGGTCCCTCCGCCCGACGCCAAGACGTTGGTGGCATCGATGGTGGTGCCCTGAAACGAAACGAGGAAACCAATGACCAAAAACAGCGTAGTTCGCGGTTCAAGAGCGACCACTTCGCCGGGCCTAAGCCGCCGCGCCCTGCTACTTGGTGGCGGCGGCGGTGCCGCCCTGGTGACGATGAGCCTGGCCGCGTGTTCGGGCGATGCGGCCGACGACGCCGATGAGCGCACCACCCCCGATGCGGACCGGCCGAAGGAAGCGCCGATGCTCACCGAAATGGTGGAGGCCGGGGACCTTCCTCCCCTGGACGAACGGCTCCCCGTGGAGGGCGAGCGGCTCGAATTGGATACCCCCGAATTCGGTGTTTACGGGGGCACATACAACGGGGTGGTTCGTGGGCCGGGAGACGAGGTGTGGGTTGAGCGCCTCACAGGTTATGAGCCCATGCTTCGCCCCACTCCTGACCTGAGCGAGATCGGCCTGCCCGGGATTCTCAAGGACATTGAGATGAACGACGACGGCACCGAGTACACCTTGCACATGCGCCAGGGGCTGCGCTGGTCCGATGGTGAACCCGTGACCTCCGATGATGTGATGTTTGCCCTCGATGACGTCTACTTCAATGAGGAGCTGAACTCGACTCCTCCAGGACTGCTTTCCGTGGATGGTGAACCGTGTACCGGAGAGCAGATCGACGAAGTCACGGTGCGTCTGACCTTTCCCAAGCCCAAGGGTGACTTCATTCCCCACGCTTCTCGGCAGGGTCTGGCCGGGGGAAACCTCTTCAACTATGCCAAGCACTACTTCACGGAGTTCCACCCGGATTACAACGATGACCTGGATGACTTGGTCGACTCTGAGGGATTCACCGACTGGACCGCGCTCTGGGAAGACAAGGAGGCCTACGTTTACAACCCCGACAAGCCGGTGCTCAACGCCTGGATCGCGTTGAATTCCATCAGTGACGGTGGGGTCATGGAGTTCGAGCGCAATCCTTACTATTTCAAGGTCGACACCGACGGCGCCCAGTTGCCGTTCATCGATCGAATGTCGATCGAGATCGTGTCCGACGACGAGGTGATGGTCCTCAAGGCGCTCAATGGCGAGATCGACTTCATGTCCCGCCATATCAATACGCCCGCCAACCGCCCAGTACTCGCCGACAGCCGGGAAACCGGGAACTACAACTTCGTCACCTTCCAAGGCACGTCCTGCAACGTGGTGTCTTTGGCCCTGAACCTCAATCACGACGATGAGGAATTGCGGGAGATCTTCCAAAGCAAGGACTTCCGCATCGGGCTCTCCCACGCCATCGACCGCCAAGACATCATCGATACGGTCTATCAGCGTCAGGGTGAGCCATGGCAGATGGCCCCGCACCCGGAGTCTGAGTTCTTCGATGAGGAGTTCGCTAAGCAGTACACCGAGTTCGATCTGGACCTGGCCAACCAGCACTTGGACGATGCCGGCCTGACTGAGAAAGACAGCGAAGGGTTCCGGCTCAAGCCAAGCGGTGGACGGCTGCGGTTTGCTATTGACGTGATCCCTGAGCACACCGAACGGATCGCCGCGCTCAACCTCATCGTTCAAACCTGGGAGCAAGTGGGGATCAGCGCGAGCGTGAACACCATTGAACGCACCCTGTACTACGACCGCAAGACTGCGGCAGCGAACCAGAATGATGCCGCATCCTGGGGCGGTGACGGCGGCCTGCGTACCGAGATGATCGACACCCGGTGGTGGTTCCCCACTAACGACGAGTCGCTGTATGCGCCGCGGTGGGCGGAGTGGAACCTCACTCGAGGCAATGGTGAGCATGCGGAGGAGCCACCCGAGGCAACCCAGCGCCAAATCCAGCTGTTCCGCGAGCTGATGCTGGATCCCGACTTGGAGGCACAGGCGGAGAAGTTCAACGAGATCATCCAGATCGCCAAGGAGCAGTTCTATCTCATCGGGATCGCTCTACCTGGTGATGAGTACGCGATCGTGAAGAACGATCTGCGCAACGTCGTCGAGGGGTACGTCGACAGCCCGCAACACCTCTCGCCTGGCAATGCTCACCCCACCACCTGGTATTTCGATGACGAAGAGTAGGCGCTAGCCGGTAGCCGGTGGCCGGTGGCCGGTGGCCAGTAGCCAGTAGGCACTAGCCAGTCCGGTACGCCACGGGGATCTCCCCAATCGAGGCCCTACCCACCCCCTCGCCGAGCGCGTCGAAAATGTAATAAATAGCGACCAAATAGACCCCCGCGCGGCGTGGTTGGGGCGAATGGTGAGGCTGCGCCGTCGGTCAGCACCTGCAAATAATGCGCATTATCTGCTTGTTCGCCCCTGCCTGCGCAGGCAGACTCCTTGACTACAACGAAGTTCGGTCGAGGAGGACCACATGCCCAGGCGCCGCGTCACCCAA
>JBMDWZ010000266.1:0-24626 GCA_048594865.1 Beutenbergiaceae bacterium
CCCGATGGTCGGATCGTGGTGGAAGAGTTCCTCGACGGCCCGGAGATCTCCCTGTTCTGCCTCTCCGATGGCACCACCGTGGTGCCGTTGGCCCCGGCCGAGGATTTCAAGCGTCTGGCCGATGGCGACGCTGGGCCGAACACCGGCGGGATGGGCGCCTACTCGCCGTTGACGTGGGCCCCTGATGATCTGACCCAAGAAGTGGTGGACCGGATCGCGCTACCTACGATCCATGAGCTCGCCAAGCGCGGTAAGCCGTTCGTTGGCCTGCTGTACTGCGGGCTGGCGCTCACCGATGCGGGTCTGCGAGTGATCGAGTTCAACGCCCGCTTTGGCGACCCCGAAACCCAGGTGGTGCTCGCGCGGCTGGAGTCCTCACTGGCCACCGCGCTGCACGCCGCGGCCACCGGCACCCTGGCGCAGTTGCCGCCACTGCGGTGGTCCGATGACGCGGCTGTCACCGTGGTCATCGCCTCACCGGGGTACCCGGCGAGCGCGCAGACCGGGAGCGTCATCACCGGTGTCGCCGACGCCGAAGCGATCCAGGGGGTGCATGTGTTGCACGCAGGTACCTCCACCGACGACGACGGAGCCTTGGTATCCGCTGGCGGCCGGGTGTTGTCGGTGGTCGGTGTGGGTGCCGACGTTGCCGATGCCCGCCAGGTCGCCTATCGCGGTGTCGAGGCGATTACGTTGGACGGCTCGCAACACCGCACCGATATCGCTGCGGGGCGCTAGCGCCGAGCTGGTCCAACCAGTCGGTGGCACCGCTCAGGTCGACAGGTGCATCCAGATCAGCAGCATCGTGACCCCAAAGCCCGCGACTTGGTTCAGCCACAGGAACCGGCGCCAGGCGGCGGTGGCCAGGGTGCAGGTGTCATCGGTGACGCCTCGCACCGACCACGTGTTCGCCAGGTAGGGCAGCACGAGGATCGCGGCCAGTGCTCCGGGCCAACCGGTAGCGAGCAACAGGACGGCTGCGGCGCCGTAGCTGGCGAACACGAAACCCAGCGTGAACCGGGCACCGAACTTCGCCGCGATGGACCCGATGCCGCCCTCGCGATCGGCGGTGATGTCTTGGATCGCGCCCAGGGCGTGGGAGGCCATGCCCCAGCAGAAGAACGCAACCAGCGCCAGCCACGCTCCGGCGGGCACCGGGGCGCCGGTGATGGCCACGCCGACCACCGCCGGGCCCACGAAGTGGGTGGAGGACGTCGCCGAATCCAGCAACGGCCGTTCCTTGAACCGCAAACCTGGGGCCGAGTACGCCACCACGGCAAACACGGTGATCGCTAAGGCGAGATTGGACGCCGTCGTCCCATAGATGGCCAACACCGCGAGAAACGGGACGTTGCTGACGACCGCCGCGATGATCGTGGTGCGATGCACCGATCGGTCCAACACCGCGCCGTGGATGCCGCCCTTACGCGGGTTGCGCAGGTCTGACTCGTAATCAAACACGTCGTTGATGCCGTACATCAGCAGGTTGTACGGGATGAGGAAGTACAGGGCGCCGATCGCGACTAGCCACCACTGCACCGCGCTGGACTGCACGCTGGACAACACCAAGTAGGCGGCGGCGAAGGGGTAGGCGGTGTTGATCCAACTCACCGGGCGCGAAGACAGTACGAGCGCGCCGGCGGTAGTGCTGGGGCCGCTCATTCTGACTCCCGCTGAACTGGTTGTTCCGGGGTGCCTGACTGCTCCCGCTTACTCAGCAGTTCCCAGATCGCCGGCAACAGCAGGGCGCCGACCACCGGCCACGCGAAGTCTTCGATCGGCGCCAGGCCCAGGTGTAGGCCACTGAGGTGATCGGAGCGGTAGCCGAACAGGTCCACCGCGATCATGACGTTGTCGAACACGGCGGTGAGGATGATCAGCGCGGCCATCGCCAGCGCTGCCGCGGGCCAGAACCTCAGTGTGCGCCGGGAGGCGATGAGGGCGATCGGGATGACGAGCACGATCACGATCAGGGCCAGGCTCAGGTACGTCACGAGCCCGCCTCCGCTCGGCGCCGGGCGCGGTAGGCGAGCAGACGGTGCGCGCCGCGGTAGAAGACTAGGGAGATGTGACAGAAGAAGAGTATGAACGCCACTTCTTCGATCGGGAGTTCGGGGGCGATCTCCCAGCCGGTCATGTGCGGACTGGAACCCAGGTAGTAGAAGTCGTTGGCGATCGCCACCATGTCCCAGGTGAAGAACGCCAGCGCCCCGACGGCGATGACGGCGGCGGCGCGCAACGGTGCGTCCCAGAACACCAACCGAAACCGGCGGTCGATGATCAGCATGCCGGCGGCGCTGACGCCGAGCGCGAGTAGGTAAGCGAAGCTCATCGGGAAGACGCCACCTGCGTTAACCCCGCAAGAGGGCCGGAACTGGTGTCCCCACGTAGCCGCTTCAGGAGGACCTCGGCGCTGATCAGACACATCGGCAGTCCCACACCGGGAACGGTAGCGGCTCCGGCGTAGTACAAACCATTCACCGCAGGCGAGGCGTTAGCGGTGCGCCACATCGCACTCTGAAATAGCGTATGCGCCGGCCCCAGCATCGAGCCCGAACGTGCCGAAAAGTTGGTGGCAAAGTCTGCGGGGCCAACGGTTTTGCGCACCACGATCCGGTCCGCAAGATCCGGCACACCGGCCCACGCGGCCACTTGGGTGATGGCGCGGTCCACGGCCGCTTCCACCGCCGGTGCCCCGTGGCCGTCGATCCCACCGGCACCGATGGTGGTGTCGGCGGGCACCGGGATGAGCACGAACAGGTTCTCGTGATCCGGCGGGGCGCAAGTGGGGTCGGTTCGGGAGGGGGCGCACACGTACACCGACGCCGGATCGGGCACCCGAGCGTCATCGCCGAAGATGGCCTCGAAGTTGCTGGTCCAGTCGTCGGTGAAGAACAGGTTGTGGTGCGCCAACTCCGGGACCCGACCGCGCACCCCGAGCATCGCCAGCACCCCGCCGGGACCGGGATCCTGCCGGTCCCAGTGCCGCTCCCCGCGCCCAGTCCCGTCTTTGAGCATGCCTTCAACGTGACTGACGTCCGTCGCCCCGACGACGACGTCGGCCCTCACCTCATGAGTCGTGCCGTTGGTGCTCACGGTCAGCCCGGTTACCTGGTTCTTTCGCCCCCGGCCGCCTTTGGCCGTGTTCACTTTCGACACCCGTGCGCCGGCATGCAAGGTGGCGCCGGCCGCCCGTGCGCAGCGCTCCAGGGCTTGCACCAGGGAGTACATCCCGCCGGCGGGGTAGTACACGCCGCCGGTCAGGTCCAGGGCGCTCATCAGGTGGTACATGCTCGGCGCACGGTCGGGGCTGGTGCCCAGGAACACCGCGGGGAACCCCAGGATCTGCCGCAGCCTCGGATCGGTGAAGTCGCGGGCCACCCGCGATTGCAGGGATTGGCCCAGGAGTTTGGCCAGCGTTGGCAGGTGCCGCAGCAGCGCCGGCTGCGCCATCGCCGCCGGGGAGGCGAAGGAGGTGTACAAGAACCGCTGCACGGCCATGTCATAGGTGTGCTGGGCCGAAGCGAGGTAGCGCAGCAGCTGCGCTCCAGCGCCAGGCTCGGCGCTTTCGAAGGTGTCGACATTGCGCACGGGATCGGCATGGATCTGCAGGGCCTCACCTCGCTCGAAGAACACGCTGTAGGCGGGGTCGAGGCGTTGCAGCGGTACCTCGTCCGCCAAGCTGGTGCCGAGCAGGTCAAAGAAGTGTTCGAACACCTCGCGCATGAGGAACCACGAGGGCCCAGTGTCGAAACGGAAGCCGCCCTCGGTCCACAGGCCGGCGCGGCCCCCGAACTGCTCACCTTGTTCATAGAGGTGCACGTCGTAACCGGACTTGGCGAGCAGGGCGGCGCTGGCTAAGCCGGCAACACCGCCGCCGATGATCGCGATGGTGTTCTTCTCGCCCGGGACGCCCTCGCCCGTGACGCCGTTGCTCATGAGTGGTTCCGCAGGGTGCGGCGCACCCGCGGCACCTTCGTTGCCGGCCGAACGAACGAGGTCGCCAACAGGCGGGCCTTGGTGGCATCGGGGACCCGGACCCGGGTGCGCATCAACTGCGCCGCGGGCGTGCGCGCCAGGCGCTGGTTGAGTTCGGCGAACAGCGAGTGGGCCGCGCGCACGGCGATCTTGGGTCGCTGGGGGAGCCGTTCGATGGCGAGCGCGGCGGTGGCTAGGTCGGCGTCGATGTCGGCGATGACGGCATCGCGCTGAAGCTCGGTGATCTGCTCCCCGGTGAACTGCGGCAGGTACCTGCGGCCAAGCTGGTTCTGGTCTGCGGCGAGGTCGCGAAGGAAATTCACCTTCTGGAACGCCGCTCCCAAACTCTGAGCGCCCGGCGCGAGTTCACCGAAGTCGAGTTGGGTGCCCACCAGGAACGAGCGCAGGCACATCAGCCCGATCACTTCCGCAGACCCGTAGATGTACCGGTCCACCGACTCGGCATCGTGTTCGTGGGTGTCTAGGTCGGTGCGCATCGAAGCGAAGAACGATTCCACCAGGGCCGCGTCGATGTTGGCGGTGCGCGCCGCGGTGACGAACGCTTGGATCACCGGGTTGGCGCTGTGTCCGGTGCGCAGCGCGGTGAACGTTTGGTCGCTGAACTCCTGCAGTTCCGCGCGCGCCTCCTCGGCGTCCCGCCCCGGGGTGTCGACGATCTCATCGGCGGTCCTGGCTAGGGCGTACACCCCGCGAATGCGATCGCGATTGCCCTGATCGAGCAGCCGCACCGCCCAGGAGAATGACGTGGAGTAGTAGCGGATGATCGCGGCCGCTGTGGCCCGCGCCGAGGCATCGCGGTGCTCAGCGCTCATGCGGCTCGGCCAAGATCCTGACCCGGGAGAGAGACCAGCCAATCACTGTAATGCGGTGGCAACGGTAGCGGTTCCAACAAGGCGGTCGCGGCGTGCAGTTCGGCCTCGGCAAGATCGGTCACCACTTGGGGCGCCCCGCTGTCTCGGAGCAGACGGCGCGCGGTCTGCAGTCCCGCCTCATCGAGGGTCGGGTCGCCGACCAGCCCGGCGAGGTCACTCCACTGCGCCGTGGTGCGGGCATGGGCGATGAGCGCGGTGTGCTTACCTTCACGCAGATCACACAGGGCATCTTTCCCGGTGCGCTGCTGCGGGGCAAAGGCTCCGCGCAGATCGTCATGCAACTGAAACGCCAGGCCAAGGTGCGCCCCGATCGAACCAAGCTTGGTGAGCAGCTCCTTCGGTGCCCCGGCGAGCAGGGCGCCCCACTGCATTGGTAGACCGAAGGAGTACGGGGCGGTCTTGCGCCGGGTCATGCTCAGCACGGTTTCAAGGGACGCATCGGCGGTGGTGCTGAGCCGCACATCGGCCAATTCTCCGATGGCCGATTCGGTGATCGCCGAGCTCAGCAGACTGAGCACCGTGGGGATCATCGGCGGCGGCACGGTGCAGCCGGCGGCGATTTGCATGGCGCCGGTCAGTGCGAGGTCGCCGGCCAGGATCGCTCCGGCGTTGGCGAGCCGGTCGGATTGATCGGCAGTGAGGCCCGCGTCCAACCCTTGGTCCCGGTAGAAGCCAGCAACATTGGACTCACCGCGGCGCATCAGATCGCCATCGATGACGTCGTCGTGGATCACGAACGCGGTGTGCAGCAACTCCGCAGCCGCCCCCAATTGCGCGGCGGCGTGCGCGCGCCTGCCGCCCAGCTCTTTATGGGTAGCGAGCACGATCCGTGGCCGAATCTTTTTGCCGCCCAGGCTCGCTCGTCGGACCTGATCCAGAAGCTCACGCGCTTGCGCGGAGTCGGTGCCATTGGCCTGAGCGCTGGCGCCGTCGATATATGCGGCGAGTTCGCGGGTGACGTCGTCAAGTGAGGTCATGAGCCCAGGTGCCCGGAGGTGTGCAGGAGCGGAATTTGCTCACGTGACCACGGGCTGATCGCCCACGGTGCGGTGCGCGCAGTGGAGACCAAGTCGCCCGGGGCGACCCACCGCCACTGCTGCACCTCATCGGGGTTGGCGGCTACGTCGTCGTCGGTTCGGGCAATGAGGACCGGGCAGATCTCGTTCTCCACCACCCCCGAGGCGTCGGTCGCCCGGTAACGGAAGTCCGGCAGTGCGGGGCTGACGCCGGAGACCTCGACACCGAGTTCGAGTTGGGCGTAGCGGTGCACGGCGGCGGTGAGTGCTTCGCCAGGTCGCGGGTGCCCGCAGAAGGAATTGGTCCACACCCCGGGGAAGGTGCGCTTGGACAGCGCCCTGCGGGTGACCAGGACCTGCCCTACGGCGTTGAACAGGTAGGCCGAGAAGCCCAGGTGCAGGGGAGTGTTGGCGTCGTGGACACGTGAGCGGTCCGCGCTGCCCACGGGGTTTCCGTCCTCGCTGAGCAGGACGACGAGGTCGTGGGAAGTAGCCAGCATGCACGCTCCAAAGAAAGTTCCTAGATAAACTAGATACTCGCTCAGGCTACTATAACTACGTGGACTCCGACTCTTCGGGGACGTACTGGCCGCAGTACCAGGACGTTGCCGGCGTACTTCAATCGCTGCGCCGCTTCCGGCGAGCCGATGATGCGATGCGCCGGGCGATGAGCGAACGCATGGAGATGAATGTCAGCGATATCCAGGCGCTGCGCTCGGTGGTGGCCGGCGAGCGGTCCGGGCATCCTGCGACACCCCGCCAAATCAGCACCGAACTAGGGATTTCCACCGCCTCCACCACCAAGCTGGTGGACCGGCTGGTCAGCGCCGGGCACATTCGGCGAATCCCGCACCCCAGCGATCGCCGATCGGTGACGCTGACCGCCACCCCTAACGCCCATCGCGAGATCGGGAACTGGCTCTCGGCGATGCATGAGCAGATGGGTCGCGTGGTGCGAAGCTTCAGCCCCGAGGAACTCTCGCACATCGAGCGCTTCCTCAACGAGATGAGTGAAGTGCTCGACGGCGAAGCCGCCCCATCAGATCGCCCCTCCTGAGCTCGGTGGCGCGATCCGTTCGGATGGTGACGTTCTAGCCAATGGCCCCGAGCTTCGGTTTGTACCAAGGTGGCCGTATGCCCACAAACAGATGCAGCGAGACAAACCGAAACGCAGATGGCAGTGCCGGGGATGCCGATTACGGGGCCATCGGTACCGACTACGCGCGGTACCGGCGGCCAGAGCCGTCCTTTGAGAAGGCGATCAGCAGCGCGCTGGGCGACTCCAAGACGCTGGTCAACGTAGGTGCCGGTGCGGGTTCCTATGAGCCCACGACACTAGATGTCACCGCCGTCGAGCCCAGCGACGCGATGCGATCGCAGCGCCGCCCCGGTGCCGCGCGGGTGATCGATGCCGTTGCCGAGCAGCTCCCCTTCGCTGACGCGGCCTTCGATGCGGCCCTCGCCTCCTTCACGGTTCACCAGTGGAAAGACCTGCGCGCGGGCCTGAGGGAAGCGCGGCGAGTCACTCGTGGGCCGGTAGTGATCCTCACCTGTGACCCAACCGCGCTGCGGCTATCGTGGTTGAACGACTATGCGCCAGAAGTCATTGCTACCGAGGCCGGTCGATACCCCCAGATCGCCGAGATCGAGTCGGCCCTAGGTGGCAGCGTGACCACCAGGGCGCTGCCGATCCCGCTGAGCTGCGTCGATGGTTTCTCCGAGGCGTATTACGGAAGGCCAGAGGCGCTCCTTGATAGCGGTGCCCGCCTCGCCAATTCAGCCTGGAGTTTCGTAGACCAAACCGTGGCCGACCGGTTTGTGAAACACCTGCGCGCCGATCTCGACAACGGCGCTTGGGACGCTCGATATGGCCACTTGCGCGCCCAGCCATCATTCGACGGGTCGCTCCGGTTGATCGTCGGACGCACATGATGCCCGTGGCGGGGCACTAAAATCGACGCCGTGACCACCGCAATGGATCACCGAGTGGGTGTCCTTGTTCTTGACGGGGCGAAAGCGCTCGACGTCGGAATTGCCGCCCACGTATTCGCCAAGCGGCCGACCATGCCCTATGAGGTGCGAGTCTGTGCCGAGTCTCCGGGGATCGTCGAGGGCTGGAACGGTCTGGCCTACGCGGTCAGCCATGGCCTTGAGACTCTCGGTTGGGCAGATACCGTCCTGGTTCCCGGGTACCGGAACCCAGCCGATACCTCCACGTCGGCGGCCGTGATCGATGCGCTGCGCAAAGCGTTCGCTAGTGGCACCCGGATCGCCGCTATCTCCACCGGAGCGTTCACGCTAGCCGCAGCGGGGCTCCTCGACGGCAAGCGAGCCACCACGCACTGGCATTACACACAGGTCATACAGGACAGATACCCCAAGATCGACGTCGATGAGAACGTGCTGTTTGTTGACGCGGGCCAGGTGCTCACTAGCGCCGGTGCCGCCAGTGGAATAGACCTGTGCCTGCACCTCATCCGCCGGGACCACGGTGTGGCTCTAGCGAACCAGGTTGGTCGCCGCCTGGTCAGTGCGCCCTATCGGGCCGGCGGGCAGGCTCAGTATGTTCCACACAGCATTCCCCAGCCGCTCGGGGAAGCCTTTGCACTCACTCGATCTTGGGCCCTTGAACACCTGGGGGAGAATCTCACCCTGACCGCGCTGGCGCAGCACGCGAGTGTCTCGGCGCGCACGTTCTCCCGAGGGTTCAAAGCTGACACCGGGATTACGCCGATGCAATGGATCTTGCGAGCCCGGATCGACCGTGTCAGAGAGCTCCTTGAGCGCACCGACCTCACGGTCACTCAGATCGCCGAGGCGGCCGGCCTTGGATCTGACACGAACCTGCGCCGGCATTTCGGAAGCATCGTGGGAACGTCGCCGACTACCTACCGCAACACCTTCCAGAAGTAGCCGACCTAGAGGTCACTTGTGTGCGCTGCGCCGGTAGGCGAGGTTCGCCAGCGGCGCGAAGATCGCCACGATCAGGACGATCCAGATCAGGGTGTAGGCCAGCGGGTTCTGCAGTGCCCAAGACGATGACTGCACCGCCTCGGGGGTGGTGTTTCCGAACAATTCCCGGACCGCCTGGGTCAGGGATGACACCGGGTTCCATTCCACGAAATGTCGCAGTACCGGGTTGAAGCTCTCGGTGGGCACGAAGGCGTTAGAGATGAACGTCATCGGCATGATGACGATGAAGGAGGCGTTGTTGATGACCTCCACACTCGGCACCATCAGCCCCACCAGGGCCATCACCCAACTAAAGGCGTAGGCGAACAACAGCAGCAATCCGAAGCCGATCAGCGCATCGCCGATAGATCCTCGGACTCGCCAGCCCACCAGCAGTCCGGCCAGGGCCATCACCACGAGCGAGAGCACGTTGTAGACCACGTCGGAAACCGTGCGGCCGATGAGCACCGCAGAGCGGGACATGGGCAGCGACCGGAACCGGTCCATGATGCCCTTCTGCATGTCTTCGGCCAGGCCGGCGCCGGTGAAGGTGCAACCGAAGACCATGGTTTGAGCGAAGATGCCGCCGATGAGGAACTCGCGGTAGGGCGTGCCGTCGCCGGGGTCGATGGCACCACCGAAGACGTAGGCAAACATCAGCACGAACATGATCGGTGAGATCAGCACGAACACCAGGAGCTCTGGCACTCGCTTGATCTTGATGAGGTTGCGCTTGGCGATCACGCCGGCATCGGACAGGGTTCGGATCGGGCTCATCGCTTGCCTCCGGTGGTCTGCGCATCGGCAGTCTCATCGGCGCCGTCGGTCGACTGACCGGTGAGGGACAGGAACACATCATCGAGGGTGGGTCGGCGCAGGGAGATGTCCACCACCGTGATCGAGGCGGCATCGAGTTCGCGCAGCACCTGGGTGAGGGTCTTCACCCCGTGGGCGGCCGGGATGGCGAACTCCTGTGGATCGTCGGCGGTATAGACCTCGCCGCCGGAGATGCGGGCGAGCAGCTCGTGGGTGGCGCTGCTGTCGGCTGCGGACTCCAAGGTCAGGGCCACCCGCTCGCCGCCGGTCTCGCGCTTGAGTTGGTCGGCGGTACCTCGGGCGATCGCCTTGCCGTGGTCGATCACAACGATCTCATCGGCCAGGTGGTCGGCCTCTTCGAGGTATTGGGTAGTGAGCAGCAGGGTCGACCCGCCCTTGATGAGGTCGCGGATCACGTCCCACATGCCCAGCCGGGAGCGCGGATCCAGTCCGGTGGTGGGCTCGTCGAGCACCAGTACCGGGGGCTCGGCCACCAGGGCGCCGGCCAGGTCCAGGCGCCGTCGCATACCTCCGGAGTAGGTCTTGGAGGGGCGGTTTCCGGCATCGGCGAGGCCGAAGCGTTCCAGCAGCTCCGTGGCCCTGGTGCGGGCCTTGGTGCGGGGCAGTCCGTACAACCGGCCGACCATCTCCAGGTTCTCAAATCCGGTGAGGTGTTCGTCGACGGCCGCGTACTGCCCGGACAGGCCAATGCGAGAACGCACCCCTTGAGGGTCGGCGAGCACGTCGACCCCCGCCACTGTCGCCTGCCCCGAGTCAGGGGTGAGCAGCGTGGTGAGAATGCGCACGGCGGTGGTTTTGCCCGCCCCGTTGGGCCCTAGCAGGCCCAGCACGGTGCCTTGCGGCACGGTCAGATCGAGTCCGCGCAAGGCCTTGACCTTGCCGAAATTCTTCTCCAGGCCGGTCGCCTGGATCATCGCTGTGGTCATGAAGCGTGTCCCCTAAGAAGTGATGAATGAGGGTGTGACTCACGTGGTGTATCCCGCTTACGAGTACGGTGTACGCACTGTAGAGTACAGCATACTCAGTTTCTGTCCAGAGACGTCTTTTCGAATGTGGTGATCACTATCTCTCCGCCCACCGACAAGGCTTTCGTCTCCACTTTGCGGGCGCTGTGGAACGTCGATTCGCGGGGAAACCGCGGGCCAGCCGCCACGCTCAGCCGCACCGACATCGTCGAGGCCGCGATCGCCGTCGCCGATGAGCAGGGCTATGAGGCCCTGTCGATGCGGTCGGTGGCAACCAAACTCGGGGCCGGCACCATGTCGCTGTACCGGCACGTGGCCAACCGCGCCGAGCTGGTGACCCTGATGGTCGATCACGTGACCGCCGAGTGCGGGGACCTAGATCCGGAACAGACTTGGCGTGAGCAAATGCGTCAGGTGGCCTGGTCTGAGTGGAGGCTGTGGCATGCCCACCCTTGGATGAGTGCGGCGCCGCTGAGCCGCACCGCTCCGGGTCCGAACTCCGCCCGCCGGTATGACAGTGCCCTGGCCGCCGGGCTCTCGGCGGGACTCAGCCCAAAGCAGGCGTTCTTCGGGATCAGCGCGCTGCTGCATTACGTTTTCGGTGCGGCGCGGGCAGCGTTGGAGGAGGCGCAGGCGGTATCCGAGACGGGGCTGGGCATTGGCCAGTGGTACCAAGCTCAGATGGATGCGCTCGGAGACGTGTTTAGCTTCGCCGACTATCCGGCGATGGGGGCCGTGCACGGTTCCGAGGCTGGGATTCCCGGCGACCAGGAGTATGCGGTGACGTTTACGGCAGGCTTAGAGACTCTCCTGGACGGCATCGAAGCCCAGCTTGTGGGTACCTCAGCTAGTTAGTGGGCTCATCGCCTATCCAACGACCTGCACCTGCACCAAGACGCCCGCGCGGACCAGGTCCCGCAGCCCCTGCCGGGGTGCGTTCTCCACTCGGAAGCGCAGGCCGCCTCCGGGTTGGTCGAACCACGGCTCGACGATCTGTGCCTGCACCTCGATCGGGCGGCTGGCCATCAGCACCAACTGCTGAGCACCCGGTCCGCTCGCGCTCTGCGGCAACGACCGGGTCTCCCACGGGGTATCAAAGGCGAAAAAGTACAGGCCATCCAGCGTCCCAACCCGGTCGAATGGCACACCGGTGGCGAGGTTGGTCACCAGCCCACCTGGGCCGGCCTTCACCAGACGTTCGTGCAGGTCGCGGTAGGCCGGCGCCGCGGCATTAGCGCGCTGCGTGAGTTCGGCCGAGGTGATCTGCGTGGGCGCCGGCAGCGGCTGATGCAGGTAATCCCAGACCGCGCGGCACGCGTAGGACTCATAGGGGTATTCGGCGAGGAATTCGTGTTGCCCGTAGTCGGTGATCTGCAGCGAGTAGTGCGAGCTGGAGTGCCGCACCACGGCCAGCGCGCCCTCGAAGGCGTCGGTGTCATCACCGGGCAAGTGCACCCCGCCAGGCGGGAAGCCGGCCTGGGTGAGCGCCTGGCGCAACCGGGCGACCTCACCATCTGCGATCACCGGGGCCGCCATCCAGACCAGCAGGTTGTCCTGGTCCCGCGGATAACGGCGCAGATCCGCGGCCCAGCGGCGCTCATCGGGAACCGGCGGTGCGGCCGGGGCCTCCAACATCGACTCACCCGGGGCATTCCAATAGGGCCGTTGTGAGTAGTTGAACTCCGCCTCGGTGTTGTCCGGCGAGACCGTGATCACCGCTGACAGCCAGGTGCCGGTGCCCGGTTTGGCCATCTGGGCGCGTAACTGCGCCATCACCTCGGTAACCTCACTCGGCGTCGGGACCCGGCGGGAAGCGCCCAACGGATCCAGCACGAACCGGCCCGAGTGTTCGGTTCCGGCCTGGGACCATTCCAGTCTTGCCACGGCATCAGTGGTATCGCGTGTGGTCCCGCCGTCATCGCCGCCGTTGGCCCCATCGACGCCCTGGTCCCGCACGAATTGCCGGAGCAACTGGGCGACCCGATCTACGCGGGCGCGATCGTCGTCGTCCAAGTCGGAATACAGCATGGTGAGCATTATCGTGCCACCGAGCACCCTTGGGTGACTTCCGGCGCTCGGGGAGGTGGTTGACTACCGGTATGGATACCGCACCCCAGGCACTTCCCGGCTGGCGTCACACCTACTCGGGGAAGGTCCGGGACCTGTATGTGCCCGACGACGGCGCAACGGACCGGGTGTTGGTGGTCGCCAGCGACCGGATCAGTGCCTATGACCATGTGTTGGACTCGATCATTCCCGATAAGGGCGCGGTGCTGACCTCACTGAGCATGTGGTGGTTTGAGGAGTTGGCCGACGTGGTGGCCAATCATGTGCTCTCCCTGGACGTCCCCGCCGCCGTTGCCGGGCGGGCGATGATCTGCCGCAATTTGGCCATGTACCCGATCGAATGCGTGGCCCGCGGCTACCTCACCGGCTCCGGGCTCGTGGAGTACCGCGAGAGCGGCACGGTCTGTGGGATCGAATTGCCCGAGGGACTACAGGACGGCAGCAAGTTGCCGCAGCCGATCTTCACTCCGGCCGCCAAGGCGGACCTGGGCGCGCACGATGAGAACATCACCTTCGACAAGGCCGCAGCCACCGTGGGTCAAGAGACGGCCGAGCGGCTGCGCGACCTCACTCTCACGCTCTACAGCAGGGCCGCGGACTTGGCCGCCGAAAGGGGGGTGATCTTGGCTGACACCAAGTTCGAGTTCGGCAGACTCCCCGGCACCGATGAGATCATCCTCGGCGATGAGGTGCTCACCCCCGATTCCTCCCGCTACTGGCCGGCCGAATCCTGGGAACCGGGGCGTTCGCAGCCAAGTTTCGATAAGCAGTTTGTGCGCGACTGGCTCACCTCGGCGCAATCCGGATGGGACCGGCATGGTGATGCGCCGCCGCCGGCGCTCCCGCAGGAGGTCATCGAGCGCACCCGTCAGCGGTATGTCGACGCCTACGAGCGGGTCACCGGGAGTGCCTTCACCCCTTAGTCGGTGTGCTGCTCTAAGTGCTCCACGATCATGTCGAACGCGGTCTGAGATTCGGCGTATTCGAAGTTGAACTGATACTCGTGATTTAGTGCCGGTTCGTGGTTGGCGTCGAAGAACAGTTCGCTGTGGTCAACGTTGTTGTCCCGCAGGGCTTGTGCCATGGATTCTGAGTGCGGCAATAGCGGATCAGCGTTGCCCGCAGTGATGAACGTGGGCGGGAAATCTGCGCTGACGTGCTGAGGGATGCTGGCCCACCGCATCTGCGAGTCGTTGCGGAAGTCTTTGGTCCCCGAGTACGCCCACAACACGGTGTCGATGAACCACTTCTCGGCACCTCGAGCGTTGGTCAGCTCCAGGTCTAGGGCGCCGCTGACGAGGATTGTCGCCGCGAGTTGATCGGCATCCAAGGCGCTCGGCAGTCCAGCATCTATCGCGTAGGCGGGGTTGGTGATGGTTAACGCTGTCTGCCCTGCGATGTGCGCGCCCGCCGAGTCGCCGGCAAGCACGAACTGGTTGGGATCGATCGGATAGTCATCGCTGTGCCGTTCCAGGTAGGCCAGGGCCCGCGAAACCTGCTGGACCGGCGTTGGATAGGTGGCACCTGGAGCCACGGAGTACTCCACAGCGACGGTCGTGTAGCCCTCATCGGCCAACATGGACAGGTACCCGGCCAAGCCCGACTTGTCTCCTGCGACAAACCCGCCGCCATGGACCCACACGATCGTGGGCAGGGCATCGCTCGGGCTTGCCTGCTCCGGCCAGAAGATGTCCATCCGGCCATCGGGATCGCCGTCGTCGTAGGAAACATCCAGATCCGAAGCGATGTCATCCGGGGCGAGCTCGTCCAGGAGTGCGACGACGTCCGGGTCATCGGACATCGGGCCATACCGAATAAGCATGGATCCCGGCCACGGGCTGAGTTGGAAGGCGAGCACAATGACTAGCACCGCAGCACCCAAGCCGACCCCGATTCGGGTAAGCCATCGCCGTCGGCCCGGTCGGCTCTTTCGACGTGCGTCAGTCTCCGTGGAATCGGCCATGCCCCAATCCTTCCACGGCTTGCCGGGAACTCTAAGACCCCGGCGGCCAGATAGGCTTAAGCCGAGTCGATACAAGGAGCAGCGCTGATGGCACGTGTGATCGTCGAGGTCATGCCCAAACCGGAAATTCTTGACCCTCAGGGCAAGGCCGTAGCCGGGGCGCTGCCGCGCCTAGGCTTCGAAGCCTTCGCCGGTGTGCGGCAGGGTAAGCGGTTCGAACTGCAGGTGGAGGGCGAGGTCACCGAAGAGGTGCTCGCCCAGGCCCGGGAGGCCGCCGAGCAGTTGTTGTCCAACCCGGTGATCGAGGATGTGGTCTCGGTGCACGTGGCAGAGTCTGAGTCCGCACAAGGATCGGCCTGATGAGCCGAATTGGTGTTGTCACCTTTCCTGGCAGTCTCGATGACCGTGACGCGGCCCGCGCGATCCGGTTAGCCGGTGGTGAACCGGTGCGGTTGTGGCACGGCGATGAGGGCCTGTCCGGCGTAGACGCTGTGGTGCTACCCGGTGGCTTCTCCTACGGGGACTACCTGCGCGCCGGGGCCATCTCACGGTTCGCGCCGGTAATGGATTCGGTCATCGACGCAGCTAAGACCGGGGTCCCGGTGCTGGGTATCTGCAACGGCTTTCAGATCCTGTGCGAGGCGCACCTGTTGGCTGGGTCGATGGTGAAGAACACCGACCTGACATTCCTGTGCCGCGATCAGCAACTGCGGGTGGAAAACGACCAGACGGCGTGGTCCAACTCCTTCACCGCCGGCCAAGAGATCACCATCCCGCTGAAGAACCAAGACGGGCAGTTCATCGCCGATGAGCGCACCCTGGATGAGCTCGAGGGTGAAGGCCGGGTGGTGTTCCGCTACCTGAACAACCCCAACGGGTCCCGCCGGGACATCGCCGGCATTACCAACGAGCGCGGCAACGTGGTGGGCCTGATGCCGCACCCGGAGCACGCCGTGGAGCGCGGGTTCGGCCCCGGGGTGGACGGGCTTGGGTTCTTCACCTCGGCGTTGTCCGGATTGCTGGAGAACGCCTAACTTCATGGGTGACGCTGACGCCCCACAGGTCCACATGTGGACCGATGGTGCCTGCAAGGGCAATCCCGGAATCGGTGGTTGGGGAGTGCTGATGCGCTCGGGCGATCACAAGCGCGAGCTCTATGGTGCGAATCCGCAGACCACCAACAACCAGATGGAACTGACCGCCGTCATCGAGGGTCTCGGTGCCCTGAACAAGCGGTGTGAGGTGCGCCTGCACGTGGACTCCACGTATGTGATGAAGGGGATGCAGGAGTGGATCGCCGGCTGGAAGCGCAACGGGTGGCGCACCTCGGCCAAGAAGCCGGTGAAGAACGCTGACCTGTGGCAAGCCCTGGATGCCGCCGTGCAACGGCATGACGTGCAGTGGTTTTGGGTCAAGGGGCACGCCGGGGATCCGGGCAATGAGCGCGCCGACGAACTCGCGAACATCGCGATCGACGAGTTGCGCGACAAGGGCGCTTAGTTAGTCCAGCTACCTGACTGCCTCGCGCCACATGCCAATCTGTTCCGGTGCGCCCTCGCTCATCGGAATGTCGCAGTAGTGCTGGAAACCGAACCGCTCGTAGTAGCCGGCTAGCGACGGCAAGCACTCCAGGTAGGCGGGCATCGACTGTGCGTCGGCGCGCTGCAAACCGGAGCGAATGAGCGCGCTCCCGGCTCCGGTGCCGGCGGCCGCCGGGGTCACCGCAATCATCGCCAAGAACCAGTGCGGCTCGGAAGGGTGCGCCGCCTTGATCGCCTCGGTGACGATCTGTCCCCGGCGCGCGTATTCGCGCAGCGCCTTGGGTGAGGCCGCGCGCAGCAGTCGCGGCGCGGCGAGCATCGAGCGCCACCGCGGTTCCTTCCACTGCCCGGGGGCAGCCCACGCTGCCGAGCCAATCACCGAGTAACCAGATGCTGCCTCTGAGGTGCGTGCAGACAGCAGGTTCCCGGTGGCGAGCACGTGCCGCAGGGGCGCGTCGAAGAAGATCGGAAGGATCCGCCGTCGGGCCTCATCATCGGGAACCACCCAACGAAATTCGGCGTGGTCAAAGAATCCTTGAGCCATGACGTCTGCCAGGGCAGGAACGTCGGCCTTCGAAGCGCTGAGGATCACCGGCGGAGACTGCGACACAGTGGCCAAGTCTATTGCTACCTGCGGGCCGATCTGTGCGCGCGGGTGACCGCCGTCACCGGTAGGCTCAGCGGGCTGAGATCACCGTGTCCAGTGCGGCCCAATCCAGGTCCGACGGCGCCAATTCGAGCACCGCGGCCAGCAAGCCCAACCGCGCCGCCTTGACCTGCGCGTCGTCGGCCATCACCAAGATGTCGTCAAAGAACCGGTTGACCGCGGCCACCAACGCCCGGGATTCGGCAGTGAACTGCGAGACCGAATCACTAGCTTGGACCGAGCTCAACTCCTGAGCCAATGCCACCTCGGCATCCTGCGTCAACAACGGCGACGAACGGACCGGCTCGGTGCCAGCTGGCACGATCCGGCTGATTCGCTGCACCGCAGCCACCAGCGCGGCGAAGTCGGCATCATCGGTCAGCTGCTGAACCTGTTCCAGGGTCTGAGCCGCCTTTGCGGGGGAATCAAATCCGGGTTCGACGGCGGAGACCAAGTCCGCGGAGTGCCCCTCGTCTCGTAGCAGTTGCCCAAAGCGTCCGACGGCGAAGGCGTGCGCGGCGTCGATGACCTCGGCACTGGCCTGCACGTCTTGTTCGCGAAGGCGTCCAGCGGCGGCCTCCAGCACCACCCGCAGCGTCAGGCCCGAGATCGCCTCGGGAAGCGAACGCAGGATCCGCATGATGCCCAGGGCGGCGCGGCGTAGACCGAATGGGTCAGAGGAACCTGTCGCCTTGGCGCCGGTAGCGAGCAGACCCACCAGCAGGTCGGCACGGTCGGCTAGCGCCAGCAGCGCACCGGCCGCGGAGGCGGGTAGCGCGTCGGCGCTGGTGCGGGGCTGCTCGGTCTCCACTAGCGCGGTGGCGACGGCCTCGTCTTCGCCCTTGATCCGGGCGTACTGCCAGGCGACGAACCCGGCCAGGCTGCTCATCTCCACCACCATTTGGGTGGCGAGGTCGAACTTGGTCAGTTCCCCGGCGCGCTTGAGCGCGGTGGCCTGCTCGCCTTGCAGTCCGGCGGTCTGGGCCAGCGAACCCGCCACATCGGCGATCCGCCGGGCACGCAAGCCCACCGAACCCAGGGACTCGGCAAACGTGAGCTTCTCCAGCGCAGGCACGAACTCATCTAGCGACTCGGTGACCAGGTCCGCGTTCCAGAAGAACAGGGCATCCTCATACCGTGCCCGCAGCACCGACTCGTTACCGCCGCGCACCACCTCGGGGTCGCAGGCGCCGTTGGCCATGGTGATGAAGTGCGGCATCAGGGTGCCCGCGGCGTCGCGCACCGGCAGGTAGCGCTGGTGCTTGGCCATCACGGTGGTGAGAATCTGTTCGGGGAGGTCAAGGTAACGCTGCTCGAAGTTCCCTAGGACTCCCACCGGAGTTTCCACGAGGTTCGCGATTTCCGCGATCAAGCCAGCGTTGGCGTCGGCATCCATCTGCCCGCCTACGCCCGTTGCCAACTCTTGGGCCTGGGAGACCACGCTGCGCCGTCGTTCGCTGATGTCCACGACAATCCCGCGATCGGCGAGCACGTCGCGCAGGTCGGTGGCCTGAGCAACCTCCACCCGAGGCTCGGGATCGAGCCGGTGCACGTGCGTGGTGCGTCCGGCGACCAACTGTGACACCGACGTCGGCACCACGACCGGGCCCCACAGAGCGACCAGCCAGCGCACCGCGCGGGAGAAGGACAGCTCGGGGTCAGACCAGCGCATGTTCTTGTCCGCGCGCAGCCCGCTGACGGTCTGGCGTACCAGCTCGGCCAGTACCTCGACCGCTCCGCGGCCGGTCTGATTGACCTCCACGGCGGCGTGCTCGTTGCCGCCAACCTGCGCCTTGACGATTTGATCCGCGGTCACGCCCTGGCCGCGCATGAAGCCCTGCAGGGCCTTGGTGGGCTCTCCGGCGTCATCGAATGCTGCGGCCCACTTGGGCCCCTTGCGCACGGCCACCGCGTCGGGTTCACGGGGCGCCACGTCATCGACGGTGACCACGATCCGGCGCGGGGTGGCATCCACCCGCACCTCACCGTGTTCCAGGCGGGTGCCATCGAGGTAGTCGCGCACGGCCGAGGTGACGGCGGTGATCTGCTCATCGACCACGTGCGGCGGCAGTTCCTCCACTCCGATCTCCAGAGCGAACGTCTGGGCGGTGGTGGGCAGGGTTGCCTCATCGACCGTGGGCAGTTCCAGTGGCGCTCCTTCGGCTTCCTTCAGGAGTGGGAAGCCGAGCTCCTCGCGGCGCGAGATCCATAGGGCGCTAATGTCTCGGGCCATTCGGCGCATGGTGCCGAAAGCGGTGGCCCGTTCGGTGGTGGAGATAGCGCCGCGGGCATCCAGCACGTTGAACGCGTGTGAGGACTTCAGCAGGTAGTAGTGCGCCGGGACCGGCAGGCGGGCCTCGATCAGCCGGGTGGCCTCGGCCACGTAGTTCTCATATAGCGACTGGTTGGTGGGCACGTCGGCGTCGTCGAGGTAGTACCGCGACATCTCGTACTCGTTCTGCCCGAACGCCTCGCCGTAGGTGACGCCGGGGGCGTACATGATGTCCTTGAAGTGGGTGACACCCTGCACGGCCATCAGGATTCGCTCCAGGCCGTAGGTCAACTCCACCGGGATCGGGTCCAGGTTCTGCCCGCCGACCTGCTGGAAGTAGGTGAACTGGGTGATCTCCATCCCGTCCAGCCACACTTCCCAGCCCAGGCCCCAGGCGCCGATCGCGGGCTGTTGCCAGTTGTCTTCAACGAACCGCACATCGTGGGCATTGAGGTCGATGCCCAGGGCCTGCAGGGAGCCCAGGTACAGCTCTTGGGGGTCACCGGGTTCGGGTTTGAGGATCACCTGGAACTGGTGGTGAGTCTGCAGTCGATTGGGGTTCTGGCCATACCGGGAATCATCGGGGCGAACCGAGGGCTCCACGTAGGCAACATCCCACGGTTCGGGGCCCAGAACCCGCAGCACGGTGGCGGGGTTCATCGTGCCCGCACCAACCTCGGTGTTGAACGGTTGCACCATCAGGCAACCACGGGAGGTCCAGTACTCGGTGAGGGCGCGAATCGCGTCTTGCATGGTCAGCACCGGCCCAGGTTACCGCCCTGCGCTAACGGCTCTTAGCGCACCCGCAGTGTGTGCGCTCCCGCTGCGGTGAGGAGCAAGGATCACAACACGGCTGTCAATCTCCGCGACACGGCAGATTCCGCTGACAGATGCACACCGTTACCCTATGGTTTCGCAGGTGTTCACATCGCAGAGACACTGTGGTCGCCCGTGAGTGCAAACCAGACAGTCACCCCAGGCAAGGTGCGTTCCAAGAAGGAATCGCACCCCCTTGGGCACCGCTGGCGCGACATCCTCATCGCTGCCGCCTTCCTGCTGCCGAACCTCGCGTTGCTCATCGTTTTCACTTACCGGCCGCTCATCGACAACATCTCGCTGAGCTTCTACCACTGGAATATCGCAGCCCCGATGGGCGCCCGGTGGATCGGCCTGGACAACTACGTTGAATGGTTTGGGCGCTCAGACACCTGGGTGGTCGTTTCCAACACCCTGATCTTCACCGTCACCGCCGTCATCGGTTCGATGGTGCTGGGATTGGCGCTGGCGCTGCTGCTCGATCAGAAGCTGTTTGGCCGCAACGGGGTGCGCTCGGCGATCTTCGCCCCCTTCGTGCTCTCCGGCGCCGCCGTCGGTGTGGCATTCCAGTTCATCTTCGCGCCACGGTTTGGCCTCATCCCTGACATTCTCGAGCGGATCGGGGTGACCAGCCCGAACTTCTACCAGGACCCCAACTGGGCGCTCTTCATGGTGACCGTCACCTACGTGTGGAAGAACCTGGGCTACACCTTCGTCATCTACCTGGCAGCGCTGCAGGCCCGGCGCTCGGAACTCGATGAAGCGGCGGAGATCGACTCCGCATCCACCTGGACCCGCTTCTACAAGGTGGTGTGGCCTCAACTGCGCCCGGCGACCTTCTTCCTGCTGATCACGGTGCTGCTGAACAGCTTCCAAGTGTTCGACATGATCTACACGATGACCCGGGGCGGACCGTTCGGGAACGGGACGATGACGATGGTTTACCAAATCTTCGATGAGTTCTACGTTCAGCAGCGCGCCGGCTACGGCGCCACGGTGGCCACCATCATGTTCGTGGCGTTGCTGATCATCACCTTGATCCAGGTGTTCTTCATGGAGAGGGGGCGCGACAAGTGACCGCTACCGCTGACGAACCTCAAACGGCCAAGGAATCCCAAACCGGTGCTGCTCAGACCGGCGGGCCTTCCAAGCCCTCGCGGAGCTCCACCAAGGAAGACCTTGCGCCCCACCAGGGGCAGAGCTACTTCACGAAGGCCGGCGGGTATCTAGCGATGCTGCTGGTCATCATCATCATGCTGCTGCCGCTGTACTGGGTGCTGGTGGCCTCGTTCAAAACCTGGTCCGACATCTTCACCGTTCCGGTCACGTGGTTCCCGGACCCGGTCACGGGCGAGAACTATCGGGTGGCTACCACCAGCCAGAATTTCCTGTACTACCTGCGCAACTCGGTGTTCATCACCGGCACCCTGACCATCGTGCAGGTGGTGCTCGGCGTGCTCTCGGCGTTCGCGCTGTCATTCCTGCGGTTCCCCGGGCGCACGCTGGTGCTGCTATTCGTCATCGGGGCGCTGATGGTGCCGAACCAGATCACCGTGATCTCCAACTACGCGCTGGTCTCCGACCTGGGTTGGCGCAACACCTTCACCGGAATCATGGTTCCGCTGGCGGGCGTGGCATTCGGGACCTTCCTGTTGCGCAACCACTTCGTGTCCCTACCGGGGGAGATCATCGAAGCCGCGGAGATGGATGCCGCCGGTCCGCTGAAGATGCTGTGGAAGGTGGTGCTGCCGATGTCATGGCCCACCGTCATCGCCTTCACGCTCATCACCATCGTCAACGAGTGGAACCAGTTCCTGTGGCCGCTGCTCATCTCCTCCAACTATCGGACCGCGCCACTGCCCGTCGGTCTGGTGTTCCTGCAGGACTCCGAGGGCAACACCAACTGGGGCCCGGTGATGGCCGGAACGGTCTTGGTGTTGGCGCCCATTTTGATCATCTTCCTGCTGCTGCAGCGGCACATGATCAAGGGGCTGACGGCTGGGGCGGTTAAGGGATGAGTTCGACACCTCCTTTGAGCAGCACGTTCTTCACCAGCACGTTCTTCACAAGCAATGCCGGGCCACGTGGTGCGGCGATGACAACGATCGGAGAAGCAAGATGAGCGCAGTAGACCGACGGAAATTCCTGCTCGGCGCCGCCGGGGTAGGCGCCGTTGCTGGCCTGAGCGCGTGCGCCGGGCGCACCGGTGGAGGGGACGACGACGGCGGTAACGGCGGGGGTAATGGCGGCGGTAACGGAGGGGGCGGGTCGGTCGACTCGATTACGTTCTGGACCAACCACCCCGGCTCCTCCAGTGAGATCGAAGCCGAGCTGGTGCAGTCGTTCACCGATGAGACCGGTATCGAGGTCAATATCGAGACCGCCGGTGCGTCCTATGAGGAGGTGCAGCAGCGCTTCAACGCCGCACTTTCCGGCGGCGAGCTGCCCGACGCCGTCATCGTCTCCGACGTCACCTGGTTCAACTTCGCGCTGGTGGGGCAATTGACCCCGCTGGATGAGCTGTGGAGCTCAGTCGGTGTGGACTCGGACTCGATCGTGGACTCCCTGCGGGAGGACTACCTGCACAACGACCAGCACTTCGCGATGCCCTATGCGCGCTCCACGCCGTTGTTCTACTACAACAAGTCCCTGTGGGAGGCCGCCGGGCTGCCCGATGAGGGCCCCGAAACGTGGGAGGACTTCGCCGACTTTGCCGAGTCCTTGCGCAGCGCAAACGACGAGGTGCCGATGATCCTTCCCGATGGGTCGAACTACCTGGACTGGGTCACCCACGGGTTGTTCTGGACCTTCGGCGGCGCGTATTCCCGCGACTGGGAGATGGCGTTCACCGAGGCCGGCACCATCGAGGGTGGAGAGTTCCTGCAGCAGCTTGTTGCCGATGGCTTCGTGGAAATCGGTACCGATGCCAACAACACCTTCAGCGCCGGCCAGGCCGCGGCGCTGATGCAGTCCACCGGGTCGCTCTCGAGCCTTGCGGAGACGGCGGACTTTGAGATCGGCACCGCGTTCCTGCCCGGACCACCGCCCGCGTGTCCCACCGGTGGTGCTGGGATCGGCGTGCCGGCGAACATCGACGACGCCCGCAAGGAAGCCGCGGTGCAGTTCATCGACTACATCACCAACACTGAGAGCACCATCAAGTTCTCCCAGGCGGTGGGATACATGCCGGTCCGTAAGGACGCCGTGGACCACCCCGACACCGAGGCGTTCTTGGAAGAGAACCCGAACTTCCGCACCGCCCTGGAACAGCTGGAGATTACCCAGTCCCAGGACAACGCCCGGGTGCTTCTGCCCGGTGGTGGCGACCGGATCGGTGGCGCCTTGGACCGGATCACCACCGGTGGCCAGGACGTCGAAGAGGTCTTCACGGAATTGAACGAAGAATCCCAGACGGTGTTCGAGCGGGATATCGAACCCAACCTGTGATCACAGCCAAGCACACGCAGCAGAAGGGCACCCCATGGCATCAGTGACGTTTGAGTCGGTGAGCCGCTTATTCCCCCAGGCCGAACGGGCCGCGGTGGATGAGTTGGATCTGGAGATCTCCGATGGTGAGTTTCTCGTCGTCGTCGGCCCTTCTGGTTGTGGAAAGTCCACCACACTGCGGATGCTTGCTGGTTTGGAACCGGTAAACGCCGGGCGGGTCCTCATCGGGGATACCGATGTGACCTCCCGGCGGGCCCGGGACCGAGACGTGGCGATGGTGTTTCAGTCCTATGCGCTGTACCCGAACATGTCCGCGGCGGAGAATATGGCGTTCGCGTTGAAGAACACCGGGGTGCCGAAGTCGGAGATCTCCGACCGGGTGGCCGATGCTGCGCGCATTCTGCAGTTGGAGGATCTGCTCGAGCGGCGGCCGTCGAAGATGTCCGGTGGTCAGCGCCAGCGGGTGGCGATGGGCCGGGCGATCGTGCGGCACCCGTCGGTGTTCTGCATGGATGAGCCGCTGTCGAACCTGGACGCCAAGCTTCGGGTGTCCACGCGCGCGGAGATCGCGAACCTGCAGGCGCGGTTGGGGACCACCACGGTGTATGTGACCCACGATCAGACCGAGGCGATGACCATGGGCCACCGTGTGTGCGTGCTCAAGGACGGGCAGTTGCAGCAGGTTGGTACGCCCACCGAGCTGTATGAAAAGCCGTTGAACACCTTTGTTGCTGCGTTCATTGGGTCCCCGTCGATCAACCTCATCGACGACGTGCCGGTGCGCGAGGGCAAGGCGTCGTTGTCGCCCGGGCTGGAGTTCGCGGTGCCCGGTGGCGGGGATCACGAGAAGGTGACCGTGGCGATCCGCCCCGAGGGCGCCGACGTTGCCAGCGCCGGTGCGGCCGCCGCGGAGGCCGGCGAGGCCGGGACCTTGGCCGTGAAGGTGGCGCGGGTGGAGCGGATGGGCTCGGAGATCTTTGTCTACGTCGATCCGGTCGATCTGCCCGGTGGTGCGAGCGCTCGCGGCGACCACATGGTGATTCGCTTGGATAAGCGCCAGGACGTGTCGGAGGGCAAGGAATTGTCGCTTCGGATCCATTCCTCCGAGGTGCTCCTGTTTGGCGCCGACGGCCTCGCGCTCTCCTAACCCCCTCCTCCTCCGCCGAACCCGCCCCTCCGCCGCCATCCGCAAAAACCCCCCCCGGTAGTACCCGTCGGTGGAGCGGTGGGGGG
>JBMDWZ010000267.1:0-8471 GCA_048594865.1 Beutenbergiaceae bacterium
GATGCCGAGGCGTTGCCCGGCTTCGAGGGTGAGGTTGACGCCGCGCACCGCTTGGATGTTTCCACGTGAGCCGGTGTAGGTGACGTGCAGGTCGTTGATCTGGAGCAGGGTCATGAGTTTCCCAACGTCATCGGGTCACAAGGAGGCATCGGTCACAAGCAGGCATCGGTCGCAAGCAGGCATCGGGTTCGGTTCACTGACGGACATTGCCTCACCGCCGCAATCGGGGGTTGATCGCGGTTTCCAGGGCGCGGCCGCAGAGCGTGAAGCACAGCACCACCACCAGAATCATCAGCCCTGGGGGAAGCACGTACCACCAGGCCCCGGCCGACATTCCGCCAGCGCTCCAGGCACGGTTGAGCATCATTCCCCAGGACAGGTTCTGCGGGTCATACAACCCCAGGAACGCCAAGGTGGACTCGGTGAGGATCGCCCCGGCGATCGCCATGATGGTGCTGGCGAGTACCAGTGGCATCACGTTCGGCAGCACGTGGCGGCCCATCTGGTGCCAGTGCCCGGCACCGAGCGCGCGTGCCCGTTCCAGGTACGGACGGCCCTCGATCGCCCTGGTTTGGGCGCGGATGAGCCTGGCCGTCCCGGCCCAGGAGGTGATGCCGATAGCGATGATCAGCACGGCCATGTTCCGCCCGAGTACCACCACCAGCACGATCGCCAGCACCAGGGTGGGCAGATTCATGAACCATTCGGTGATCCGCATGAGGATCCAACTGACCCTGCCCTCAAAGTGGCCGGCCACGATGCCCACGAGGGTTCCGATGCCCATCGCCATCAGCGCCGAGGAGATCCCGATGATCATCGTTACCTGGGTGCCGGTGGCCACCAGGAGCAGCACCGAACGGCCGAACTCGTCGGTTCCCAACGGGTAGCCGCTGGTGGGCGGCGCCATTCGGTCACCGGTGGCCTGGGTGACGCTGAGCGCCGCAGGGTCGGTGAGTAGGGGAGTGAGGATCGCAATAGCGCCGATCAGCGCGAGGCCGATGAGGCCCACGAGCCCGGCGGGTTGTTTACGGTATTCGGTCCAGATCCGGCCGATGGATTCGCGCCACCGGCGCAGCTTCATCGAGGCTGGCTTGGTGGTGTCGCTCATGCCTTCCTCGCTCGGGGGTCGATGAACCAGTACATGATGTCCGCGCCGAGGTTGGCCAGCACGGTGGCCGAGGCGAAGATGACGAACAGTCCCTGCAGCACCGGGTAGTCTGGCACGGCGATGGCCTGGAAGAACGTGTACCCCAGACCGGGCCAGGAGTAGATCATTTCGGTGACCAGGGCGCCGTTGATGACGCTGCCGATGGCCATGAACACCAGGGTGGTGGTCGGTAGCAGCGCGTTGCGCATGGCGTGCCTGCGAAGGACGACGACGTCACGCAAGCCTTTCGCGCGAGCGGTGGTGAGGTAGTCGTTGCCCATCTCGTCGAGCATCGAGGCCCGCATCGTCAACAGGTATCCGGCGTAGATCATCGCCGTCAGGGTGACGGTGGGCAGCACCAAGTGGTGCGCCACGTCCAGTAACTGTGGGAAGAACTCATCGGGTGTGCTGGCTGACACCATCCGGCCGGTTGGGAACAGCCGCAGTTCGCGGGAAAAGATGATGATCATGATCATCGCGACCCAGAACGTGGGGGCTGCGAAGAAAATGAGGGCGATGTTCACGTTGCGCTTGTCGAACTTGCTGCCGTGCTTCCAGGCCGAGCGGGCACCCAAGGAGAACCCCAGCAGCAGGGCCAAGATGAGAGAGATCCCGCCCAGCAGGACGGTGGGCATGAGCCGATCGAAGAACAACTGCGAGACCGGCACCTGGTACTGGATCGAGGTGCCTAGATCACCGGTGAGTGTGCCGGTGAGGTAGTCCCAGAACTGCACCCAGATGGGGTCATTCAGCCCCCACTCTTCACGCAACGCTTCGCGCAACTCCGGCGTGGCTGCCGGCATCTCGGTCATCAGGTTGTCGACCGGGTCCCCGGGCAGCACCCGGAAGATGAAGAACGCGGAGAACAGCACCGCCAGCAGCGACACCAGGGCACCGCTGATCCGGTTGATCAGGTACTTCCCCAGCCCGGTCCCAACGCCTTTACGCCGCCCGGTGTCGACCCCGCCCCCCGGGCCCGGGTCCTGTGCGGACCCGGCCCCGAGGGCGGAAGTGGCCTCGTCGGTCACTGCGTCACTCTCGATCGCCGGCGGTGCTGCGACGGCGCAGGATGACGACCACCAGGATGGCCAGTGCCAGCACCACCACGCCGATCACGATGAACAGCACGGTGTTTGAAGCGCCCTGTTGCGTCGTCTCGCCCTCAACAGGCTCCGCCGACGCGTAGGCCCAGGAGCCGATCTGGCCCATGATCATGCCCTCATCGGTGGGCTGAGTGGTGAATTGCTCCACCTTGGCGGTGTTGTAGGCCTCCATCACCGTGGGGTACCACAAGAAGATGATCGGGGACTCTTCGTACAGGATCGACTGAGCCTCGGTGAGCAATCCGGCTCGAGTGTCGGGGTCGGTCTCTCCTGCTTGCTCGCGAACGATGGAGTCCAGCTCTTCGTTGCAGTAGAAGGTGTCGGTGGTACCGCCACCTGGCTCAAGCGGCAGCTGGGAGCAGCTCTGCCGCGTGAAGTTATAGGTCGGGTCTGGGTTGATGCCCCAACCGGTGAAGGCCATGTCGATGTCGCCGGCATCGAACATGTCTTGAACATCTTCGGAGATCGTGGTCTCCACATCGATGCCGACCTCTTCCAGCCACTCCTCGATGAACTGCGCGGCGTTCTCGCGCTCAGCGGTTCCGGCATCCACACCGAAGCTGAGGACAAACGGATCACCGTCGGGCGTGGTGCGCATGCCGCCATCGCCCATCTCATACCCGGCTTCATCGAGGAGGCGGTTGGCCTCATCCATGTCGGGCCCGATGACCTCATCGCCGGAGGGTTCCCAGTGGGTGGTCTCGAACACGCTGGGCACGATGCTGGTTGCCACCACGCCGTAACCGCCGCGAACGCGGTCGATGAGCTCCTGCTTGTCGATCGCGTGGTGGATCGCTTGGCGAACCTGGGTATCTGCCAAGGCCGGGTTGGGGTTTCCGAACTCCTCGCCACCGGAGGTGACCGAGCCGGTGTTGAAACGCAATGCCGTCCAGCGGCGGTCGGGGGCAACGTTGGTTTCGATGCCATCGATACCCTCGAGGCGCTGCAGCTGCTGTTCGTTCAGTCCACCCACGAGGTCCACTTCGCCGGCCTCCAGGGCCGCTACCGCAGTGTCTGGCTCGGTGTAGTACTGGAACACCAACTCATCGAATCCCGGTGCCCCGCCCCAGAAGTCTTCGTTTGCCTGGTAGCGGATGAACTGGTCAGTTTCGAAGTCGGTCATCTGGAACGGACCGGAGCCCACGATCGGGAAGTCGTCGTTGGTGAATTCGTTCCAGGCGCCGTCGTACTCCTCCCAGATGTGCTTGGGCACGATCACCTGGTCGCTGTTCTCGATGGTCACGGTAGGTCGGTTCACCCGAATCTCCACGGTGCTCTCATCGACCGCCACCACTTCGTCAATGAGGTCCACGAGGTCGGCGTTGCGGGCGGAGATCACCGGGTCGGTGAGCAAGATCTCGTAGGTGTACTCCACGTCCTCGGCGGTAACGGGTTCGCCGTCGTGCCAGTTCGTCTCGCGGAGATTAAAGGTCCAGGTGAGGCCATCCTCGGACTCTTCCCAGTCCTCGGCCAACCCTCCGGTGGGGGTGTAATCCTCAGCGGACAGGCTGATCAAAGGTTGGTACTGCAACTGCCGGAACTGGTGCTCGATCACGTAGATCTGCATAAACGGGTTCCAGTTTTCGATCGACTGGCTCGTGGAGATCACCAGGGTGTTGGGGTCCTGGTAGGTCTCGGGGTCCGCGCCCTCATCCTCGACAACTTCGTCGGTCTCTTCCTCCTCACCTGCGGCATTCGCGGGTAGAGCAAGTGCGCCGGCCACGGCTACCGCGCCGAGCGCGGCGGCGAGCCTTGTGAACATTCGTCTTTGAGTCATCGGGCGGGCCTCCAGGTGAGCAGTTTCGAGTCTCGAGCCGTTACGAGTAACCACTGGGTCTACCAGTTGGCCAATCGCGTGGCAAGAACTTGCCAAGTGTGCAACGCAGATGTAACAGACTTGTTTACTGCAGGTAATCGGGGGTCGCATCTCGGCCACGCCAACGTGACGAAATCGTTGCCTGCCGTCTCAACCTACAGGCAGGTACGCCTCGGGAATGACAAAGCGCGGCGCCCGGCAAGGTGTCCCTGCCGCGCGCCGCGCCTCGTTGAAGTGAGCCTTAGGCGTCGCCGCCGGCGGTTCCGGTTTCACCAGCGTTGACGTCCAGAAGTCGGTACTTCTCGATCGCCTGCTTGGGGGCCGAAGCGTCCACTTCGCCGCGTGCGGCCAGCGCCTGCAGCGCCTTGGTCACGATCGACTCGGTGTCGATGAGGAAGTGGCGACGTACCGCCGGGCGGGTGTCGGAGAACCCGAACCCATCGGCGCCCAACGTCCAGTAGTCGCCCGGGACCCACTTGCGGATCTGGTCGGGGACCTGGAAGTCGTAGTCCGACACGCCCACGAACGGCCCGTCGGAGCCGGAGAGCTTCTCTGAGACGTAAGGGGCGCGCTGTTCGCCATCGGGGTCGATGAACGCGTTCCGGTCAGCCAGCAGGGCGTCGCGGCGAAGCTCGGTCCAGCTCGTCACCGACCACACACCGGCGCGCACGCCCCAGTCTTCGGCGAGCTTCTTGCGCGCTTCCAACGCCCACGGAACCGATACGCCAGAGGCCAGCAACTGCACAACCGGGCCTTCGCCGTCGTCGGGCTGGACCAGGTTGTGGATGCCCTTGAGGATGCCCTCAGTGTCCACATCGTCAGGCTGAGCCGGTTGCAGCATGGGCTCGTTGTAGACGGTCAGGTAATAGAACACGTTGGGGTCGCGGCCGTCGTCCTCGCCGTACATCCGCTGCAGACCATCGCGGATGATGTGCCCGATCTCATACCCGTAAGCCGGGTCGTATGAGATCACCGCGGTGTTCGTCGAGGCCAACACGGGGGAGTGGCCATCGGCGTGCTGCAGGCCCTCACCGGTGAGCGTGGTGCGACCGGCGGTGGCGCCGATCAGGAACCCGCGGGTGAGTTGGTCCCCGGCGGCCCAGAACTGGTCGCCGGTGCGCTGGAACCCGAACATCGAGTAATAGAAGTAGAACGGAACCAGCACCTCGCCTTGGGTGGCGTAGGAGGTGCCGACCGCCTGGAACGCGGCAGCCGATCCGGCCTCGTTGATTCCGGTGTGCAGCAGCCCACCGGCCTCGGATTCCTTGTAGGACAGCAACAGGTCACGGTCTACCGACAGGTAGTGCTGACCCTCGGTGTTGAAGATCTTCAGCGACGGGAAGATCGCATCCAGGCCGAACGTGCGTGCCTCATCGGGGATGATCGGCACGATCCGCTTACCGAACTCCTTGTCCCGCAGCAGCATCTTGAACAGCTGCACCACGGCCTGGGTGGTGGCGACCTCCTGGGTCCCAGAACCCTTGTTCAGCCGCGCGTAGGCCGAGTCGTCCGGCAGCGTGACCTCGGTGTGCTTGGACCGACGCTCGGGCACAAACCCGCCCAGCTCCTTGCGGCGCTGCAGCATGTACTGGATCTCTTCGGAGTCCTCGCCCGGGTGGTAGTACGGCGGCAGGTAAGGATCGGCCTCGATCTGCTCGTCGGTGATCGGGATCCGCAGCGAGTCACGCAGCAGCTTCAGGTCGTTTTCCTTCAGCTTCTTCATCTGGTGGGTGGCGTTGCGGGCGGCGAACGCCGAACCCAGGCCATAGCCCTTGATGGTGTGCGCCAGGATGACCGTGGGCTGCCCGGTGTGCTTCATCGCTGCGTCGTAGGCGGCGTACAGCTTGCGGTAGTCGTGGCCACCACGCTTGAGCGCCCAAATGTCATCGTCGCTCATCTTGGAGACCAGGGCTTTGGTGCGCGGGTCGCGGCCAAAGAAGTGCTCGCGGATGAACCCACCGTTTTCGGCGCGGAAAGTTTGGAAGTCACCGTCGGGAGTCTTGTTCATCAGGTTGACCAGCGCGTTGTCCTTGTCGGACTGCAACAACGGGTCCCACTCGCGGCCCCACACCACCTTGATGACGTTCCAACCGGCGCCACGGAAGAAGCTCTCCAGCTCCTGGATGATCTTGCCGTTTCCGCGGACCGGGCCATCGAGGCGCTGCAGGTTGCAGTTGACCACGAAGGTGAGGTTGTCCAAGGACTGGTTGGCGGCGAGCTGCAGCATGCCGCGTGACTCTGGCTCGTCCATTTCGCCGTCGCCCAGGAATGCCCACACGTGCTGTTGGGAGGTGTCGCGGATGCCGCGCAGCTCGGTGTAGCGGTTCACCCAGGCTTGGTAGATCGCACCGGCTGGGCCAAGGCCCATGGACACGGTGGGGAACTCCCAGAAGTCGGGCATGTTGCGCGGGTGCGGGTAGGACGGCAGTCCACGGCCCTTACCCGCAGCGGGGTGGGACAGTTCCTGGCGGAAACCATCCAGGTCGTCCTCGCTCAGGCGCCCTTCGAGGTAGGCGCGGGCGTACATGCCGGGGGCGGCGTGCCCTTGGTAGAACACCTGGTCCCCACCACCGGGGTGGTCCTTGCCACGGAAGAAGTGGTTCAGGCCCACTTCATACAGGGTGGCCACCGAGGCGTAGGAGGAGATGTGTCCACCCACGGCGATGTCGGGACGCTGCGCGCGGGTCACCATCACCGCAGCGTTCCAGCGCAGGTAGGAGCGGTAGCGCCGTTCCATGACCTCATCGCCAGGGAAGTAGGGCTCGTCCTCTACCGCGATGGTGTTGACGTAGGGGGTGGTGGTGTACGTCGGGACAGCCACGCCGCGTTCGCGTGCGCGTCGGAGCATGTTCAGCAGGATGTAGCGGGCTCGTGGCCCTCCGCGGTCATCGATGAGTCCGTCGAGGGACTCGATCCATTCCCCGGTTTCCTCGGCATCAATGTCCGGGACCTGGCTCAACTGTCCATTGATGAGCGGTCCTCCGGCGTTGGTTGAAGTCACGGGATACTCGTTTCTGATGCGCGCGATGATGCGGCGCACGCTGATTCGTGGCCTGGTGACGGTCAATGCACAGACTTGGCTGTGCACTGTCGATCCTATTGCCGTTTCGATACCAAGGTGCGCCGCAATGCTCAGATGTGACTTCCCCGACACCTGTTCCCCGTACACTCATCACTACGCGCATCACGTGCGTTGGGTACTTACGCGTCTAGGAGAGGAGAGAGGTAAACGTGGGAACGACCACGGGAAGCGACAGCTCCCGGTTCGGTGTAACCCCCGGTCAGGTGGTTCAGGAGTTCGGTTACGACGACGACGTCGCAGCGGATCTGCGCGATGAGATCGAGTCGTCCGTAGGCGGCGACCTTGTCGATGAGGACTTCGGCGATGTCACCGATGTGGTGATCGCCTGGTGGCGCGAGGACGATGGCGATGTCCAAGACCTGACCGACCTGCTCGTCGATGCGTTAACCACGCTCGAGGACGGCGGACTCATTTGGGTGTTCGTGCCCAAACCTGGGCGAGATGGTCACGTGCGTCCGGCCGAGGTCGAGGAAGCCGCAGATACCGCGGGCCTTCACGCAACCAGCGTGATCGCCGCAGCAACAGACTGGTCGGGGATTCGATTGGTGGGCCGTGGGCGCGGACGCTGACTCACTGCCGTCTGACTCACTGGCGTCTGACTCTCTGCCGTCTGACCTTTTGCAGGTCGGTGTCGCTGGGCCGGACTTCAGCCTGGCCGACACCCACGGCGCACCTGTCACGCTCGCGGACTTGCGCGGCGCCCCGGCGCTGCTCGTGTTCTTCCCGTTTGCGTTCTCCTCGGTGTGCCATTCGGAGTTCACCGAGCTAAACCGGCGGCTGGCCGACTTCGGCGAAACGCGGGTGCTGGGAATCTCGTGTGACTCGGTTATGAGTCTGCGAGCATGGGCAGACCATGAGGATTTCGCGATGACGCTGCTTTCTGACTTCTGGCCGCATGGCCAGGCCGCGCGTGCCTACGGAGCGTTCGACTCCGCCGTCGGGCATCCCCGCAGACTCAGCGTGCTGCTTGATGCCGGTGGTGCGGTGGCGTGGACGGCGTCTAGTACGCCGGGCAAAGCGCGGGATATGGCCGAGCATGTGGCCGCCGCGCAGTCATTGGTCCCTGGGGCAGTGCAGAGCGCCAGTCCGTGGTGAGCCGGCGTTTAACCAAACGCCAAGAGGTGGTCTCCGCTGCTGCGGGCGGCTATTTGTTGGCGCCGCCGATCGCGATGGCGCACCGCGGCGGGATCCATTACGGCCCCAACGAGGGCAATGAGAACTCGCTGCTGGCCTTCAGCAACGCAGTGGATCTGGGCTTTTCCTACATCGAGACCGATGTGCAGGTGAGTGCCGACGGCGTGGTGTACTGCTTCCACGATCCCT
>JBMDWZ010000268.1:0-10617 GCA_048594865.1 Beutenbergiaceae bacterium
AATTTGCGACCAATCGGGCGCGCTCGGCGCTGGGGTTGGGTGGCCCGCGCCGGGGTTGGGTGGCCCGGGCTGGGTGGCCCGGGCTGGGTGGTCCCGGGCTGCGTGGCCCGGGCTGCGTGGTCCCGGGGTGCGTCGCCCGCCCAGGGCCTACTGGCGTCAGGGAGTGGCGAACGACGACGTCTTGGTGGCTACGTCGTCGTACTTGCCCGACCGCACGTCGGCGATCTGGATCGGCTGCCCCAGGGTCGCCGAGAGGTACAGGGCCCTGGCCGTGGTCAGCGCCATCAGTCCGTCGGCGAGCGAAACCCACGGTTCGCGGCCCTCGCGGATCGCCTCGATGATGTCGACGTACTGCGTCAGGTGCGCATCGCCGTATTGCGATACGTGCGACCCTGCCGGATCGAGGGTTCCACGCTTTTCGCCGCGCTCACTGAGGGTGGGCACTTCCTGAGTGGACTGGTCGGCCACCCACGAGCCTTCTTCGGCGTCGCGGGCGTGGAAGAACGTCAACTTGTCGCCCTCGATCACCGCCGAGCCGTCGGTGCCGTGCACTTGCAGCCGGACGCCAAGGTCCGGGTACACCGTGGTGGAGGCGTGCACGGTGGCCAACGCCCCCGAAGCGAAGGTCACCGTGGCCACGAGCACGTCCTCGACTTCGATCCCTTCGTGTCCCAGCCGTGCGGTCTGGGCGAACACCCCAACCGGTTCGCCGAGGAACCACAGCAGCAGGTCCAGGGTGTGCACACCCTGGTTCATCAGCGCACCGCCGCCGTCCATCTCCCAGGTGCCGCGCCACTGCCCGGAGTCGTAATAGGCCTGGGTGCGGTACCAGTCCACGTTCGCCACTGCGGACGTCACCCGACCTAGCCGACCGGCCTTCAGCGCCCGATCCACGGCCAGGGAGGAGTAGTCGTGGCGGTGTTGGGAGATCACCGCGATGGTCACCTCCAGGTGCTGGGCGGCCAACTCCTCGAACGCGCGAGCCTTGGCCAGTGAAACATCGAGCGGCTTTTCGATGATCACGTGCTTGCTCGCGGCCACCGCGTCGGACGCCAGGTCCACGTGGGTTCCACTGGGTGTGCAGATCGCCACGACGTCCACAACGTCGGCGGCGAGGGCATCGGCAAGTGAGCCAAAGTGCTGAGCCCCATCTAGCGGGACATCGTCGATGATTGCCTGCGCGCGCTCTTGCATTGGGTCAACCAGGGCTGTGATGGTGACATCGTCCAGGTTTGCGGCGAACTTGGAGTGGAACCTGCCGATGACGCCGCACCCGACAATGCCGAGGCGCAAGGGGCCAGCCTGGTCACCGATGTTGCTGCTCATGTGTCACTCACTCTCTAGGTAAGCCGGGGGAGGTGTCGCCGGACGTGCGGCGTCCGAAGCATCGTCAATGATGGCGCACGTCGGCGGGTGATCGTTCACTCAAAACGCTATGCGATCGCGTTGTGGCGCGTCAATTGAGGTTGCCTCCGGAACCGATCCGGCAAATATGCTGAAGGAATGGTGACGAAGAAGACGCGCCCCACAATCAGGCAGGTCGCCGAGCGAGCGGGTGTCTCACACCAGACCGTCTCCCGGTTCTTACGGGACGACGGCGGTCTGAAGCCGGCGACCCATGAGCGCGTCTTGGCCGCGGTGCAAGAGTTGGGATACCGGCCGGATCTGCTCGCCCGGTCGATGCGCACCGGCCGGTCGGGGATCTTGGCCATCGTGCTGCCCGGGTTCGGGCAGGATGGCCGCCCGGTGCCGGTGACCACCCTTCGCGGAGCCTTCGAGGTGGCGCAGGGCGCCGGTTACCGGGTGGAAGTGGTTTTCGAAGAGGGGCCCGGTGGTGACCTCGCCGCGCGAGCCACCGAACTTCTGGACAGCGGAATGGTCGAGGGAGTGCTGGCGTTGACCACGATCGATGAGGGAGCGCTCAGCTCGGATCTGGTCGGTGCCGGACCCTTCGTTCTGGCGGCGGCTTACGACGAGCAACTGCGCGCTGCCGGTCAGTCCAGTCAGGACCTGGTCACCATGGTGCAGATTGTCGATCGGCTGGTGGACTGGGGTCATCGACACTTCCTCCATGTGGCCGGGCCGGCGGGCTGGATCTCAGCGGATCAACGCCGTCATGGGTACGAGCAAGCCATTGAGAAACATGCTGTAACCAGCCACGGCACTCTGATCGGGGAGTGGGACGCCGAGCGCGGGATGGCCGCGGTGGCCGAGTTGCCCGCGGATTCACCGGTGAGTGCGATCGTCTGCGCTAACGACACGATCGCGATCGGGGCGCTGCGCGCGGCACTCAAAAGAGGGTGGGACGTGCCCGGCCGGCTCAGTATCACCGGGTGGGACGGGCAACGGCTGGGGGAGTACTCCACGCCGAGCCTGTCCACGGTGGAGGTCGACAGGATCAGCGCCGGGCGGCACGCAATGCGCAAGCTGATCGCCGCGGTTCGCGGAGAAACCGAGCCCCAAGCGCCCGATATCAAACTCACCAAGATCGTCTTTCGCGAATCCACCGGGCCCGCGCCCACGGCGTAGCGGCGGCGCCGCCCACCCTGACGCGCCGCATCAACGCGCCGTGCGTTGGCTATTCGGGGCAGAAAGAGGCACCCTGGATTCATGAGCGCGACCACGACTTCGAACCCGATGTCGGAGGTGTTGCGGCTCCAGCGCAGCGCCTTCCACCGCGACGGGCCCCCAGACGCCGCCACTCGCCGTCGTCGAATCGATCGCTTCACCCACGCCGTCGTCTCCCACGCAGACGACCTCATCGAAGCCATCTCCACAGACTTCGGCAACCGGCCGTGGCTGCTGTCGATGGTGGCCGATATCGCGGCGATGGCCTCCGAAGCCGAGGTGCAGCGCCAAGGCGTTTCGCGCTGGATGCGCCGCCGGCCGCCGGGCGGACACCTGAACTCCGCGCTGCTACGCGCCGCCGGGATGCCCACGTGGGTGCAGCCCAGCCCGCTGGGCGTGGTGGGCGTGATGGGGATGTGGAACTACCCGATCAACCTCTCCGCAGTGCCCGCGATCAGTGCGTTGGCCGCCGGGAACCGGGTGATGATCAAGATGTCCGAGGAGGTCCCGGCGACCTCCGAGGTGTTCGCCAACGCGATCCACGACGCCTTCGACGTTGAAGAGGTTGCCGTCCTGACCGGGGAGGTCGAGGTCTCTCGCGAGTTCGCGGCCCTGGATCTGGACCACCTGTTCTTCACCGGCTCACCGCAGACCGGATCGGCGGTGGCAGCCGCGGCCGCCAAGAACCTCACCCCGGTGACACTCGAGCTCGGTGGCAAGAACCCGGTGGTCGTGGCACCCAACATCACCCCCGATAGCCGGCAGATGCGCCGCATCGCCGAGCGCGTGGCCCGGGCCCGGTTGGTGAACTCCGGGCAGACGTGTATCTGCCCCGAGCAGGTGTACGTCCCCGAACCGATGATGCGCACGTTCGTGCAGGAAATCTTCAACACCTGGGGCAGGGATCTGCCCGAGCTTTTCGAACGCGGCGAGGTCACCACGATCATCAACGAACGCTCCCACGAGCGCATCGAGGAGTTGCTGACCGACGCCGAAGACAAGGGCGCCCAGATCATCGGCTCGGTGCGTTCGGACCCGGGCGGCGAAGACGCCATGCGAACCGCGCGAATTGCCTCGCCAACGGTGGTGCTGGGCGTGACACCCGAGATGCGGATCGACTCCGAGGAAGTATTCGGACCCGTGCTGCAGGTCAAGCCCTACAACGACATCCGCGAAGTGATCGACGACCTCGCCGGGCGTCCCGCACCGCTGGTAGCCAGTTGGTACGGGGACGACGACGCAGCCTTCCGTTCCTTTGTTGCGCGGACCCGGTCTGGGGGTGTGGCCCGTAATGACTTCGGTTTGAGCACCGCAGCGCCCGGTGCCCCGTTCGGGGGAGTGGGCACCTCGGGCATCGGCAACTACCACGGCAAGTACGGCTTCGACACCTTCTCCCACCTGCGCACGGTGGCCGGTTCAAACCTGCCGGTTTCGTTGGCGAGGGTCCTCGGTGGGCCCAGTGACGCCAGGATGGTCTCGGCGATGCGCCGTGGGGCGGCGGGCTACCGGTCCCTGCTGGCCCGCCGGCTGCGCTAATCGCGTACCCTTGCCGGTTGTGGCTACTGACTTTCCCCCCAAGATCGCCGAGTTGCGCTCCACCCTGGCTTCGATCCAGGCGGTGAGCGACCCGGAGGCTCTGCGCGCCCGAATCGCCGAGCTCTCCGAACAAGCAGCGGCACCGGACCTGTGGGATGACCAAGAGGCCGCGCAGGCGGTGACCAGCCAGTTGTCCCACGCCCAGGGGGAACTCGAACGAGTGGACGGGTTGGCCCGCCGGATCGATGACCTGGTGGCCCTGGTGGACCTGGCCCAAGAAGAGGCCGACGACGACGTCTTGGCTGAGGCCGAGTCTGAACTGCACGCCATCGAGAAGTCCTTGGCGCAGTTGGAAGTCCGCACGCTGCTGTCCGGTGAGTACGACCAGCGCGAAGCCGTGGTCACCATCCGCTCCGGTGCGGGTGGGATCGATGCCGCGGACTTCGCCGAGATGCTCATGCGGATGTACCTGCGGTGGGCCGAGCGCAAGGGCTACCCGACGGCCGTGCTGGACACCTCCTACGCCGAAGAAGCGGGCCTGAAGTCGGCGACCTTTGAGGTCAAGGCGCCCTATGCGTTCGGCACTCTGTCCGTCGAAGCCGGCACCCACCGGCTGGTGCGGATCTCCCCGTTCGACAACCAGGGACGGCGCCAGACGTCGTTCGCGGCGGTTGAGGTTATCCCGCTGATCGAACAGACCGACCACGTGGAGATCCCCGAAGCGGAGATCAAGGTCGACGTGTTCCGGTCCTCCGGCCCCGGTGGTCAGAGCGTGAACACCACCGACTCCGCGGTGCGGATGACGCACATCCCCACCGGGATCGTGGTGTCGATGCAGAACGAGAAGTCTCAGATCCAGAACCGTGCAGCCGCGCTGCGGGTGCTGCAATCCCGGCTGCTGCTTCGGCGTCAGGAAGAGGAGAACGCCGCGAAGAAGGCTCTCGCCGGTGACGTCAAGGCATCGTGGGGTGACCAGATGCGCTCCTATGTGTTGCAGCCTTACCAAATGGTCAAGGACCTGCGCACTGAGCATGAGGCCGGGAACACCGCCGGGGTGTTCGATGGCGACATCGATGACTTCATCGACGCCGGCATCCGGTGGCGCAAAAACTCCGAGGTCGCTGCCGAGCAGTAGGGGTCCTTTGGCCGCCGGCTGGTCGATGTATGGCCGCCGTCGCGGTCCCGAGTACATGCTTGGGGACCTGAGGCTTTGGGACCTGGGGTGCGTGCCGGAGACGGTGGTGTCGGGCCAGCGGGCGAAATCTGGGTCGAGGTTGCCCCCTTGTGGTAACGCTCACTACGGCGTGTCATCACCGCGATGGCCCACACGCGTTCGTATGGTGCCAATGGCCAGGTTTGTGAACTTCCCCAATTGTCGAGACTGGCCACCCATGAACTAGTGATTCGATTCCAGAAGGTTTCCAAGGTGTACGCCCGCGGTGCGCGGCCGGCCCTGGACCGCGTCGACCTCGAAGTCGAGCGCGGAGAGTTCTTGTTCCTTGTCGGTGCGTCCGGCTCGGGCAAGTCGACATTCATTCGCCTGGTGCTGCGTGAAGAACGGCCCACCAAGGGCAAGATCTTCGTGGCCGGGCGCGACCTGTCCACGATCTCCCGGTGGAAGGTTCCGCACCTGCGGCGCAACATCGGCGTGGTCTTCCAAGACTTCCGCCTGCTGAACGACAAGACCGTGTTCGAGAACGTGGCCCTGGCGATGCAGGTCATCGGCAAGCCAAGGCACCAGGTGAACTCCACGGTTCCCGAAACGCTGGAAATGGTGGGCCTGTCGGGTAAGGAAAAGCGCCTGCCTACTGAACTGTCCGGTGGTGAACAGCAGCGCGTGGCGATCGCCCGGGCGTTTGTGAACCGGCCGCAGATCCTGCTCGCCGACGAGCCCACCGGAAACCTCGACCCCACCACCTCAGTGGGCATCATGCGGGTGCTGGACCGGATCAACCGCACCGGCACCACGATCGTGATGGCCACGCACGACGACGAAATTGTGGATCAAATGCGTAAACGCGTCGTCGAGTTGGTCGATGGCGAGCTCGTCCGTGACCAAGCCCGCGGAGTGTACGGAGCTCAACGATGAGGCTGCGGCACGTCCTCGGCCAGTCCCTGCAAGGCCTTCGACGCAACCTCGCGATGGCGGTCTCGGTGATGCTGGTGACCTTCGTGTCACTAACGTTCGTGGGCTCGGCGATCTTGGTCCAGATGCAGATCGCCAACCTCAAGGACGACTGGTACGACGCCGTTGAAGTATCGGTATTCCTGTGCCCCGAGTTCTCCAATGCGCCCACGTGCGCGTCGGGTGAAGTGACCGAGGAGCAGGCCGAGGAGGTCCTGGGGGTTCTAGAGTCCGACTCGCTGAGCACCTACGTGAACCAGGTCTACACCGAGACCAAGGATGAAGCCCACGAGGCGTTCCAGGAACGGTTCGGGGATCAGGACTGGGCGTCCAACATCACGGTCGAGCAGATGCAGATGTCTTACCGGGTTAGCCTGCACGATCCCGAGCAGTACCAAGTGGTTGCCGATGAGGTCAGCGGCCGACCGGGCGTGGAGTCGGTAGTTGATCAGCGCGCGATCCTGGACCCGCTGTTCCAGATCCTGAATCGGGTGACACTGATGGCCGCCGGGCTCGCCGTGGTGATGACGGTGACCGCGGTGTTGCTGATCACCACCACGATCCGACTCTCGGCGATGAGCCGCTCGCGGGAAACCTCGATCATGCGCCTGGTGGGCGCCTCGAACCTCTATATCCAGCTTCCGTTCATGCTCGAAGGCGCAATCGCTGCCCTGCTCGGTGCCCTGTTGGCGGTGGGCGGATTGCTCGGCGGTGTGCATTACCTCATCGACCGATGGCTTGCGGGCTCGGAATCCTTCACGTTCGTCAACTTTGTGGGCACCTCGGATGTGTGGACCATCGCGCCCGTGCTCATCGGTATCGGAATCCTGCTCGCCGCGATCAGTTCGTTGGTCAGCCTGAGTAAGTACACGAAGGTGTGATGAGGGTGGCGAAACGGAGCACACGTTCGGTGCGTACATCGAGCCAGGCGGTCGCGGCCACCTTGGCGCTGGTGGTCGGGATCTTCGCTGTCGCGATCCCGGCGCAGGCCAACCGTCTGGACGAGCTGGAAGATTCCCGCTCGGACCTGGAAGAACAGCAGCGGGAGAACGAGCGCCAGCAGGAGAGCGTGTCTTCGGCCCTAGAAGGCACTGACGCCGACCTGGCCGAGACCTACCTCGAACTGGACACCATCAACCGCCGGCTCCCGATAGCCGAGGCGGAACTGGTCACAGCTAATGAAGAACTCGCTGCCGCTGAGCGGCACCTGGAGTCCGTCGAGGGCCGCCTTGAAGTTGCTCAGGCGCAGCGCGATGACCTAAACGAGCAGATCGAAGCGGGGGAGCAGGAGATCAGCGGCACCTCCACCGCCATGGGTGAAGTGGCTCGCTCGGCCTATCGGGGTGGCCCTGGCATCAGCGCCATCTCCGTGGTCTTGGACGCTTCGACGCCCTCGGAGTTCGCCAACCAGTACTCCTCCATGAACTCCGCGATGCGGCTGCAAAACCGCGCACTGTCGGATCTGGAGACCCTGAGCGCCGTGAACCGCAACCGCGAGGTGCGGTTGGAGGCGGTAGAGGAGCGGATCGATGAGCTGCGGGTAGAGGCCGAAGATGCCGTCGAAGTAGCCGATGGGGTGCGCATCGAAGCCGAGAACCTCGTTGCCGAGATCGCCCAGCTCAAGGTGGAGCAGGAAGAGCGTGCCGACGAGTTGGAGCTCCTCAAGGAAGACTACGAGGGCCAGCAGGGCGACTTGGAGTCGGAGTACAACGACCTGGCCGACGAGATCGCCGAGATCGTTGAGCAGGAGGCCGAAGAGCGCGAACGTCAGCGCCGTGAAGAGCGCGAGCGTCAACGCGAGCTTGAGCGTCAGCGCGCTGCCGAAGAACGGCGCAACCAGAACTCTGGGTCCTCGGGATCCTCTGGATCGTCCGGGTCCTCTGGCTCCTCGGGGTCCTCAGGATCCTCTGGATCGTCTGGTTCTTCGGGATCGTCCGGCTCCTCAGGATCCTCGAGTTCCTCGGGGTCCTCGGGCGGGTCCTCTGGTTTCATCACCCCAATCACTCGGTCGCTGTTCGTGACCTCGCCGTATGGGTACCGGACGCACCCGGTGTTCGGTGGCAGGTATATGCACTACGGCGTCGACCTTCGATCGGCGTGCGGTGAGCCGCAGCGTGCCATCGCCGACGGAACGGTGACGGAACTTCGCCGCACTGGTGACACTCCGACGTCGGGCAATCAGGTTCTGATCAACCACGGTGTGATCGGCGGAAACTCCTACCTCACGATCACCAACCACCTCTCGAGTTTCAATGTCTCGCCGGGTCAACGCGTGAGTCAGGGCGACGTGATTGGCTACACCGGGATGACCGGGCAGGTAACGGGTTGCCACGTGCACTTCGAGATTTGGCGCAACGGGTCCACCATCGATCCGATGGGTGCGTGGTGACGCGGCGGTAGCCGGCGTCATTAGCCATCTATCTGGGCCGCGGCCGTAAATGGGTTTACGGTTGCTGGCTTCGGTGGACTACCCTGTCCAAGCCGGTGTAACGGTTGGAGGTGATCGGCAGTGAGTACGAAGAACAAGGGCGCGAAGAAGAACCGCGACGCCGATCCCAAAAACCAGCGCACGCTGATCGCGAACAATAAGCGGGCGCGCCACGATTACCACATCGATGCCACCTATGAGGCTGGGCTGTCTCTGACGGGGACCGAGGTCAAGGCACTGCGCGCGGGCCGGGCGTCGCTCACCGACGGGTGGGTGAACGTCGATCAGGGCGAGGCGTGGCTGGAGGGTGTGCACATTCCTGAGTACTCCCAAGGCACGTGGACCAACCATGCTCCACGGCGCAAGCGCAAACTGCTGTTGCACCGCGAGCAGATCGACAAGCTGGCCGCTAAGACGCGGGAGAAGGGGCACACGATTGTGCCGCTGCAGCTGTACTTTCTGGGCGGTCGGGCGAAGGTGGAGATCGCGCTCGCTCGCGGTAAGCAGGAGTGGGATAAGCGCCATGCGCTGCGCGCCAAGCAAGAGGAGCGGGAAGCTCAGCGGGCGATGAGCCTGCGCCAAGTGCGCTAGCTAGATCTCGCTAGGCTGGCGCCCATGAGATCGCGCTTGGGGTCCCGCGCTGGTGTGGGCCGACTCTTCGCCGTTATTGCGGCGGCTCTGCTGGCTCTGACGGTGACGGCGGTGCCCGCAAGCGCCGATGAGGACGACTGGTCGATCCCTCGGTACGAGATCGACGTGCAAATCGACGAGCAGGGCGAGGCCGAGTTGGTCTTCGACTTCGATTTCGACTTTGCCGATTCGCCCGGGCATGGGCCGATGCTGGTATTCCCAACGCGGCAGCGCATCGATGATGATCCGAACAATTATCGGGTGCTGGATTACGCCGTCACCGGTGCGCAGTCGCCCTCGGGCGCGCCCGATGACCTCACCGTGGAGCGGGAGGGCAACTCCCTGGAGGTGTACATCGGCGATGAAGACGTCGAGGTTGAAGGCCTGCAGAGTTACCGGATCACGCTGCGGGCCTCGGGGCTGGTGAACTCCGGGGTTGGTCCCGACGGTGAGGACGAGTTCTTCTGGCAAGCCGTGGAGGGCGGCACCGAGCTTCCGCTTTCGGATATCGCCGTGCAGGTGCGTGCGACCCAAGACCCGATACAGGTGACGTGCCGAATTGGGCCGCCGGATTCGGGGCGGGAGTGCACCGATGCTGAGGTTCAGGGCGGCAGCGCCCAGTTCGCTCAGGACACCCTCGATGAAGAGGAATTCGTGGTTGCCGCGCAGTTCCCGGCCGGGACTTTCGGTGGTGCCGAGCCGGAGCTGACGCCGCGGGCTACGTTCTCTAGCACTTTTGGGCTGACGACACCGGCGGGGCCCGTGGCTGCTGTTTTGACGGTGCTCGGGATCGGCGCGGTGCTCATGCGGGTGCGTAGAAGTGGGCGCGATGAGCAGTACCAGGGGCTGACGCCGGGGCTGTCGCCTGCTGCTGGTCAAGAGGTGGAGGTTGGGCCCAGGGACTCCGGCGAGGTGGCCGTGCAGTTCCACCCGCCGCAGGGTGTGCGCCCGGGGGAGGTGGGGACCTTGGCCGACGAGGTTGCCGACCCGCATGACGTGACGGCGACCATGGTGGACCTGGCGGTGCGGGGGTACTTCCGGATCGAGGAGTCCGCTTCTGAGGACGACGACGGCGAAGCCGTAGAAGGCGGTGTCGGTGCCGATGGCGATGGTGCGGAAGGTGGTGTCGCCGCCGACGGCGATGCTGCGGACGGCGGTGCTGACGACTCGGAGGAGGAGTCAGTCGAGCACTCCCAGTGGGCCTTTGTGCGCGACGATGACGCCCGGGGTTTCGATGACCCGGATTTGGCGGACTACGAGCGCGACGTGCTGCGATCGATCTTCCATGGCTCTAGCCGCAAGGTTTCGTTGGGTGCGATAGCCGGTGAAT
>JBMDWZ010000269.1:0-3903 GCA_048594865.1 Beutenbergiaceae bacterium
GGGTGATCCCCTGAATTACCAACTACACCCCATGGCCCCCCCCCCGGGGCTCCCGAAGGAATGGGGGTTAACCCGCCCCCGGGCGGGTACACCGCCATTCACTGTATTAGTTGGCGCTGTCGGATTCCACGACGAGCTCACCGGAGATGATCTGCTCGCGCAGGTCATCGATTTCGGTCTTTAGCTCGGCATCGATCTGGTCCTCGAAGTCGTGGTACGGAGCCAGGTCCACACCACCGTTCTCCAGGTCGCCGATGTACGGGGTGTTGTCGAACTCATCGCTGGCCGCGGTGTAAATGGTGTCAAACACGGCGTTGCCGATGTTCTTCATCACCGAGGTGAGGATGTATTCCTTGTATTCATCGTTGTCGGGCTGCTCGTAGCCATCGGAGTCAACCCAGATGACCTTGATGCCCTCGTGCTCGGAGGCTGCGCGCAGTGAACCCGAACCCACGGGGCCGGCCACCGGCAGGATGACGTCGGCGCCGTCGGCGATGAATTGCTGGGTGGTGTTGTACCCGTTCTCGGAGTTCTCGAAGTCTCCGGTCATCGAGCCGTTCTGGGACTCCTTGTCCCAACCGAGCACCTCAACCTGAGCATCGTGTGCTTCGTTGTAAGCCTCGACGCCGTCAGCGAACCCATCCATGAAGATGGTCACCGAGGGGAACGGGCGCCCACCGTAGGTGGCCACGGTCTCGGTCTCGCTGACACCGGCAGCGAGGTAGCCGGCCAGGAAGGCCGCTTCCTGGGTGTTGAAGACGATCGGCTTACCGTTCGGCACCGTCATCGGCGCAAAGTCAGCGTCGGTGAAGTAAGAGTCGATCAGCGCGAAGTTCTGGTCCTCGGCGCTGGCAGCGCCATCGCCCAGGGCGTGGTCGAGGTTGAAGCCAACGCCAAAGGTCAGGTCGCAGCCAAGCTGGATCATCGCATCGACGTTGCCCGGGTACTGGGAGTCATCGGTGGATTCAGCGTCGTTGACCTCAATCCCGAGCTCGTCGGCGGCGCGGGTGAGCCCTTCGAAGCCGGACTGGTTGAAGGAGGCGTCGTTCCAGCCACCTTCATCGGAGATCATGCAGGCCAGGAACTCGGGGTCGATGTTGCTGGTATCGACTTCCTCGGTCTCTTCACCGTTCTCCGCCTCGGGGCTGGAGGGGTCTTGAGTCTCTTCTTCTGGCGCCGACCCGCAGGCTGCGAGGAGTAGGGCGGCGATCGCCAGCCCCGCTGGGGCGAACAGGGACTTCTTCACGTTATTAACTCCCGGGGGTAACCGTGCGATGCGGTTGTTGGTCGAGCCGCGTGGGTATCGCGGATTCGGCCGAGCGTAGTACCTAGTCCCAGATGCTGAGAAGACCTGACGGCGCGGCAGCGCAGTTGTTACTTAACTGGTACCGGCGGTACTACTTGGCGCCAGACTGTTCGATTCCCGCCAACACAGCGGTCTGGGTGAGGAACCGGGCACCCACGCCGATCGCGTTTTCATCGAAGACGGTGTCGGGCTGGTGCAGGTCGTAACTGCGCCCGCCGGGGGTTCGGGTGCCCAGCCGGGCCATCGCCCCGCGAGTTTCGGTGAGGTACCACCCGAAGTCTTCACCGCCCAGGGACTGTTCGGTCAGGTGCAAGGCGTCGGGCCCGAGCGCGGCGCGGGCCGCGTCATCCATGATTCGTACCGAATCCTCGTCATTGTCCACCGGGGGCACCCCGCGCACGATCTGCACGTCCACTTCCACACCGGTGGCGGTGAGTACGTCCTTGACGATGGTTTCGACCATGTCTTCGGCGGCTTCCCAGGCGCGGGCGTCTAGGCAACGCAAGGTGCCGGTGACGCTACCGATCGAGGGAATGGCGTTGGCGGCGTTGCCGGCGCGCACCGCTCCCCAGGTGAGGTTCACGCCCGAGCGCGGATCGATCCGGCGGCTGAGCAGACCCGGCACGGTGGTGATGACGTGCCCCAAGGCGTACACCAGGTCACCGGTGAGGTGCGGGCGTGAGGTGTGACCACCGTCGGAGGACAGGGTCACGGTGACGCTGTCGGAAGCGGAGGTGATCGGCCCGATCCTGGTGCCGATGAGTCCGGCGTCCAGCTTGGGGTCGCAGTGCAGGGCGAAGACCTGGTCCACGCCATCCAGAACCCCGGCGCGCATGAGGTCCAACGCGCCACCGGGATGCACTTCCTCCGCGGGCTGGAAAATGAGCCGGACATCGGTACCCAGCACACCGTCGTCGGCCAGTTCCTTCAACATGAGGCCGGCGCCGAGCACTACCGAGGTGTGGATGTCATGCCCGCAGGCGTGTGCCGCGCCCTTGACGGTGGAGGCAAAGTCCAGGCCCGTGGTTTCGGTCAGTGGCAGCGCATCCAGGTCGGCGCGCAGCGCGATCATCCGGCCGCTCGGTGCGCCCGGGGTGGCGTGAATGTCGGCGGTGAGGCCGGTGCCGGTGAGGCGGCGCACGGGGATGCCGACTGCCTCGAGTTGCTCGGCGACCTTGCCACTGGTGCGGTGTTCGGTACGCGCCAGCTCGGGGTGGGCGTGAATGTCACGGCGGAAGGTGCGCAGGTCGGCGTCGAGGTGGTGGGCGCGTTCGCGCACGCGATCGGCAAGCGACAGGGCAGCAGGAGATGGAAGGGCCACGTCCTTGAGGTTACCGCCCGTTTGGCAAGGCGCCGTCAGAGCAGATCGTCTTCTCGATTGCTGGTCAACCGCGCCACCACGTCCTTGACGCCCTGGGCGTGTTCGGTGGTGGTGACTAGCAGCGCGTCGGGGGTGTCGACGACGACGGCGTTCGGGATTCCGAGCAGCACCACTTTGCGACCCGCACCCGGCACGATCACAGAACCTTCGGCGTCGAGCACCAACGCTTGCTGTGGATCGCCGAGTATCCCGTCTTCGCCATTGCGGTGCACCAGGTCACGGATGGCCGTCCACCCACCCACGTCATCCCAGCCGAAGGTTCCGGGAACCACGGCCACCGCACCGGCCGCGGCCGCGGGTTCGGCAATGGCGTAGTCGATGGTGGTCTTGGTCAGGGTTGGCCACACCTGGGACAGAACCTCGGGGCCGCGGGGGGTGTCCCACGCCTCGGCGATCTGGGCGATGCCGCTGGCCAGTTCGGCGTCATCCTTGGCCAGGTGTTCCAGGAGCACGCTGGCGCGGGCCACGAACATCCCGGCGTTCCACACATGGTTGCCACCGGCTAGGTATTGCTCGGCGATCTCTTGTGCGGGCTTCTCGGTGAACGTGACCGCGTGGTGCACCGGGCTGGGTGCCTGCAGCCCTTGCACCTGGGCGCCGGATTCGATGTATCCAAACGCGGTGGACGGCTCGGTCGGGGTGATCCCGATGGTGGCGATGTAGTCCTGTTTCGCAGCCTGCACGGCGCTGGCGACGGCGGCGGCGAAGGCCTCATCGCCCGCGATGACGTGATCGGCGGCGAAGGATCCGACGATGACGTCGGTGTCCGGGTGGCGTTGTTGCAGCAGCGCCGCGGCCAGCCCGATGGCGGCCATCGAGTCCCGAGGTGAGGGTTCGGCCAGGATGTTCGCCGGATCAAGGTCCACCTGGTCAGCGACGGCGCTCGCGTGCGCGGCGCCGGTGACGATCGTCAGCGACTGGGCGAGCGGTTGCAGCCGATCGACGGTCTGTTGCAGCAGGGTGCGACCGCTGCCGGTGAGGTCGTGTAGGAACTTGGGGTGCCCCTTTCGCGACAGTGGCCACACCCGGGTGCCCGCGCCGCCGGCGGGGATGATGGCGTGCAGTTCGCTCATGACTTCTTCGCTCATGACTTCTTCGCTTTCGGCTTCTCCGGGGCGCGTTCGCCCCACCCGTCGGGGTCGGTGGGGTCGTGGTAGGCCCGCTGGGCATCGGCCTGTTCCTGAGCCGTGGGACCGGGCTTGCGCCGGCGCCGGGC
>JBMDWZ010000027.1:0-10091 GCA_048594865.1 Beutenbergiaceae bacterium
GCACCTGAACGACCGGCCTGGCGCTGCCGCGCGCCTGAACGACCTGCCCGGCGCTGCCGCGCACCTGAATGACCGGCCTGGCTTCGCGGAACCGCGACGTGCACGTTAGTCATAGATGCCCTCGACCCACCAGTCGTTTCCCACACCCCCGATGAGTAGTGCGGGCCCCTCGTCACACGCCGCTTGCAGGTAGACCCGAGGCTGGCCACCGTTCCACCACCGTTCGCTGATCGGCCACGGGCCGGCCCATCCAGTAATGCGCCACGTGCCCGCGGGGAGCGCTTCTGCTCTACCCGCTCTATCTGCCCTACCGGCCTCACCCGTTGCTCTACCCGCCTTGCCTGCCTTACCCGCTCTATCAGCCTTACCCGCTCTATCCGCCTTACCCGCTGGCGCGATCCGCACCCGTGCCGGGTCGGCGCTCAACATGCCGCGACTACCCAGCGTTACCGGCTCGCCGTCGTCGTCCAAAAGGCCGACCTCAACCCGCTCATCCGGAACGGTCGCGGGCAGCGGCCGAGGTATCTGACCGGGCCAGGCACCGTCGGGCCGCCGGTGGGCGGCGGCCTCATCACCCCAGGCCACGAACCGCACACGATCCTTAGCGTTACGCCCACCTTCGAGCACCGGGGTGAGCACCCGATCGGCCCCGAGCAATCCCTGGACCCGCAATGCCGCCCGGCTGGCGTCGACCTGTCCGCGACTGTTGCGCCCCCACAGCCCCTCGGTGATCGAGGACGCTGGGTGCACATCCTCGGCAGCGAGTTCCAGATACGTCAGCGCCGAACTGGGCCGATCACCACTGCGCCCGCTGAGCCACCCCTCCAGTTGCCACCGGACCCGATCGGTCAGTTCCGAGGCGGTCAGCGCACCCTCGATTCGCCAGGTTCGTTCCAGCCGTGATCCGTTCTCCGCACGCGCCTGCACTCGCAGCCGCGTGCACACCACGCCTCGGCGCAGCATTCTGTTGTTGAGGTCTTCGGCGAGCCTGCGGCCGGCGAACGCCGCCATATCTATCCGCGCGATCGGCGGATCCAGGTCGGCATGCACGGTGATGTCAGGCTCGGCTCGATGCACCGGCACCGGGTACTCATCAAGCCCGCTCGCCAGCCGGTGCACCGCGGTACCTAAAGCCCCGAAACGCGGCCCGACCTGAGCCGGCCGCAGTGCGGCCAGATCCCCCAGGTTGAGCACACCGAGCCTGCGCAACAGCCCGATCAGGTCATCGAGTTCACGCCGCAACTGCTGAGTGGTCGCTACCACTAACAACTCCCGCACGTCACGCGTGCCCAGGTACGCCGGCGTCTGCCCCGGGGGCAAGATGAGGCCGTCGCGGGCCGTGAGCATCCCCGCCAGTAGCCCATCGGCGATCCCCACCTGGGCTTCGACTCCGGTATCGGTCGCCACCTGGCCAATGAGGTCGGCGGCGAGCCGCTCTTCAGACCCAAGGAACCTGCTGGGACCTCCCGCCGGCAGCAGAATCACTCCCGGGCGCATCACCTGAACGTCGGCGACCACTTCCTCGGCGGCTTGCACCACCGGCTCAAAGGCCCGCACATCGCGGCCCTCATCGACGCTCAGCAGCACCAGGTCTGGGCAGAGCCCTTGCGCGGTTCGGCGCCGCATCCCGCGCCGCACCCCCTGCGCCCTGGCCTGAGCGCTGCACACCACCAATTGCCGACCGTCGTGGATAGCGACCGGCTGGTGGGCGCTGGCCAAACCATCGGCGATGGCAGCCGCGACCGGCCAATCCGGGATCCAGAGCACAGCCAGTCGGGTTCCGGCCTGCTCCGATGCTTCGGCGGAGCCACCGGGGAACTCGATCGAATCGCCGCTCGCGAGCGCACCCATTACCCCACCTGCGCAAACGTCAGATGATCGGGCATGACCGGCGGCGCCACGCGCTGCACTTCATGCAGCCCCTCGCGACCACAGAGCACGTGAGTGTGGCGAACCGGGCCGGCCCATTGCCCACGACCGGTGCAGGTGACGAGCATCCGCTGCCCGCTGAGCACCCCATAGCCGCGGCCCAGACCATTCCACGATTCGGTGGTGACGCTCATCGCCATCTGGGCACCGGGCCAGTGGTCGGCGGTGAGCAGCACCGCCCCGCGTTGCCGGAGCCGGGAGCTGATGGTTCGCCGGTCCGCTGCGCTGAGCCCCGGGCATTTGCCCACCACCAGCACATCGAAGCCGTCCACCAGCGCACCGAGCACCGCGGCAATGTCGGGGACCGGGCCGGGGACGGCGATCACCCGTTCCAAGCTCAGGAATGAGGCAACGGCGCCCCATCCCAAGTCGGACATCCCCACCATCGCGCACCACCGATCGGCTCCCGCGGCAGCCTGGGCCATCGCCAGCAGCACCGAGGTGGAGCCGTGCACTTGGACGACGCTGCCTTGCCGCAGCCCATCGGGCAGCACCGACTCCAGTGCGGGTGGCGCCGGCAACGCGCGTTCCTTGCTGGGCTGGGTTACCTGCCCGGCGACCCCCACGGCCGTCTCGGCCGCCGCGAGCGCCTGCCGGGCAAGGTCGATCTTCGCTCCGCCAAGCGACCCAGCGTCCCCAAGCGACCCAGCACCAGCTAGCAAGCCCGCGCCAGTAGTTCCATGTGTGCTCACGACACCTCCTTCAGCCATACCCGGCACGCTACGACCACCCACTGACATTGCGTCGAACCGCAGTTCTACGAACGCTAGTTCTAGTCAATGCCGCGCGGTCGCCAATGTCAACCCCGCGTTCACCGCGCCCCTGAGCACCGACAGTTCATGCGTGATAGAACGACAACAAGCCCCCCAACCACGAGGAGATGCTCATGGATCTGTCCCGCCCCCTCGCCCCTAACCCCTATGACCAATTACCAACGACCGGGTCGTTCACTCTCAGTAGCCCCGACGTCGTCCATGGTCAAAAGCTCGACTCGGCGTTCGCGGTGGACGGTGAGAACACCTCCCCGGCCCTGGCCTGGTCCGGTTTTCCAGAAGAGACTCAGTCCTTCCTCGTCACCTGCTTTGATCCCGACGCCCCCACGCCGTCGGGCTACTGGCACTGGACTGCGGTGGACATTCCCGCAGAGGTCACCGAGCTCGAGCGTGGCGCCGGCGAAAGCGACCTGATGCTGCCCGGCGCAGCGTTCCACGTGCGATCCGACGGCGGGAACTTCGGTTACGAGGGCGCCGGACCTCCTCCCGGCGACGGTCCGCACCGGTACTTCTTCGCCGTGCACGCCTTGGACACCGACACCCTGGACGCGAGCGAGTCCGACAGCCCCACCAAGATCGCGTTCCTCGCGCTCTTCCACACCCTGGCTCGGGCGGTCATCGCGCCCACCTACGAGAACTAAACGGGGGTCATCGACCGAACGCGTCAAGCACCCGGTCCACCGAGCCTGCCAATCCCCACTGCTGCGCCAGCGCGGTCAACGCCTGGCTATCACGCGGGTTGGGGTGCTCGGAATCCAGCCCCGGGCGGGCGGCGTCAAAGTCACCCAAATCCAGGTCCCGCGCCACGGCTACCACCGTCGGCGCCACGTCCAGATAGTCGCCGGCCTCGGTGATGCGCTTGCGCATGGTCGCAGATAGCGGCTGATCGGTATCGGCCGCGGCGGCGCGGATCCCGGCAAGATCGCCATACGTGGCAAGCAGCGACGCGGCGGTCTTATCGCCAATCCCCCGCACGCCCGGCAGCCCGTCGGAGGAGTCCCCGCGCAGGGTCGCGAAATCGGCGTACTGGTCGGCGCGCACCCCGTACTTTTCCCGCACGACGTCGTTGGTCACCTTTTCGTGCTTGCCCACCCCGCGCGCGGTGTACAACACGCGAACCTGCGCCGCGTCGTCGACCAGTTGGAACAGGTCACGGTCCCCGGTGACGACTTCCACCGGCATCTGCGCATCGGTGGCCAGCGTTCCGATGACGTCGTCGGCCTCATAACCATCGGCTCCGACGACGGCGATTCCGAGTGCCTGCAGCACGTCGATAATGATCGGGATCTGGGTGGCGAGCGGGTCGGGGACCTCTTCGACGTCGGGCGCGACCTCTTGTTCGGCGACGACCCGGTGGGCCTTGTAGCTCGGGATGAGGTCCACGCGCCACTGCGGGCGCCAGTCGCTGTCCCACGCGCAGACCACGTGCGTGGGCTGGTAGTCGGTGCTGAGCCGGGCGATGAAGTCCAGCAGTCCGCGCACCGCGTTGACCGGGGTGCCATCGGGTGCCCGCAGGGAGTCGGGGACGCCGAAAAACGCCCGAAAATACAGTGAGGCAGTATCAAGAAGAAGCAGTCTCTGGGAATCGGCCATAGGACAGAGTGTCCCACTGCCGGATGCTGTTTACCGCGATCTACGTTTCCAGGATCACCATGACCCAATACGTGTCATCGGGCGCGTCGATCCACACCTGCTCTTGCGACCCATCCAGGTCACGTGCGACGCCGAGCATTCCGTTATCGCACTGCTGACGCTCCACGACGTCATCCTCAGCGAAACGCAGACCCAGCTCCGAATCCGTGCCCAGGCAGCGCACCAACACCTCAACCCCGACCTCACCGACTGGCAGCTCGAAGGACTCGATCCCCACGCCGAGTTGGGGCCCGGTGACCACGTCTCCCTCTTCGCGTTCCTGAAGTAGTTCAAAGGCACCGATGGCCTCATCGAGCAGTTCGAACTGCTCGTTCACTTCTCCGTTTGTCTCGGCATTTGTCTCGGAATTTGCCTCGGAATTTTCCTCGCCGTCGGAATCATCCGAACCGTCAGAACATGCCGTTAATACCAGCGCTACGCCGAGAACCGTTGCTGACGCGAAATACCTCATGCCAATTCACCGTATCTTCCAAAACCGCTCCCCGCAGAAGTGTGCGACGCTGCAACGGTGAGCACTGAGGCGTTGAGTTCGGGTCAGATGGCCCACCAGACGGGGCTGTCGGCCAAAGCCCTGCGCCTGTATCACGACAATGGGCTGCTGGTCCCGGCCGGCGTCAGCGCCCACAACGGCTATCGGCAATACGACGCCAGCCAAGTCACGCTCGGCCGCACCATCCGGCGGTTGCGCAACCTGGGCATGCCGCTGGGAATGATCGCCGACGTCGTTGCCGCCGATCCGCTGAGGGCCCGAGAACTCGTGGTCACCTGGGTGGTCGGGCTGGAACGAGACCTGGACCAGGTCCGCAAGAACGCCCTGGCCAACCTTGACGTCACCGGCGATTCGGCGTTCGTTCCCCACGTGCGCGAGGTTGATCCAGCGATCCTCGCGTGCGTTCGGGTGAGCGTGACCCCGGAGTCCATCGGCACCGTGATCGCCGAAACGGCGAAGAAGATCGCCACGGCCCTGCGCAGCGCCGGCGCCACTCCCGAACCCGAGGTGTGGGCGATCTACCATGACCCCGTCTCGGCCGGGGTCCAGGTCCCCATCGAGATCTGCGTGCCCTACACCGGCACCGCAATCCCGGCCGACGACGTCATCTTGCGTGCCGAATCCGGTGGCACCGAGGTCTTCACACCGGTGCGTGGGGACGATGTGAACTACCCCGGCATCCTGCCGGCCTTCACCGCCGTGATGGCCCACGCCCACACCCTGAGTCAGAACACCGGTGCACCGCGGGAAATCTACACCGCAGGATTCCCTGACGAGCCGCAGGAGTTTGCCGCGCAGGTCGCGGTCCGGCTGGTGCCCTAACCCGCGTGGAAGCGGCGAGCGACACCCCCTTGACCTCGCCCCAAGGGCAAGGTTCAGACTCGCGTTCATGAGCACCGATCTGAACAGCACCGATCTCAACGACACCGGCTCCTACGCCGGGCACACAGACTTCAGCGATCCCGGTGAGCATCGCGCTTTGCTCGCCGAGGTCCCCACCGACACGGCAGCCCTGCATGAGGTCGTCACCAACACGATCTTGCACTACCGCGCCGACCGCACGCCGGCCACGCCCCAGCAACTGGCGGACATCGACGACCGGTGGATCACCACGATCTGCTCGGCCGCCGTCGAACGTAGGCCGGGCCCGCTCGCGCAGCCGCGCGAGGACCAAGACAAGGTCGGCGGCTGCTGCCGCGACCACACCCTGCTCGCGGTAGCCATTCTGCGCGAACATGGGATCCCGGCCCGCAGCCGGATTGGGTTCGCCGGATACTTCACGCCCGGCTTCCACCACGACCACGTGGTCGTTGAACGTTGGGACGACGGCCGGTGGGTCCGGTTCGACCCAGAGCTGCCTGCCACCGGCGCCGATGGCCGCGCCCATGACCTCCCGACCGGGCTGGGCAGTCCCTTTGAAACTGCCGCCCAGGTCTGGCACGCCCACCGAGCAGGGCAGCTCGAACCCAAGGACCTGAGCACCTATGGCGTTGGCCCGGGGATGACGATGCTCAGCGGACCGGGCTTCACTCAGGGGTATGTCTTCCTTGAACTGGCCCACCTGATGGGCTCCGAACTCTTGTTGTGGGATGACTGGTTGCCACAGGCCGACCAAATGCCACCACCGGAGCCCGACGTTCCGATGCCGACCATCGACTCGCTGCTAGACCTCACCGACGAGATCGCCGACCTTCTCATCAAGTACGACGGCGGCGACGTCGCGGCGGGAGCCGAGTTGGCAGCCATCTGGGAACGCATCAAGCCCGCCGACACTCTCAACGTCTACTCACCCACGGGCCGCAATGGAACCGCGGATCTGCATCAGCGCGTCAACATTTGGGAGCCGCAATCCGACGGCACCTGATGTGCTCCTGACCATCGGCGTGCCAGAATCAGCGTATGTCGATACCTCCGGACACCAAGGATTGGACCTGGGTTCTGGATCGGTCCTGCTCCGAGTGCGGGTTCGATGCCGCCACCGTCACCCCTGACAATCTCACCCAACGGATCGAAGCAGCCGCTGAAGCGATTGTTGACAGGCTCGGCTCTACCGATGCCACCGAACGTCCCGATGAGACCACGTGGTCGGCGCTTGAGTACGCCGCGCATGTGGCCGACGTGTGCCACACGATGCTCAACCGCCTGAAACTGATGCTGTCCCAGGAGAGTCCAACGTTCAGCGACTGGGACCAGGACGCAGCGGCAGAACAGGGCCGGTACCACGAACAACCTCCGGACGCGGTTGCGATCCAGCTCCGGGCCGGTGCCGCGGAGTTCGCTGGCGCCTTGCGTGCGGTACCCGTGGATGCGTGGGACCGGCCAGGCACACGGTCAGGCGGCAGCGAGTTCACCGTGTGGACACTGGCTGTCTATGCCTTGCACGACCTTGAGCACCACGTCGTGGATGTGCGAAAGCGGGCCTAGCGCACCCGTAGCGCCCAACACGCCACCGCGGTAGCGGCGGCCACGTTCAGGGAGTCCACCGCCCCGGCCATCGGAATCCGCACGGACACGTCGCAGGCCGCGATCGTCTGCTCGCGCAACCCGTCACCCTCGGTGCCCATCACCAGCGCCAACCGATGGGGCGGGTTGGCTTCGAGCTCATCCAGGGTGATCGAGTCGGGCGTCAACGCGAGCGCGGCCACGGTGAACCCATGGGAACGCAGCAGGTCCGCGCCGGAAACGCCTGCGGTGCCAGCCGAACCGCCCGGCCACGGGTCGATCCTGGTCCACGGCACCTGAAACACCGTCCCCATCGACACCCGAATGCTGCGCCGGTACAACGGGTCGGCGCAGCGCGGGGTGATGAACACCGCGTCGGCGCCCAGGGCCGCGCACGCTCGAAACGCCGCACCCAGGTTGGTGTGATCCACAATGTCTTCGAAGATCACCACCCGGCGGGCATCGGTGAGCAGGTCGGCGACGTCTGGCAGCGCCGGGCGCTGCATCGCGGCCAACGCCCCACGGTGCAGATGGAACCCGGTGAGCCGCTCGAGCAACTCCTCAGACGCAACGAACACCGGGGTGTCGCCGCCGTCGGGGTCCCCGTCGCAAGCCGAGGCGATCACCTCGCGCATCGAGTCCAACCACTTGGGTGCCATGAGGAATGACTTTGGCCGGTGCCCCACCGCGACCGCGCGTGAGATCACGAGTGAGCTTTCGGCGATATACAGGCCCTTCTCGGGCTCGTGCCGGGAACGCAGGGCAACGTCGGTCAGCCGTGCGTATGCCCCCAGACGCTCATCGTCCAGGTCGGTAACGTTGACGATCATCGAGTAAGCAACCGCCTACGCAGTGGTCTGGCCTTGTGTGCACGATCCTGAATATTGAACGCCACCGCATTGGAGTAGTGCCCCAACACCTGCTCGTTCACGCCATCCCAGGTGCGGTTCTCGGTGGACTCGCGGGCGCTGACGCCCATCGCCATCCGCAGGCCGCAGTCCGAGGCGATCCGGGCCACGTGGCCATGCAACTCCTTGAGCTTGCCGGGGGTATACAGGAAGCCGTTCACGCCCGGCTGCACCAGGTCGATGGGCCCGCCGCGGGCCGGCGCCACCACCGGGACGCCCGATGCGTGCGCTTCCACGATGGTCTGGGCGAAAGTGTCCATCTGCCCGGTGTGCACGAAGATGTCGAAGCTCGCCATCATCCGGGCCAGTTCGGGTCCCTGCAGGTGGCCGGTGAAGGTCGCCTGCGGCAACGCCTTGGCCACGTGGTCGCGGCGCGGGCCATCGCCCACCACCACGATCTTGATGCCCGGGATTCCGCGCAGCGCACCGAGGTCTTCCACCTGCTTCTCGCGCGCAAGCCGGCCGACGTATCCCACGATCACTTCACCCCCGGGCGCCAGCGACGCCCGCAGTGCCTCATCGCGGTGGACCGGGTTGAACCGGTCCCGGTCCACCCCGTGGGGCCAGACGCCCACGCGGTGCACACCGCGGTCGATCAGTTGCGAACACGCGTAGGTCGAGGGCGCCAACGACAGGGTGGCGCGCTTGTGAATGCCTTCGATCCGCTTCCACAGCAACGGTTCAACACCACGCGCCTTATATTTGCGGGCGTAAGTGGGGACCTCGGTTTGGTACACGGCCACCGTCGGTAGGCCCAACGATTGCGCCGCCCCGATTGCCTGCCAGCCGAGCACGAACGGCGCCGCCAGGTGCACCACATCGGGGTCGAAGTACCGCAGGTGGTCCATCAGGGTGGACACCCGCGGGTTGGACAGCCGCATCTCGGCATACCCGGGCAGCGGAACCGCCCGGAACCGGTACACGTCCGCCCCCGCGTAATGGTCCACCGACGCCTCACCGCGACCGGGCGCCGGGGCCAACACCAGCACCTGATGCCCGCCGGCGTCCAAGTACTCCAACAGACGCAGCAAGGTCACCGTCACCCCGTTTGCTTGCGGGAGGAAGGACTCAGCGACCACGGCGATGCGCACAAACCCATCGTGCCAGATGGCGGCCTGGCGCGCTCAGAACGCGCCGTTACTCCAGCTCGATCGCAGCGGCGCTGAACTGGGACTCGTACAACTTCTTGTACGCGCCATCGGAGGCGATGAGCTCATCGTGGTTACCTTGCTCCACGATCTGCCCCGCTTCCATCACCAGGATCACGTCCGCGTCCCTGATGGTGGAGAGTCGGTGGGCGATCACAAAGCTCGTGCGGCCCTTACGCAGTGCGCTCATCGCTTCCTGCACCAGCGCCTCGGTACGGGTGTCCACCGACGACGTCGCCTCATCCAGGATGAGGATCGAGGGGTTAGCCAAGAACGCCCGGGCGATCGTCAGCAACTGTTTTTCACCGGCGCTGACGGCGGTCCCTTCCACGCCTTCATCGTCGATCAGCGTCTGGTAGCCCTCGCCCAGCGTCCGCACAAACGGGTCCACGTGGGTGGCTATCGCCGCCTGCACCATGGGGTCCTCCTCGACCTCTTCATCGACGCCGTAGGCGATGTTCTCCGCGATCGTGCCGGTGTACAGCCAGGTGTCCTGCAGCACCATGCCGATCTGCGACCGGACGTCGGCGCGCGGCACCGAGGCGATGTCTACGCCGTCGAGCATGATGCGCCCGCCGGTGACCTCATAGAACCGCATGAGCAGGTTCACCAGGGTGGTTTTGCCCGCCCCGGTGGGGCCAACGATCGCGACCGTCTGGCCGGGTTCGGCGACCAGGCTGAGGTCCTCGATCAGGGGCACGTCTTCGCGGTAGGAGAAGGCGATGTTCTCGAATTCCACGCGCCCCTG
>JBMDWZ010000270.1:0-3886 GCA_048594865.1 Beutenbergiaceae bacterium
GAACTAGTTGCCTGTTCGCTAGTTTCCTATCAGTCCGCGGGCGAGCAGTAGGAGTCCGGCCGCGACAGAGGCGGCGATGGTGAACTGCTCAAAGCGCGCCTGTCCCAACCGGCGCAGCACCTTGATTCCGATGAAGGTACCCAGCAGCACCGCCGGGGTGAGGATGAGCGTGAGCAGCACGGTGTCCCACGTCATTAAGCCAAGGCCCACGGAGAACGGGATCTTGGAGACGTTGACGATGAGGAAGTACCAGGCGATCGTGCCGACGAATTTCATTTTGTCCACCCGGGCGGCGAGCAGGTACAACGCCATCACCGGACCGGCGGCGTTGGCGACCATGGTGGTGAACCCGGCCGCGACGCCGGTTCCGACGGTGGCTGCCAGGTGTGGCGGACCGGTGGGCGGGGCGGTTCCGACCGCGCGTTTGCGCATGACCATCTGGATCGCCAGGGCGATCAAAATACAGGCCGCGATCAGCAGGGCCATGGCTCGGTCGTCGATAAACGCCATCACGATGGTGCCCAAGATGACGCCGGGTAGCACCGCGGGCAGTAGGCCGCGCAGCATCGTCCAGTCCGCGCTGCGCCGGTACATGGTGACCGCGACGATGTCGCCAACGATGAGGATGAGCAGCACCGCCGCCGTGGACTCCCGCGGTGCGATGAACAACGCAAACCCGGCCACGGCCAAGGACCCAAGTCCGGCGATCGAGGTTTTGGAAATACCGACCATCAGGGCGCAGAGCACGATTACGATCCACCCGATCAGGGGGAACTCCAGGCCGGTCATCGAGACATCACAGGACTAGAGCCTGCCCCATCTTCGGTGTCGCTGGTGAATCGGCTCGCCGGTTGGACACCCGCACCGCCGGCGCGAGCGCTATTGCGCTGCGGGTTGTCGCCTACTCGAGCTCTTCGGTCCCGACTCCCGCGGCCACCCATATCTCGCCGTCGTAAACCATTCCCAGGGTGACCACGAGGTCCTGGCTTTGGTGGACCTCGGTGACCTCGTGGCTGGCGTTGTAGACGCGCATTTCCGGCATCCGGACTTGGGTCTGCACCAGGTAGTCCCATTGCGGCTCGGGGGAGTCGCTGTAGTCGGTGCCGAGGATTTCGGGGTCACCGGAGCGCATATAGGACTCGGGCGTGTGATAGCCCGCAGCCGATTCCATCACTGAGGCACACCACCCGCACTCCGGGCCGGACATCGCCGCAAACGGCTCGGTATCGCCAGTGCCATAGGCATAGGTGTAGGCAAACATGAAGTACTCCGCCGATGAGGCGGCGCCGACGCCGTCCTGTCCGTCCATTTCGGGGGAGCGGGGGACCATGGTCAGCTCGGCGACGAAGACGTCCTCCTCGTTCTCGTCATCCTCGGCTGACTTGTCTTCAGCGGGCTCCTCTTCAGCTCGCTCGTCGTCGGTTGTCTCGTCTTCGACTGACTCTTCATTAACTGACTCGTCTTCGACTGACTCTTTATTGACTGGGTCGTCCCCGCCGGCGCAGCCGGCCAGCACCAGGACGACGCCAGCGCTGGCCGCAATGCACATCGAATACATTCGCTGGAGGACTGATCGTTGGCTCATCGCCCGATCGTGGCACCGCCGGACACCGGCACCCTTGGGCCTTGTGGATAAACCGGCGTCGGTCACTGCCTGTGGAAATCTGTCTCCGGGACTACTGCACCTGGCGGCGCAGGCCGCGTTCGCCGGCGGCCATTATCCAACCGTGCGCCAACGGCGCCGCAAACGACAATGCCCGAATCACCGGCCGGGTGGCCGACACGTTCCACTGGATCACCATCGACGCGCCATGAGCAGACTCAGCCAGCGACCATGTTCCGGTGCCGCGCAAGTCCCCGACCACCCTCGCCGTGGCCTTGCGCATCGGATCGATGGACTGCAACTCGACCCCGAAGCGCAGCGTGTACCCCAGTGGGCTGCCGACCCGCAGTACCGTGCGTTCACCCACCCGATGCGCATCACCATGGCGCACGATCTGGGCGCTGCGGATTCCCGGCCACCAGCGAGGCCAGGTGCCAGGATCGGACAGCACCTGCCATACGTCGCTCCCGGTGGCGGGCACCGACCAGCGGGAGGTGAAGGAAAACTCTGTGCTGTTCACCAGCCCAGAGTGGCACCTGGAGGCGCTCAGTGCGACGGGACGGGCGGCGCGAGCGGCCGGGTCCAGATGGCGGTGTACCGCCAGAACAACCGTCGGCGCAGTCGAATCCCCGGCATCAGCCGCCGTGCCACGGCGCCGATCTGATCAAAGGTCTCGCTCGCTTCCGCGGTGGGCGCTCGCATTGACACAGGCGTCGAGGCCGCCGGTTTCGGATGCCGCACCAAGCCGATGATCGGGTTCAGCACAAGGGACGCTAGGTCCCTTGGGAGGTCCGCCGCGGTGTCCTTGCAGACGCCGACCACCACCAGACGACCGCCGGGCGCTAGGGCATTTCGAGCGGCGCGCAAGGTGGGCTCCAAAGGCATGTGGTGCAGCGAGGCGACGAACACGATGAGGTCGAAGTGTTCGGACTGCTCGGACTTGTCGAACTGCCAGCGATCATCGAATGGGTGCTGCTCGATGCGTGCGCCATCGATGCCCGCAATGTGCCGCTGTGCCATCCGCGCGGTGGTGGGGTCGGGTTCGAGCCCCAGCACGTCCGGGAGTTCCCCCGCCAGCGTGGCCACGAGCTCACCGGTGCCGCAGCCGACATCCAGGGCTCGCCGCCCACCCCGCCTGGCCACGTCACGTGCGTGGCGTCGGATCAGCGGGGTGAAGGCGGCGTTATGGGACCACGGGTGCGCGGCGTTGAAGCGGCTCAGCGCTTGGAGGATGCCCACAGCCTCAGGAGTGTAGGCCAAGCGCCATTGCGCGCCCGGGCCCTGGCGGTCAGGGATTGTTGAGGTTCTGGATCGCCAGGGCGGTGGCGAGGGCCGCCTGGGTGGCCTCGGCGCCCTTATCTTCGATCGACCCCGGTAGTCCCGCTCGGGCTAGGCCCTGCTCTTCGGTGTCGCAGGTGAGCACGCCGAAGCCGACGGGTACCCCGGTGCGCAGTGCCACGTCCGTCAGGCCCGAGGTGGCCGCTTGGCATACGTACTCAAAGTGTGGGGTGCCGCCGCGGATCACCACTCCGAGGGCGATCACCGCATCTGCGCCCTGCTGGGCCGCGTGCAACGCCAACACCGGCAGTTCAAAGGATCCCGGGGCCAGCACCTCTCGATGGTTTTCTACTCCCGCGGCGCTCAGCGCCCGCCGGGCGCCGTCGAGTAGTCCGGTCATAATCGTCTCGTGCCATTGGGTGGCGATGACGACGACGTTCAGGCCGCTACCGTCGACGGTGATCGTGGGGCTTCCTGCTCCGCTCATGAGCTGATCTGTTCCTGTTCTGCGGCCCCGTCGAGCAGGGCCGCGTCGTGTCCTAATTGGTGAACTTTGGTGCGTAGGTAGGTGTCGTTGTGGGGGTTCCAGGCGCCGCTGGTGGGGTGGGTGCCGACGACGTCGATGCCCGCCACCTGCAGGGCGCTGCTCTTGATCGGGTTGGAGGTGTGCAGATCAATCTGGGTGAGGCCCAGATCCTGCAAGATCGCCGCGGCGGCGCCGAAGTCGCGCTCATCGGCGCCGTGGCCAAGGTCGAGGTTGGCTTGCACGGTGTCGCGGCCGGCATCCTGCAACGCGTAGGCGGCAACCTTCTTCGCCAGGCCGATGCCGCGGCCTTCATGCCCGCGCAGGTACACCACCGCGCCGCCGTGCTCTGCCGCCAATTGCAGGGCGTGATCGAGTTGCGGCCCGCAGTCGCAGCGCAGGGACCCCAGTGCTTCCCCGGTGAGGCATTCCGAATGCACCCGGACCGGGGTGGGGGTTCCCGGGTGCGTCGTAGCGCGGGT
>JBMDWZ010000271.1:0-18891 GCA_048594865.1 Beutenbergiaceae bacterium
CTGAGCCCGATGGCACTGAGCCCGATGGCACTGAGCCCGATGGCACTGAGCCCGATGGCACTGAGCCCGATGGCACTGAGCCCGATGGCACTGAGCCCGATGGCACTGAGCCCGACGGTGCTGACACCGACGATCCCCAGATCGATGTCACTCCAGACATCGTGACGCCTGGCGAAGAGGTCGTAATCGACGGGACCGACTTCCCGCCGAACACCGAAGTGGAGATCGTAATCACCGATGGTGACGGCAATGTCATCCACGAGGGCACGGTCACCACTGACGAAGACGGGAACTTCACTCACGTGGTGACTATTCCTGAGGACGCGACGCCTGGTGAGTACACCGTTGTCGCCACTCCGGAAGACGGCGATCCGGTAGAAACGACCTTCCAGGTTGTTCTCCCCGACGGATTGTTGGCAAGTGCCATTGAGAGCACCGTCCTGCCGCGACTGGCCACCCAGATTGGTTACGGGTTCGGTTTCGAGCCTGGCACCGAGGTCACCGCATACATGAACTCCACTCCGACCCTGAACCTGGGCACCCAGGTTGCTGACGAAGATGGTGCAGTGGTGTTCGTATGGCAGATCCCAGCTGAAGCCGAGCTCGGAATCCACGAGTTCAGCCTCGATGCAGAGGGCTACGATGCCTCTGACCTAGAGGAGCTCACGCTGGAATTCCGAGTCGTTGCCGAAGCTGGCAGCGGTACGGATACCGACGGATCAGACACTGACGCAGGAACCGGAACCTCGGGTGGCACTGGCAAGCCAGGCCTCCCCAGCACCGGTACCGGCGCACTGGGTTGGCTCGCCCTCGCCTTGGCGCTGGGCCTAGCCGGAGCCAGTGGACTGGTCTGGTCACGAAGGAGAAATCAAGTCGCGTAACGCGATGAGATGAGTTAGTGCGCGACGCCGGTGGTTGTGTCCTCGGGGGGACACAACCACCGGTAGCGTGTTTCTAGGACAGTTGAGGTGATTCCCACGGATGCTCAGAACCCACGCCTGACGCGTGAGAAGTTTGCGCGTAATGAGGAGCTTGACCGTGGAGTCAATGGGTCGCACGATCGCCCATCAAAGAGAGCGCCATTCACCCGCTTATTAGTGTGGCTACTTGTTGTGGCCGTTCTTGGTCACACGGCCGTGATCGCTCTGTGGGTCGGCCCTGATAACCAAATTCGTGCCGAAGTCGGGGCAGCGTCCCTGCGCTCTTACGCCGAACCGTGGTTTGAGCAGAATTGGGAGATATTCGCTCCCACCCCCCGCCGCGTCGCAGGAACATTCGAACTTCGCGCGCTCGTGACAGACGCCGAAACCGGCGAACAAAGAATTACTGAATGGGTTGAACTGGTCGAAGGCGAAGACGCCATGATCCGTGGCAACCCGTTTCCGCCGCGCATGAGCCTGGCCGTTCGGCGTCTCAGCACACGACTAAGTGCCGCGATGCGCGAGATGAACGACGAACAGCGCGCACAGATCGAAGCTAACTACCGCACTACGCCAATCGAAGACCTGCGCCAACGTCTAGTCGGCAACGACGGCGAGAATCCTGCCAGCGCCTGGTGGGTCGACCGCTACATGCAGTTCGACGAAATGAGTACAGAATTCGCCACCTATTACGCCCACCACCTTTGGGATGGGGAGATAATAGAGATCCAGTACCGCACGTCTAACCGGTACGTCCCCACTTACGCGAACCGCCACGAGCAGACAATCGACGACGCCGAACCGCTCGTCTATGAGTATGGCTGGCGAGCTGCTGCAGAACTAGATGAGCAGACGATCGAACTCTTCGGTGGCTACGTGCGCAAGGCGGGTGTCGAGGTATGAGCGCACTGCTGGCGCCGGTGGCCCGAGAAAAGCGGCGGATCGAGTCGTGGTTCCTCGACGACAAGCGCGCGCTCTATGGTCTGTCGGCCGCCCGGATCTTGGTTGGCACCGCCCTATTGGGCATCCTGGTGGCTAACTTCACCGTACGCAATTCTCTGTGGGGTCCAGCCTCCACGTGGATCGAGCCGTTCCGTGCCGACGATACCTTTGGGCCTTTGCACCTGTTGTTCGCCGGCGACAGCAACCTGTGGTTCACGCTCCGATACCTCTTGCTGATGGCGATCGCGGTCGCCTTCATCATCGGGTGGCGCACGCGACCGATGACCGCGCTACTCATGATCGGTATGGCGGCCTTGACTGAGCGCAATGGCCTGGTGGGGGACCAGGGCGACAACATCGCGCGCATCGGGCTCATTTTCATGCTCCTCATGAATGCCTCTGCGCACTGGTCGCTCGACGCTCGGCGCCGGCGGATTGCACTGGAACGTGGTGTGCAACGGGGGTCAGTCCTGAAGCGGCTCTGGTGGGGGCTGCCCGTGTTTCCCAAGGCGCTGACCAATCCCATCCACAATGCCGCGCTGATGGCTTTGGCCCTGCAGATCTTCATCCTGTACACCGCATCGGCCCTCTATAAGGTGCAGGGAGGGCTCTGGCAAAACGGTACGGCGCTGTACTACCCGCTAGCGCTGCATGAGTACACGGTGTTCGCGTGGATCAATCAACTCCTCACGTCAAACGCCGTAATGGTGACTGCGGCGACCTACTTCGCCGTGTTTGTGCAATTGTTCTTCGCCGTCGGGCTGCTGCATCCGATCACTCGACGGGTCGCCCTTCTCGGTGTCATCGCGATGCACATCGGCATCGCCGTGCTCATGGGTCTGCCCTGGTTCTCGCTATCGATGATCGCCTTCGACGCGATCTTCGTCTCCGCCGCCACCTTCAAGGCGGTCGAACGCCTCGTGCGGACGCGGATCCTGCACCCGATCAACGAACGGTTCGTCCGCCGCGCCTTAGCCTGACCTGTTGTGCGCTGCTCGGAGGCTCCCGACTAACTGCACTCGACCCAAAAAGGCGCCCCCAGAACTGACGGCACGAGCCGATACTTTACTATCGGTATGGTTATTGGGTTCTTTTGGGCAATGCCGCCCAACTGCATTTTTTGAAGGTGGGGTTCATGCATTGTTGACGAGCGGCTGTCGCGAGACTTCGTCGTTGTTCGAGACGCCAAAAATCTCAAATAGTGGTCAATTCTTGGTGGCTATCCTGAATGACTCTTCAGTTTCGAACCTTGGAGCCAGGAGTCTGATCGAGGAGGAGGAGGGCCTTACGGTCGCGTGGGAAGGCGCGGACGTTGACGCTTTTGTTCGTTCCGGCGCGCATGCGGGGTTGGCCCTACTCTCATTGCGGGACTGTCATGCCGGAAGTGTGCGTCGAGATGTTCAACGGCTCATTGACCGTGACGTGCGGGTGCTGGTCCACGTGTTTCCCGAGGGGTGGGCGCTGGGGGAGGAAGCGATCCAGGTCGGAGCTATAGGGGTGGTGTACAAGTCCAACTCCACGGCATTTTTGGTTCGCGCAATCCGGGAGGCGGCGGGCTTGGAGTCGGCGTACGGCGTTTCAGCAGGGCCCCGGTCTGGGGCGCCACCGCCACGAGCGCCGCGCGGGGAAATTGGGGAAGGGGTTCGCCTGAGTCGTCGCGAAGTCGAGGTGCTAGCGCTCTACGCCGCGGGGGAGAAGGCCTATGGGGTAGCGAGGAAGTTGGGGGTCGCGCGTGAGACCGTGGTCGACTACGTCCGCAGGATCCGCGCCAAGTACAAAGCTGTGGGACGACCGGCGCCCACCAAGATCGACCTCTACAAACGAGCGGTAGAAGACGGGATCATTCAGTCTCAGGAGTGAGTGGGAATAGCTCTGATTCCGATAGCGGAAATCATGAGTCGAATCGGTAACGATTGGTGACAATCGGATAACGGAATCTTGCGACGGTGATCGTTTTCCCTCAGAAAAGCCATCCAGTGCCCCCATTAGTCGGGTCTTGTTGGGCTCTGCTCGTCGGTGGGAGCGTTTGTTTTGGTGAAAAAGCGTAGTTCGCAGATCCACGTATGGGGGCGGGCCGTGCGGCACCAAAGCGCCAACGGCAGAGCTGTTGGAGAAGCCGACGATTGAAGGAACTGCATGATGAACTCATCCACCTGGGGGCGCTCTGGCTCCCGGCGACGGCCGGCAGCCGTCGCGGCGGCCACGGCGCTTGCCGTGGTGGTTGGCGCGGCGACCGCCTTGCCGGCCTCAGCCGAAACTGTCTACGAACTAGAGGGGGAGTGGGCAGCCGGTACGCCGGAGACTGTCTCCACCGGTGACGCGGTTAGCGCGCGTTGGTGGTTCAACCTCAACGATGATGCCCAGGCGCCCGGCAATGAACCGGTAGACAATGTCACCGCGACATTCACCGCCACCGGAGCGATCTTCGACGAGATTCCGGATCTGTGCCTCACCGATGGCGTGGAGCCGGTCTCCGCGATCAGCGAAGATGGCACCGAACTTGTCTGCAACATCGGCACGCAGGACGAGGGCTCGGCGGTATCGATCCGTACCGGCCTGGAAGTGACCGCCGCCAGTGGCGAGCCTGTGGGCCTTGGTGCGACCATCGCGGACCAGGCAGTGGACCTGCCGCCTTTGGCCGTCGCTAACGACTTTGTTCAGGACATCCGCTGGGAAACCTCACTGGGTGGCGTATCCCAGACCGATGGCGGTCGCCAGGTGAGCTTCCCGTGGACGGTATTCCACGGCACCGGTAGCCCCGATGGTCCGGACGAAGTGACCTACGAGTTGACCATGAGCAACACCCACAGTGCCTCGATGATCGTCGGTACCGACGCGTGCGCCGCTTTCACTTCAGGCACCTCGGGCGGACACCCCTACTCGGGCGGTGACCATGGCGAGAGCCGAATCGCTCCGTTCGTGGAGAACTGCACCCTGGTGCAGACCGGTGACTTCACCTTTGACCTCACCCTGAGCGGGATCGACTACTCCAAGACGACCGTTCCCACCCAGGACTCCAACGGCAATCTGCTGCCAACCGATCGCCAAGCCGTGGCATCGGGCACCGTGCAGTTCCTCATTCAGACCAGCGAGGGCGGCGGAACCGTTTCGCTGAGCTCGAGCGCGCCCACCTACGAGGCCGTGGACGGCAGCACGTTCGACGACGATGCCTCCAATAACGCCTCGGAGAACAGTTGGCTCACCGGTTATTACAACTCCGACTGGATCGGTGGCGGCGCCTGGAATGACGTCCTGAGGCTTGCGCCGAGCGAGGAAGCAGTTCTCAACATCAGCCACAACCTCAATGGCGTGTCTGGGGACTTGACCGATGCCGGTTTCTGCACCATCTACGACAATGAACACGTCACCTACGTCCCAGGCACAGCGGCCGTCACCACATTCCCTGGTGCCGACGTACTCGAAGGGGCGCAAGTGCAGTACTTCACTGGCTCGGCTCCGGCGTTGACTCCGGGCGCCACCTACGACCCCAACTCTTGGGAAGGCTGTGGGGCATCCGCAGGCTGGACCGACACCCAGCCCGAGGACCCCTCACAGGTATTGGCAGTGCGGGCGTTCTACGACCCGAACTCAGTTGGCCGCAGTGACACGGTTCGCTTGCGTTCCACCGTCCAGATCAACGACGACGTCGCAAACGGCCAAGACGTGTGGCAGTGGGGTGGAAACCTTCCGCCAATGGCAGGCTCCACCACATGGAACTACGCACACCGTGGTACGACCGTGGGCGACCAGCCCGGACACGGTGTGCTGACCCCGGACTCCCGCTACCCCTTCAGCGCCAACGGGCGCTCGGTGATGCGCGTGGTAGGCACGACGCCAAACGTTTCTAAGTCCGTGGACTCCAGTTCCATTGACCCCGGCGGCAGCGCCACCTACACGCTGACTTACTCGGCGGACGGCAGCGACAGTGTTCCGGACACCATCAACGGCTACGAACTCTTGGACACCCTTCCCGAGGGCGTGCAGTACGTAGCGGGCAGCGCAGACCCCGAACCCACCGTCGACACCATCGATGGCGCTCAGGTTCTGACCTGGACCCTGGACGGGGTGCCTACCAACACCCAGAACACCCTCAGCTATGACGTCACCTTCGACGATGAGCTTGTGGGTGGGGACCGTTTGGTGAACACCGTGGTCGCAAGCTCTGATGGAGTGTCCACCTCTCCGGCAACGGCGAGCGTCACGGTGAGCGACTCCGGTCTGACCCAGATCATCAAGACCGAGGATCAGGCGTTCATCCCGAACGTCAGCGGTGATGGCGTGGGCGAAGGCTCCTGGACGGTCCAAGTGATCTCACAAGACCCCTTGGCCCAGGAGTTCACCGACACCATCGACGTGCTTCCTTACGTCGGTGACGGACGCGGCACCGAAATGGCCGACGGCGGTTCCTACGTTCTGTCCGGTCCGGTCCAAGCAGAGGGCGCCACGGTGTACTACACCACCGCCGATCCGGCCAGCATCTCCGATGATCCTGCCGACCCCAGCAACGGGGCCGCGGGCACCATCGCAGAGAACACCATCGGCTGGACCGAGGAGTTCATCGCCGAGGCCACCGCGGTGCGGGTCATCACTGGTGAACTCGCCGCGAGGGATTCCTTCAGCTTTGTGGTCCCGATCCTCACCGACGGACTCGAAGGCGGCGACACCCTGGTCAACCGTGCGCAGGGCCGCGCGGAGAACACCCGCCTGGTGATGCGCACCTCCGCTCCTACGCAGATCGCAAACTTCTACTCGGCCTCGCTGCTGAAGGACGTGCAGGATGCCGATGGACAGTGGCGCAGCGCCAGCGACCCGTTGGACTACCCCGAGTTCTACGTGGGTGACACCGTCACCTACCGAATCGTGGTGGAGAACACCGGGCAGGGCACCCTGACCGGCATCGAGGTCGATGACATCGACCTTCCCGGCTTCGGATCATTCACGATCGAAGAGCTCGCGCCAGGTGACAGTGCCTCGCACGAGTTCGAGTTCGAGATCACCAACCCCTTCGCCGACGAGTTCGTCAACACAGCGTGTGCGGAAGCGGACGTTCCTGCCGATTCGGAGATCCCACCGGAGATCAACTGCGACGAGGCGGGAATCATCGTCAACGGTGAGCCCACCCACACCAAGGACCTCGTTTCGGCACAGCCGATCGGCGATGGTCAGTGGGAGGTTGTCTACGAGGTGATCGTTGAGAACCAGGGCGTTCCCTCCACGTACTACGACCTGGCCGACGAACTGCGGTTCGCTGCAGAGGTCGACGTGGTTTCCGCTGAAGTGACCAGTGCGCCGGAAACTGTGGAACTGTTCGAACCAGCATGGGACGGGATCGACAACCTGATCGTCGCGTGGGGCCAAGACCTGCCGCGCACCGACGATGAGGCCTACAGCCCGCACGTGTACGAACTGACGGTGATCGCCAACGTCCCGATGTCCTTCGACATCGACGACGACGGCGTTGACCAGACGGCGTGTGGTGACGGTTCGGATGACTCGGCACGGGCATTGACGAACACTTCGGTGCTCACCAAGCCCGACAGTTCAACCGAAGACGACCTGGCGTGTGCTCCGCTGCCCTCGATCACCATCACCAAGGAATCCGCTGGTAACCCCGCGGTCGATGATGAGGGTCAGTGGACGGTCGACTATGACATCACCGTGACCAACGATGGTGCCGCCGCTGGTCTGTACACCGTGAGCGACCAACTACGGTTCGGTGACGGCATCGAGGTTCTGGACGCCGTCGTCTCGTCTGCGCCAGATGGCGTCGAGGTTGAGGACACCTGGACTGGCCAGGGAACCGATGGTGCGCAGGAGAACACCGTGGCAATCGACGTCGACCTCGATTCGGGGCAGGTGCACACCTACCAGGTGACGGTCACCGCGATCCTCGATGAGGATCTTGATGCCGAGGGTCCGGCGTTCACCTGCCCAGCACCGGGATCCGGTGACACCGGCGCCTTCGCCAACACCGCGGGCGTGGAGTCCAACGATCTGGTCGCGACCGATGAGGCTTGTGAGGTACCCGAGGTGCCCACGCCTCCGACTCCGGGCGAAACGCCGCCGGCGGACACTCCTCCGGTAAGCGAAGTGCCCAAGGACGACCTGCCGAGCACCGGTTCGCAGGTTGACCACATCGCCCTCGCAGCCTTGGTGCTGCTGGCACTCGGTGGACTGATGATCGGCGCCGCACGCCGTCGTCGGGCAACCACCCACACCGCAGGTGACCTGGTGAACTGAACTAGCTCACCCACCTGCAGCAACCTTCCGGCCCCTGTGCGCACCCCCGCCACAGGGGCCGGAAGTGTTTCTGGTGACGAAACGCCCGTCCACCTTGCACTCTCACCCCGAGAGTGCCAATAATGGCGTTAGCACTCTCGATGTGAGAGTGACAGAAAGTGGTCGGGCCGATGAGGCGCCAGGCGGTACGTGACGTGAACGTACCAAGAGGCGTCGTCCGTCGCGGGCATCGTTCCGGCCAGTCATCCGCCAGCTGGAGGATCAAACCCGAATGGCAAAGATCATCGCCTTTGACGAGGAGGCCCGTCGCGGTATGGAGCGTGGGTTGAACACCCTCGCCGACACCGTCAAGGTCACCCTCGGACCCAAGGGACGCAACGTCGTCCTGGAAAAGAAGTGGGGCGCCCCCACGATCACCAACGATGGTGTATCCATCGCTAAGGAGATCGAACTCGACGAGCCGTACGAGAAGATCGGTGCGGAGCTCGTCAAGGAGGTCGCCAAGAAGACCGACGACGTCGCCGGAGACGGCACCACCACCGCAACCGTTCTGGCCCAGGCGCTCGTGCGCGAAGGTCTGCGCAACGTTGCCGCCGGTGCCAACCCGATCGCGCTCAAGCGCGGCATCGACCTGGCTGTTGCAGCCGTGACCGAGGCCCTGCTGGACACCGCCAAGGACGTTGAGTCCAAGGAAGAGATCGCCGCTACCGCAGCTATCTCCGCCGGTGACCCGGCGATCGGTGAACTGATCGCCGAGGCCCTGGACAAGGTCGGCAAGGAAGGTGTCATCACCGTCGAGGAGTCCAACGCTCTGGGTCTGGAGCTGGAACTCACCGAAGGTATGCGCTTCGACAAGGGCTACCTGTCCGCGTACTTCGTCACCGACCAGGAGCGTCAGGAGGCCGTCCTGGAGGACGCCTACGTGCTGCTGGTGGAGTCCAAGATCTCCAACGTCAAGGACTTCCTGCCGCTGCTGGAGAAGGTCATCCAGTCCGGCAAGCCCTTGATCATCGTTGCCGAGGACGTTGAGGGCGAAGCCCTGGCTACCCTCGTGGTCAACAAGATCCGCGGAAACTTCAAGTCCGTTGCCGTTAAGGCTCCCGGATTCGGTGACCGTCGCAAGGCCATGCTGAACGACATCGCCATCCTCACCGGTGGCCAGGTCATCTCCGAGACCGTTGGTCTGTCCCTGGAGAACGCCAGCCTGGACCTGCTGGGTAAGGCACGTCAGGTCGTTGTGACCAAGGACGAAACCACCATCGTTGACGGTGCTGGCGAAGCCTCCGCGATCGAGGGCCGGGTCAACCAGCTCCGCGCCGAGATCGAGAACTCTGACTCCGACTACGACCGCGAGAAGCTCCAGGAGCGCCTGGCTAAGCTCGCCGGTGGTGTGGCCGTCATCCGCGCGGGTGCCGCCACGGAGGTTGAGCTCAAGGAGCGCAAGCACCGCATCGAAGACGCCGTGCGTAACGCCAAGGCAGCCGTTGAAGAGGGAATCGTCGCCGGTGGTGGCGTGGCCCTCATTCAGGCCGCCAACAAGGCCTTCGAGACGCTGTCGCTGGAGGCCGATGAGGCCACCGGTGCCAACATCGTGAAGGTTGCCGTTGACGCTCCGCTGAAGCAGATCGCCGTGAACGCTGGCCTCGAAGGCGGCGTCGTGGCAGAGAAGGTTCGCTCGCTACCTGTTGGTCACGGCCTGAACGCCGCGACCGGCGAGTACGAGGACCTGCTCTCCGCAGGCATCGACGACCCGGTGAAGGTGACCCGCTCGGCGCTGCAGAACGCAGCTTCGATCGCTGGTCTGTTCCTGACCACCGAGGCCGTTGTGGCCGACAAGCCGGAAAAGGCAGCCCCGGCTGCTGGCGGCGGCGAGCCCGACATGGGCGGCATGGGCTTCTGAGTTAGCCCACTCGCAACAGCATCGCGGCCCCCGGTCCTTTCTGGACCGGGGGCCGCTTTGCGTACTCCACCGCGCCGCCGATCGCATAGCGGCGGCCAACGCATAGAGTGGCGCTATGTCTACGGGTGCCGAGGTCGACGCCGTCGTCGTCGGTTCTGGACCCAACGGCTTGGCGGCAGCGGTCACGCTCGCGCGCGCCGGCCTGCAGGTGCAGGTGCTGGAAGCCCAAGACACGATCGGTGGCGGGGCCCGGACGCTGGATCTTGGCCTCACCGACTTTGGCCTGCAGCACGATGTGTGCTCCGCGGTGCACCCGTTGGCGCTGGCCAGCCCGTTCTTCTCGTCTTTCGATTTACGCGCTCGCGGCGTGCAGTTTGCCACCCCCGAGGTGTCCTACGCCCAACCTCTCGATGGTGGCGATGCCGGGATCGCGTACCGCGATCTGGATCGTACGGTTGCCGAATTAGGGGACGACGGCGCAGCCTGGGAAGCGTTCATGGCGCCCCTAATGCGCAACGAAAGTGCGGTGCTCAGCCTCGCCCTGGGCGATAAGCGCAGCATCCCCCGCGAACTGCTCAGCCCCAGCGGCGTCAGCGGTGCTCTGGCGTTCGCAAGCAGGCTGGTGGAGCAGGGCACAAGGTTGTGGAACCGCCGCTTTACCGGCGATCGGGCTCCGGCATTGCTCACCGGGGTGGCCGCGCACGCCATCTCCAAGCTGCCCGCCCTAAGCCCGGCGGGCACCTCGATCATGCTCGCCGCCCTGGGCCACACCGTCGGCTGGCCGATCCCCGTGGGCGGAAGCCAGGCCATCACCGATGCGATGGTCGCCGACTTGGAAGCCCACGGAGGGCAGATCACCACCGGGGTGCCGGTGACTTCCGCGCGCCAGTTACCAGCCGCACGCACCTACCTCTTCGACACCACCCCGCGCACCGTGCTTGAGGTGTGGGCAGATGAGATCCCTGCGCGCGCGGCCGCGGGCCTACGCCGGTTTCCTTACGGTGCCGCCGCGGCGAAGGTCGATTACGTGCTCAACGGCCCCGTGCCGTGGGCAAATGCGCAGGTGGGGCAGGCGGGCACCGTGCACGTGGGCGGAACTCGTGCGCAGATGGCGGCCGCTGAGAACGCAGTGGTGGCTGGAAGGCACGCCAAGGCCCCGATGGTCTTGGCGTCGGATCCCGCCCTGGCCGACCCGGGCAGACAGAGCAATGGACTGCGGCCGTTGTGGACCTATACCCACGTGCCGGCGGGCTCCACCAGGGACGTCACCGAAGATGTGACAGCCCAAATCGAACGATTCGCACCCGGCTTTCGGGACGTCGTCGTGCGCTCACGGTGCATCCCCGCCGCGCAAATGCAACACCACAATGCCAACTACATCGGCGGTGATATCGCCGCCGGGGCGATCACGATGTACCGGATGGTCGCCCGGCCCACGCCCAGCCCGGACCCCTACGCCGTGGGGATTCCCGGGGTGTACCTGTGTTCGGCCTCCACCCCGCCGGCGCCCGGTGTGCATGGGATGAACGGCTGGTTCGCCGCCAGGCGGGCACTGGAGCACCGGTTCGGGATCAAGACCGCACCGGACCTTTCCCCATCCGCCTGAAGACCCGGTTCACCCAAGCCGGGAGGCGTTCTAGTGGCAGGAACGCCGCCCAGCACACCACCGTGGGCAGGAAGTGGATCTCCAACGCCAAGTAGGTGGCCAGGTGGAAGCTGAGGAACACCGCCACCGCCAGGTACAGCCACCATTTGCGTAGGAACAGCACGATCGGTGACAGGAACTCCAGGGTGATCAGACCCCACTGCGCCACGATCAACAACTTGGGATACTCCAGGGTCCAACGCACCATGTCCGAACCCCGGCGCATGATCGCCCACACGAACACTGCCCCGTTGGCCCACGCTTGGGGTGATCCGGTGCGTGACCATTTGGCGAAGGCCGAGCCGAAGTAGGTGAGGATCACGCTGACTTGCACACTCCGCAGCGCCCACCCGGCGGCCTGGGAGGTGCGGGTGTCGAGCAGCCGGGCGGTGCCGACGGTGGGAAGCACGGCGACGGTGATCATCAGCGCCAGGTGGTCGTGCTGTACGTAAGAAAACCCCTGGGAGTTGAGCATCCAGATGAAGAAGCCGATAGCCACCACCCAGCCGGCAGTGCGTTGCAGCTTGCCGAGAATCGCGGTGATGCACGCGGCGGTGATCACCCAGAACAGCACCCACGCTCCGGTCACGCCCAGCGGCGGCAAGTGGATGAGCCGGGCGAGCAAGGTGGGTTGGTAGAGCTCGGGGACGTAACCGTGGGGGATAACGTCGTTGACGAACTGCGTCATGTCGATAATGACGAAGGCGTAGATGATGACCCGGAACACCGCGACCCGCGCCAGGGGCTGGGGTGCGAAGAACCAGCCGCTGGCCGCGCGACCGGTGCGACGCAGGGTGGTGAGCAGGGGGTTCCCGCCGGTGCTTTGCGGTGCGGCTACGGTGCCGCCGCCGTGCGGCTTCTTCGTGCGTACGCCCGGCGGACCCTCGTCGCCGTGCGTACCCTCCAGCTCCGGCGGGCTACCGGCTGCACCTGCCACTCCACGAGCGTTTCGATCTCACGCTCGCCGTATTCGCGACCATCACGCAAGTGGATGGTGCTGCGCATGAGATACAGCGCGACCGGTTGGGCATCGTTGGGTCGAAGTTCGGCGTGTGCATTGGCGAGCGCTTGAAGCAGGGAGGGATTGTCGATGATCCTGAAGATCTGTCCCTCCACCTCGCTGCGCCCAACGCCGATCCAGTCCTGGTCCATCGGGACCCGAACTTGCTCGGTGCCGCCCGGCATATCTGCCATCAAGTACAGCGCGGCGACGGTGCCGTTCATGTCCCTGGCGGTGGCGTACTGGGACAGCGTGCCCAACGGAAAGAGATCGTTGTTGTCTTGTATCTGCCCAACCACGAGTGTCCCGAATGCCAGCAGGGTGACGACCAGGCGCCACCCCATACCGGCTCGACGTAATGCGTGCGCGTGTGTATTCCCTGTGGCCCCATGGCTGGACAGTAGGCGAGCAAAGTGTCGCCGGTGTGGCCTTGATCACAAGGCCATGTGGGGGTTGAGCAGACGTTATGTGTGGGAAGTGAGTGCACGTTGTTGACCGAGATCGGTGACCTGCATGTGAGACACCCGTGTACGCGCGCCGGTGGTGTGCTCGATACTGGTTGCTAGCCGTGCGGGTCTGGCTGGCTGAGCGTTGCCGGGCCCCTGAATGCGGGACGAAAAGCGCGTCAATGCCATCAGCGCTGATGGAGAAATGGATCGGGACCCTACCGATGTCTGATCAAGAGTTGCTTTCCGAAGTCCACGCCGTCGTCGAGCAGGGACCGTACGCCGCCGATTGGGATTCGCTTCGGACCTATAGCCCGCCGCGGTGGTATCACGACGCGAAGTTTGGGATCTTCCTGCACTGGGGCGTGTACTCGGTGCCTGCGTTCGATAACGAGTGGTACTCGCGCACCATGTACCTGCAGGGCAGCGCCGCCTTTGAGCACCACCGCGCCACCTACGGGGACCAGAAGGATTTCGGGTACAAGGACTTCATCCCGCAGTTCACCATGAAGGACTTCGAGCCGCAGCAATGGGCAGCGACCTTCCGCCGCGCCGGTGCGCAGTTTGTGGTGCCGGTGGCCGAGCACCATGACGGCTTCGCGATGTACAACACCGAACGCTCACCCTGGAACGCGGCCCAGATGGGCCCCAAGCGCGACGTTTTGGGCGACCTGCTGGAGGCTTGCGAGGCCAGCGGGATCGCGCGCGGCGCCTCCACGCACCGCGCCGAGCACTGGTTCTTCATGAACGGCGGGATGCGTTTCGACTCCGACGTGCGCGACCCTGCCTACGCCGACTTCTACGGCCCCGCGCAGCGCGAAGAAACCGCCCCGCACGATTCGTACTTGCACGACTGGTTGCTGCGCACCGTTGAACTCATCGACTCCTACCGCCCGCAGGTGCTGTGGTTCGACTGGTGGATCGAGCAGCCAGCGTTTGAGCCCTACCTGCGACTGCTAGCCGCCTACTACTACAACCGGGCGGCGCAATGGGGTCAGGAAGTGGTCATCAACTACAAGTGGGAAGCCTTTGCTCGGGGCAGCGCGGTGTATGACATTGAGCGCGGAGCGGTCGGGCGAATCCAGGATGAGGTCTGGCAGAACGACACCTCGGTCTCGCGCTCCTCGTGGTGCTACACCGAGGGCCACCGGTACAAGTCGGTGGCTGAGATTCTGGCCGAATTGGCCGATGTGGTCGCCAAAAACGGGGTGCTGCTGCTGAACGTGGGACCGAAGGCCGATGGCACCCTGCCGCAGCCTGAGATCGAAATGCTGGAGCAGATCGGTGACTGGCTCACCCGCAACGGGGAGGCCATCTACGGCAGCCGTCCCTGGCTGATCGCCGAGGAAGGTCCGGCGCGGGTGGCCGTAGGCTCCTTCGTTGACGGCGAGGCCACCGAGTTCGGGCCGCGGGACTTCCGGTTCACCACCCGCACCGACGTCACCGGTGAATACATCTACGCGATCGGGTTGTCCACGCCCGTCGACGGCACGGTACGAGTGAAGTCCTTCGGTGCCGATACCGGGCTGATCACCCATGAGATCGCCTCGGTCAGCGTGCTGGGCCATGCGGGTGCGGTGAATTGGCGCCGCGATGGTGACGGGCTGGAGGTGGACCTGCCGCAGGAGTTGGCTGGGGAGTATGGGCCGGTGGTCAAGGTGTTCCTGAAGCCCGACCCGGTGCGAGCTCGCCACGACTTCCTGCACGGGTAGGCACGGCGCTAGCGGTTCAGGGTGGCTAGCTCTGCGCGCAGGTTCAGCTGTGCTTGGTGCTGCCACAACTCGCGGCCGCGCTCGGTGCGGTACAGCGGCCCATTGGTGAGCAGTCGCCTCAGGATGGCGCTGCGTCCGGTTGCGAACCGGTCATCGGGAACATGGGCGTACTCGGTGCGGACATCGGCCGTGTACCTGGCGTAACGGCCGGGGTTCTGACCGAGGATCGACAGGTCGGCATCGCACAGTAAAGCGCCGACGGCGTCACCTGCCTCGGGAGTGTGGGTGCGGGTGAGGAGTACGAGCCGGTGTACCTCGTCCACCACCGAGGTCGCCACCCCGTTGGTGGTGAGCAGGCGGCGAGCGAGTTCGGCGCTGGCCTGTTCGTCATCTCCCGCGGTGCCGTTGTAGACGGCGTCGTGGAACCAAGCCGCGAGCACCGCGTCGAAGGGTGGGGTGGCCGGGTCGCTCAGTGTGTCCAGGGCCTCCAAGATCGCCAGCAGGTGCCGCAGATCGTGGTACTTGCGGTGTGGCTGCGCCCACCGGTCAAGGAGTTCCTCGCCGAGCGCGGCGGGCAAACTGAGGGCGGCCCAGCGCGCTCGCAGCACCTTGCGCAGGGTGGCCGGACGCTCGCGCGCGGGCACCCGCAGCCCGGATGCGCGCAGCCGCTGGATCAGGTCGCCTGCCGACACCGGCTGTGCGCCACGGCTGAGGAGTTCGTCGTAGCGGTGCGCCGGCACGTCGTAGTGGTCGGCGTCGAAGGCTCGTTCACTGATGTCGGCGCTTTGAGCGAAAGCGTGTAGTTCGGCCAACGATTCATCGGACACCAGGTGCGCGAACGTGGTCCCGTGCGCAGGCCACATGGGCGGGTCGATGAGGATAGCCACGGCCGCCAGCCTAGGGCGTGCGCGGATATCCACAGCGCACCGTCTGTCCACAGTTCATACCTTTGGCGGCGCTCGTTCTCCGGGCCACGTCTTACCTTGGGCTCACGACGCCGGGCAGCGGGCCGGGCGCCATAACGAGGGAGTGACAATGTCACGGTTTGAAGTCGACACCGAAGAGGTTTCCAAGGCGGGCACTGCGGCCAGCAAATCCGCCGCTGCGATCAACACCGAGGTTGCGAACATGTTCAAGATTCTGCTGGCGCTTCAGGAAGCGTGGCGGGGGAGTGCGTCCAACGCGTTCACCGAGCTGTCTGCCCAGTGGCGGATCACCCAGCAGCAGGTGGAGGACAACCTGCAACAGATCTCCAACGCGCTGGCCTCAAGCGCCCGCCAATACGGAGATGTGGAGCAGTCCACCACCACCATGTTCAATCGTCGGTAGCGCGATGGCCGACGGCGAAGGAACGTGGGTAGGGGGACCGCGGTAGTGCGATGGCCGACGGCGCAGGAGTGAGTTTGGTCTGAAGGCCGGGGTCTGGCAGGTTGGTGCCATGGATTCTGCCGATGTGTCGAACCTGCTGAAAGAAGCAGCCGAACTCTTCATTCGCCCCCGGTTTCGGCAACTGGAGGACGATCAGATCCACGAGAAGAACCCCGGGGATCTGGTCACCGTTGCCGACCGGGAAGCCGAGGTGTTCCTCACCGAACAGTTGACCAAGGCCTACCCCGATGCGGTGATCTTGGGCGAAGAGGCCACCGCATTCGACCCCAGCGTCCTGGACCGGGCGGCGGGCGCCGATCACGTGTTCACGATCGACCCGGTGGATGGCACCCGCAACTTTGTGCACGGGAGCCCTGACTATGCGGTGATGGTGGCCGAGGTACGCGGCACCGAAACGGTGCGCTCGTGGATCTACCAGCCCGAGTACAACCTGATGTTCACGGCCGAGGTAGGCGCGGGCGCGTTCGGCAATGACCAGCAGCTCGCCGGTCATCAGGGTGCGCCGGCTGTGGCGGACTTGCGTGGGGTGGAGTCACACACGTCCAAGATTGACGTGGGCTCCGGGCCGTTGGCTCAACCGGGGGCCACGTGGCTGTCGTGCGGGATCGATTACCCTAAGGCCGCGATGGGCGAGGTGGACTACCTGGTGTATCAGCACACCAAGGCCTGGGATCACCTGCCCGGGGCGCTATTGGTGAAGGAGACCGGCGGGGTCACGTCCTTCGTGGACGGTCAGCCCTACGTCATTGCGCGGCGCCAGCCGTGGATCGTCACCTGCATCTACCCCGAAGCGATGGTCGCCTTGCGGGATGAGCTCGCCAAGGTGCTCGCCGGACGGTAGCAGCGGGTTAGCCGCGAGTAAGCAGGGGTAGGCGCGAGGCTGGTCACTCAGCGGTAGCCGGGTGCCCGCCCAGCGGTCGCCGGCCGCCCAGCGGTCACTGCTTACCGAGGCGGCATCCGCAGTGCGCCATCGAGGCGGATCACTTCGCCGTTGATCATGGGATTAGCGATGATATGTGCGGCGAGCTCGGCGTACTCGCTCGCGTGCCCCAGCCGTGGGGGATAAGGAATGAGGGCGGCCAACCCGTCGCGCACGTCCGGCCCGAGGCCCTGCATCATCGAGGTGTCGAATACGCCCGGGGCTATGGTGACCACCCGGATCGCGTGCTGCGCCAGGTCCCGGGCGGCGGGCAACGTCATGCCGGCAACGCCCGCCTTAGACGCTGCGTAGGCGAGTTGGCCCACCTGCCCATCGGTACCGGCCACCGAGGAGGTCAACACGATCACCCCGCGTTCGCCGTCGTCGCTTAGTGGGTCTGATTCGGCGATCAACGGTGCGGTGGCGGCAATGGTGTTGATGGTGCCGAGCAGGTTGATCGCCACCACGTTGCTCGCGGTGGCAGTGTCCAGCGGGCCGCGGCGGGAAATGATGCGCCCAGGAGTGGCGATGCCCGCGCAGCAGACCACGATGCGCAGCGGGGCCAATTCTTGGGCGCGGGCGGCCGCGGCGTGTAGCTGGTCAACTTCGCGTACGTCGGCATCGATCGCATGCACCGGCGCGCCCGAGGCGGTGAGTTCGCTGGCGAGGTCGGCGGTGGGAGAGGAGGGCAGGTCCGCTAACACCACGTGCACCCCGCGCCCGGCCAAGTGCCGGGCGGTGGCGGCGCCCAAGCCGGAGCCGCCGCCCGTGACCAGTGCGCTCATTGCCGAGGAGACGTCCATCGCCACAACCTACCCGGCTGGCGCAGAAGCGCCCGGGCGAAACAAGCCGCGGGCTTAGCTCCGAGCCATCAGCGACTCGGCGCGCTCCTGCCACTGGGTGACCGCCCGGCGCGTGAGCACCGAGGTCCCGGTGATCGCTCCGGCTCGCGCCAGCCGCGCGTCGTAGGGCACCCTGTGCACCGTGGCAGGAGCCAACACTCGCTGCGCGGACCTCAAGGATCCAGGCAGCACGGCGCGGCCATTGACCCGGTTCACCACGATGGCAAACTGCGACAGTGCCTCGGCCCCGGCATTGCCGAAGACCTGCACATACCGTGAGGCGTCTGCGATCCCCAAGGCGGTCGCGGAGGTGGCCACCACCACCGCGAAGCCCCGGTCCCGAAGCCCGAGCGCTTGATCGGGGGTCTGGAAGCCCGCATCCCATACCGCCGAATGCTCATCCAACGTCGGAACCGTGTCGCTGCCCACCCGGGTCAGGACCGGTGAGCGGGGTGCCCCGTACAGTAGCGGCGCCCCGCGTGAGGTGTCGCGCAACTGCAGGAACGTCAACGCGGCCAAGGTGGTGGCGCCGACGCCGCCGGCCGTCCCGACTACCGCCAGGGCCGTCATGTGCTGGACTCCTGGTTGGCGGCTTCCACCTGGGCCGGGTCCGGCGCCGGCGTGTGAGCCGTTTGGACAATGTGCGGGCGCTCGCCGCGGCGCAGGTACCGGCCACGCCCGGGCGCGAACCGTTCGGGATACACCCGGGGCATGACCTGCCCTTCGGAGCGCTCACCGGACATCATCAGCACCGACCCGCCGGTATCGCGCAGCACCTGCAGGGTGGTCTCATACATGGCACGGCTGGCGCCGGCAACGGGCCTGGTCAAACTGATGTGCATGTCCAAGACCCGGGCGCTGTGCACGTGCTCCATCAGCGGGCCCAGGGGGTTCGAGCCACCCGCGCCGACGATGACGTAATCGTCCACGAGCAAC
>JBMDWZ010000272.1:0-5353 GCA_048594865.1 Beutenbergiaceae bacterium
GGGGGGGGGACGGCGCCGGGGGGGCGCGCGGGGGGTGGGGGAAGGCGGCAGGGGGGCGCGCTGGGGGTGGGGTACGGCGGCAGGTGGGCGCGCTCGGGGAGGGGGAAGGCGGCAGGGAGGCGCGCGCGTGGAGGCGGCGGGAGTTAGGCGCCCTTGGGGTGCCACACCGTCTTGGTCTCGGTGAACGCCAAGATCTGCGCCAAGGACTGCTCGGCCAGATAATCCGGCTCCACCTCGGCAACAGGGCGGCGCACCCGCTTGAGCGTCTGCGCAGCAGCAGCTTCCAACTCACCCCAGGTGACGCCGTCGGCCTCCACGGCACCGGCGGTATCGATGGCGTTGACGTCGGCGTGGGTGGCCAGATGCGGGGCGACCTCGCTGGTGTGACCGGTGATGAGGTTGACCACCCCGCCGGGCACATCGGAAGTGGCGAGCACCTCGGTGAGCGTGACCGCGGGCAGCGGCCGCTCTTGGGAGGCGAGCACCACCGCGGTGTTGCCGGTGACGATCGCCGGTGCCAGCACCGAAACCAGGCCCAGCAGGCTGGACTTCTGCGGCGCCACGATCGCGACCACACCGGTGGGTTCGGGGGTGGAGAAGTTGAAGTACGGGCCGGCCACCGGGTTGGCGTTCCCGGCTACCTGGGCGACCTTGTCCGCCCAACCGGCGTACCAAACCCAGCGATCGATGGCGGCGGAAACCAGTTCCTCGGCCCGCTTGGTGTTCACGCCTTCGGCGGTGCGCACCTGCGAGGCGAACTGTTCGCGCCGCTCCTCAAGTAGCTCAGCGACTCGGTACAGGACCTGCCCACGGTTGTACGCCGTCGCCCCGGCCCACCCGGCTTGAGCTGCCCGCGCTGCCACAACCGCGTCGCGGGCATCCTTGCGCGAACCCTGGGCCACATTCGCCTGGAACTTGCCGCGGTTACTGGAGACCGGGTAGGTGCGCCCGGACTCCGAGCGCGGGAACTTCCCGCCGATGAACAACTTGTAGGTCTTGCGAACGTCGACGCGGCTCACTGGGTCTCTCCTCCGATCAGGTAGGGCAGCAGGCCATGGCGGCCACCTTCGCGCCCATAACCCGATTCCTTGTAGCCACCGAACGGGCTGGTCGGGTCGAACTTGTTGAACGTGTTGGCCCACACCACACCCGAGCGCACCTTGTCTGCCATAGACAGGATCCGCGAACCCTTCTCGGTCCAGATCCCGGCCGATAGGCCGTAGGGGGTGTTATTGGCCTTGGCGATGGCCTCATCGGGGGTGCGGAAGGTCAGGACGCTGAGGACCGGGCCGAAGATCTCTTCCCGGGCGATTCGGTGGGCGGTGGAGACCTCAGTGAAGACTGTCGGTGCGAACCAGAAGCCCTGGCTGGGGAGTTCGCAGTCGATGCTCCACTTCTCCGCGCCTTCGGCCACACCGGCATCCGTGAGTTCGGTGATCCGGGACAACTGGGCCGCGGAGTTGATCGCGCCAACGTCGGTGTTCTTGTCCATCGGGTCGCCCACTCGCAGGGTGGACATCCGGGCCTTGAGGCGCTCGATCACCTCGGTGGCGACCGACTCTTGCACCAGCAGCCGCGATCCGGCGCAGCACACCTGGCCGGAGTTGAAGTAGATGCCGTTGATGATGCCTTCGACGGCCTGGTCGATCGGTGCGTCGTCGAAGATGATGTTCGCGGCCTTGCCACCGAGTTCCAAGGTGGCGTGCTTGTGGGTCCCGGCGACCGTTTTGGCGATCTGCTTGCCCACGGCGGTGGAGCCGGTGAAGGCGACCTTGTCCACATCGGCGTGCCCGATGAGGTCGGCCCCGGTGCGACCGGCGCCGGTGATGATGTTCACCACGCCCGGCGGCAGGTCGGCCTGCTGCACCACGTCGGCAAAGAGTAGGGCGGTCAGTGGCGTGGTCTCGGCGGGCTTGAGCACCACGGTGTTCCCCGCGGCCAGCGCCGGGGCGATCTTCCACGCCAGCATCAGCAGCGGGAAGTTCCACGGGATCACCTGCGCGGCAACGCCATGCGCGCCGGGGTTGGCACCCTTTCCCGCGTAATCGAGCTTGTCTGCCCAACCGGCGTAGTAGAAGAAGTGCGCCGAGACCATCGGGATGTCCACATCGCGCGATTCGCGGAACGGCTTGCCGTTGTCCAGGGTCTCGGCCACGGCGAACTCGCGGGCCCGCTCGGCCAGCAGGCGGGCGATGCGGAACAGGTACTTGGCGCGTTCGGCGCCGGGCATCGGCCCCCACGTGCGAGTGAAGGCGTTGCGGGCGGCGCGCACCGCATCCTCTACATCCTGCTCACCGGCGACGGACACCTCGGCCAAGGCATGCTCGGTGGCCGGGTTGATCGTCGTCATCGATTCGTCGGAAGCCGGATCGACGAACTCGCCGTTGATGAACAGTCCGTAGGAGTCGGCGAATTTCACCACCGACGGCGATTCTGGGGCGGGTGCGTAGTCGAAAGTAGTCATGGGGTGCCTCAGTCGATCGTCACGTAGTCGGGGCCGGAGTAGGCGCCGGTGGACAGCTTCTGGCGCTGCAACAGCACGTCGTTCAGGAGGCTCGAGGCCCCAAAGCGGAACAGGTTCGGGTGCAGCCAGTCGGGCCCGGCCACCTCGTTGATCGCCACTAGATACTTGATGGCGTCCTTGGAGGTGCGGATACCGCCAGCCGGTTTCACGCCCACGTGGGTGCCGGTGGCGCGTAGGAAATCGCGCACGGCTTCCAGCATGATGACCGTGACCGGCAGAGTCGCGGCCGGTTGGACCTTGCCGGTGGAAGTTTTGATGAAATCCGCCCCGGCGAGCATCGAGAGCCACGAGGCGCGGCGCACTTTGTCATAGGTGCGCTGTTCTCCGGTCTCCATGATCACCTTGAGGTGCGCGGGCTTCTCGGCCTTCTGGCACTCCTCGCGCACCGCGACGATGTCGTCATAGACCTTGAGGTAATCACCGGCCAGGAACGCGCCCCGGTCAATGACCATATCGATCTCATGGGCGCCATCGGCCACCGCCTCGGCGGTGTCGGCAAGGCGGATCGCGCGGCTGGCTCGGCCAGCGGGGAAGGCGGTGGAGACCGAGGCCACCTGGATCCCAGAGCCCGCGGTCTGCTCGACGGCGAGCCGCACCATATCCGGGTACACGCACACGGCGGCTGGCCTGGGGCAGGTGGGGTCGCTCGGATCGGGCACCAGAGCCTTGGAGATCAGGGACTTCACCCGGCCGGGGGTGTCGGCACCCTCGAGGGTGGTGAGGTCGATCATCGAGATCACGGTGCCTAGCGCCCATGCCTTGGCGGTCGTTTTGATCGACCGGGTGCCGAGCATGGTGGCCCGCGCCTCGGCGCCTACTTTGTCCACTCCGGGTAGGCCGTGCAGGTAGCGCCGCAAGGCCTCATTGGAGATGTCGGCGGCGCCGGTGATCGCGTGTGCCTGGTCGGTGACCTGCGCGGCGCTACGTGCGGCGGAGTCGGTGCGCGTCTTTGCCCCTGATGTCATACCGATCAGTCTAAATGCGTGCCGATCTCTTGGGAGTCCGACCGGGCTCGATGAGGGGTTGACGATCACCACACCTCTGTGTCACTGTATTAACGTCTTAATACAACAACACGGAGGGTCGCGTGCAGTTCGATAACTCCGCACCGATCTGGGTGCAACTGGTGGCCGAGTGCTCACGGCGCATCGTCGTGGGGGACTGGGTGCCCGGTTCGCGGCTGCCGGCGGTGCGAGATCTGGCCGCTGAGGTGGGGGTCAACCCGAACACCGTGCAGCGCGCCTTGGCCGAACTGGAGCGGCGGGGGCTATGCCGCTCCGAACGAACCGCGGGGCGGTTCGTCACCGACAACACCGACCGCATTGAGGAGCTACGCGTGGAACTAGCAACAGACGCCGCGGCGGACTTCATCCGCAAGGCCGCCGGGTTCGGACTCGACCGGGCCGGGGCGATTCGACTGATCGACACAAGCTGGAATATCGACACAAGCTGGAACGCAGGGGAAGGGACCGATGATGACCACGCCCACCACAACAGCGAACGGCCGGCCGATGCCTGAGGGCGCCCAAGTGAGCGGCAGTGGCGCAGGTAAACCGCTGATCGTCACCCAAGGTCTAACCAAGCGCTACGGGTCCACCGTGGCCCTGACTGGCCTGGACCTGGAAATGCCGGGCGGCCAAATCGTTGGCCTTCTGGGAGAGAACGGGTGCGGCAAGACCACGTTGCTCAAGATCCTCGCCGGAGTGCTCAGCGATTACGAAGGCGAGGTCAGCATCGCGGGCCTCCCACCCGGGCCGCAGTCCAAGGCGGTGGTGTCGTTCCTTCCCGATGTCAGTTTCCTGCGCGATGAGGACAAAGTGAGCTACTGCATCACGATGTTCGCCGACTTCTTTGACGACTTCGATGCCGACAAGGCACGCGACCTCATCGGGTTCTTCAAACTGAATCCAGAGGCTCGGCTCAGGGAAATGTCCAAAGGCATGCGCGAAAAGGTGCAGGTGGCCCTGGCGATGTCTCGCCGCGCGAAGATCTTCCTGCTCGACGAGCCGATCTCCGGGGTGGACCCCTCGGCCCGCGAACTCATCCTGCAAGGCGTGCTGCGCAACTTGGAGGACGACGCCCTGCTCCTCATTTCCACTCACCTCATCCACGACCTGGAGCCAATCCTGGACGGCGTCGTCATGATGCGAGACGGGAACGTGCTCATCCAAGGCGACGCCGATGACCTGCGCGAAGAACACGGCGGCAGCCTGGATTCGATTTTTAGGGAGATGTACCGATGATCGGGACTTTGCTCAAGCACCAATGGCTGCAGATGCGCCGTCAGCTCGGCGCGCTCCTAGTGACCTCAACAGGGATGGTCCTAGCTGGCGGTTTGTTCGCGTCGACCGGAATGGGACTTCTCAGCGAATTCGCTGGCTTTGTTGGGATGATTGGCATCGCGCTTGTCTACGCGGGCGCAATGATCCTGACCGTGGTCCATTACTGGCGCAGTGGGTACGGGCGCCAGGGGTATTTCACGCAGGCCATTCCAACCGAGGGTGGCACGATCTATGCAGCCCGTCTGTTGTGGTCGGCGCTACTCACCCTCGCATCGATTCCCATCATGGCCGTCATGTGGCTCATCCTCTTGACTGGTTTGACGCTCCCACATCAGGGCTTCGTTAGTCCTATAGAACGAATCAGTCAGTTTTGGAACGCGGTTCTAGCGATGGAGTTCACCGGTATACAGGTCGCGCTCATTTCGGGCCTGATACTACTGTTGATGATGGCGCTCGTGCCCTACTTCTTTGCGATCTCGGTTGGGCACGAGACGTTTCTCAGTCGGTTCCGTGCCGGTGGCCCGGTACTGGCCTACCTGGCACTGGG
>JBMDWZ010000273.1:0-2641 GCA_048594865.1 Beutenbergiaceae bacterium
GTAGATCCGCTTCATTGTTGCTCCAAGGGCTATCCGCAGCGCATGCGGGTTGGGCACGACCGATACTGGCAGAGCGGGACATTGCGTGCCTGGCTCTGAGGACCGGGGCGGTGGGCGGCGACGTAGTCCATGATCCGACCCGCGTTAGCACTCGCCTTGACCGAGTGCTAACGCCCGCATACATTGGTCACCGTAGGGTCCCATCAGGGGCCCGACCGCTCACCAAGTGAAGATCCGACCCCCGCGACGGCGGAGACTCACCTGGATCGTAGTGGTCCATGCCCTATTCCACTGAACAGCGAAGGGGAGGTCCGTAGTGTCGGTCTCCATCAAGCCGCTCGAGGATCGCATCGTCGTCAAGACGCTGGATGCCGAGCAGACCACCGCATCAGGTCTGGTTATTCCGGACACCGCCAAGGAAAAGCCCCAGGAGGGCGAAGTCCTGGCAGTGGGCCCGGGCCGGATCGACGACAACGGAAACCGCGTCCCGCTGGACGTGGCCGTTGGCGACAAGGTGATCTACTCCAAGTACGGCGGCACCGAAGTCAAGTACAGCGGCGAGGAATACCTCATTCTCTCGGCGCGCGACATCCTGGCGATCGTCGAGAAGTGATCCACCGCGTGGGCTGCTAGTCCGCGCACACGAAGGGCCCCGGTTCCAATTGGAACCGGGGCCCTTTCGCTTTGCGGGAGTCTGGCGTTGGGACTCGGTCCCCGACATGGACCGAGCTCCCGTGCTACATCCCTGACACCAGTGGCCCGTGAGGTCGCCCGACGCAACCTCTAAGGGGCCAACGGTAGGTTCAGCTGGCTGCCGGAAGATCCTTCTTCGACAGCAGGTCTGCGCGTTCGTCTTCGGAGAGGCCACCCCACACGCCGTAGGGTTCGCGCACTGCCAGTGCGTGATCGCGGCATTGCTGGATCACTGGGCATTCGGCGCAGACGGCCTTGGCGGTTGCGACCCGGCCTCTCCTGGAGGCTCCGCGCTCACCCTCGGGGTGAAAGAACTGCTCGGTGTCGACCTGCCTACAAGCACCTTGGTACTGCCATTCCCACAGGTCCATCACGGGGCCGGGGAGCCTGGAGAGCTCTGCCATTTTGGTGCCTTCTTTCGTAAGTACTGGAACGAGTAAGTTCACCGTACAAGCGAGTCAGAACTTATTCAAGAGTGATTCGAAACTTGTTTCAGATCGTTCAAGTTGTTCAAGTCTGGTTCACGCAATAACCTGACGATGCCAGGAGCGAGTAAGAAGCGGAGTCATCGATGGTGCCTAGTGATAGCGCGGCATCGCCGCCTTCGGCCCCATCTGCTGATCAGGACTATGGCGATCAGGTGCGGCTGACGGTGGCGGGCGTGGCCGCGCGCCTCGGTGTCGCCGCACCGACCCTTCGTACCTGGGATCGCCGGTACGGGTTAGGGCCTTCGGACCATGTGGCCGGCAGTCATCGACGCTACGGAGCGGCGGACTTGGCGCGGCTGGAAACGATGCGCCGCCTTACCCTCGACGGCGTGGCCCCGGCGGACGCAGCCAGGATCGCGCGCGATGACCAACGCCCAGATCCCGACCCGGTGGCGCACGCTGTGCCCCAACCTCAGGAGCCCTCGGTCGCCGACCCTCTCACCCTGGCGGCCGCGGCCGTCGAAGGCGATCATGAGCGTTTGGCCCGCCTTGTTCAACGATCCAATAGTGACCACGGGATCATCGAATCGTGGGTCACGGTCATTCGCCCGGCACTGGAGATGGTCTCTCAACGGGCGCACCCTGACCGGCCTGGCCTGGATCCACGGCGCGCGCTGCAGGCCGAGATGATGCGTGCGGTCAGTGTGGTCGCCACCGACCCGCAAGCCCCCAAGGGCGACACCGTGGTGTATGCGAGCGATGAGCATCAGGTGGCGGCGCACGTGTTGGCTGCCGAGTTGAGCACCCGCGGTGTGCGCGCCCGCGTGGTTCACCCCGGACTCCTCGATGACGGTCCGGGCGCACTTCTGGATCTGGTCGCCAAGCGGCCGGGCACCCTCACGGTCTTCGTGGAGGAGCCGGAAGGCGGCGTCGACTGGGTTCAAGAGCTCTGCGATCGTGGCGATGAGGTGTTCTTAGTTGCCTTCACCGATGAGATCGCCCCGCGCCGGGGGTTGCACCGGGCACGCACGCTCGGCGGTGCCGTGCACGAGATCATGAGTGTGCTCTGAGCCACTGCGCAATCTCTGGTATCCACCTGTGACACGCGTCTACCGCAGGGGGTCGGCCGCGGTCCATTTGGGGTCGTAGACTTAAAGGGTGACCGAACCACTGCCAGCCTCCCAAGCCGCAGACCCGTTCGCCTACGTCGGATTGACTTACGACGACGTCTTGCTCCTCCCCGGAGAAACCGACGTCATCCCCAGCGAGGCGGACACATCCACCCGGTTGACCCGGGACATCTCCTTATCCATCCCGCTGGTATCCGCGGCGATGGACACCGTCACCGAGGCGCGGATGGCGATCGCTATCGCCCGGCAGGGCGGTCTGGGCATCCTGCACCGCAACCTCTCGATCGCCGATCAGGCCGCCCAGGTGGACCTGGTCAAGCGCTCGGAGTCGGGCATGGTCACCGACCCGCTCACCATCGGTCCGCAGGCAACGCTCACCGAACTGGACGA
>JBMDWZ010000274.1:0-10668 GCA_048594865.1 Beutenbergiaceae bacterium
CCCCGGCCCCCCCCCGCCCGTCGCGGGCGCCGTGGACTTGGTTGGCCGCACCCCCCGATCGGCCAACCACTGCCAGCCGGCCTTCACCGCCTCGCCGGGCCGGACCACCCACGCGACCACCGGCACCCGCCATGGCTCCAAGGTGGGGGCAACGTCATCGACGTCGATCGAGGTCAGGTCGCCCTGGGCGGCCAGTTCCACGGCCCGCATCGTGACCTGGTGGGAGCGGACGTGATCGGGGTGACCGTAACCGCCGTCTGGCTCATCGGTGAGCACCAACGCCGGGCGCTCGGTGCGGATGAGTGCGGCCAGGAGACGGGCGGCGATGTCGAGGTCGCTGGTGGAGAACGCATCGGGCGCGACGTCGTCGGCGGGAATCGCGCGCACTGCGGTCTCTCCGGGCGGCCATTGCATCCCAGAGTCGGTGTAGTTCGCGGGCCGGCGGTTGCTCAGCCCCGGCAGCTGGTCGAGGAACACGTGGTGCTGGACGCCGAGCGCGGCGACCGCTCCAGCGATCTCTTGTTCCCGCACCCGGCCGAGTTCGGTGTAGGCGCCTTCAAGGTGAGCAAGCTCGGGGACGATCACTTCGCCTCGCTCGCCGCGGGTTGCGGTCACCACCGTGACCGGGCCGCGGTGGGCCATTTGCGCGATCAGGTGTCCCCCAGCAAGAGTTTCATCGTCGGGGTGTGCGAAGACCGCCAGCGTGCGCAGGGCGGTAGGACTCGCGTGTTCGGGCTCGCTCACCCGCCTCACCTTACTTGCCGTATGCGGCGCTCGGCGGGCCCGCTAGGTTGGGCGCCCGAAGCATCAACGGCCCACTCCTTTGCCCCGATATCGCGGCAAAGTCGCCCGGATTAGGCAATTTACCTAGTACTAAACGTCATAGTTACAGCACCGTAACGTTGTGAGGTTGCGACCAACTAGCGACTTGCCTAGCGTGCTAATGGATCGGCGCCCTTTGGGGCCCGACCCACTTTTATTCCGTTGCCAATAATCGATGACGAATGCGCATAGGAGCATATACATGAGGAAGTCAAAATCCACGTTTTCAGGGGCCGGAAAGGTGGTCGCGTTCAGTGCCGCCGCGCTGCTCGCCTTGGCAGCCTGCGGGGAGCCGCCAAGCCAAGAAGGAGAGAACGGTGCCGGCGATGAACCCGCTGAGGGCGTCGCGTTCACCTGGGCCGTCACCGGCGCAGACCGCGCCGTGCACGAGCAGGTCACTGAACTATGGAACGAGGAGAACCCCGACCGTCAGGTAGAGGTCTCCTGGTTGGCAGCCACCGCCGATGAACAGCGCCAAGCGATGTTCCAGGACCTGCAAACCCAGGCCGGGGAATTCGATCTTCTGGGCCTGGACGTGATCTGGACCGGTGAATTCGCCGACTTCGAGTACATCGTGCCCCTAGAGGAGATGCGCGCCGAGGTCGAAGAGAACGCCATCCCCGGTGCTGTGGACTCCGCACAGTGGCAGGAAGAGCTGTACGCGATCCCCTACGTCGCCAACGGCGCTTTCCTGTACTACCGCACCGACCTCGTCGACACCCCGCCCACCACCTGGGAGGAACTGCGTGAGGTTGGGCTGGAAGTAGCCGAGGAAGAGGGCATCAGCGCCTACGTCGCACAGGGAGACCAGTACGAGGGCTTCGTGGTGAACTACCTCGAGTTGTTCTGGTCAGCCGGTGGTTCGCTCTTCAACGATGAGCAGACCCAAAGCACCTTCCTCGACGGTGACGCAGCCAGCACCGCACTGGAGTGGATGACCGAATCCCAGGAGAGCGGGCTCTACGCCGACGGTTATGACTCGATGGTCGAAGATGACGCCCGCGCCTTGTTCCAGGCCGGTGACGCCGTCTTCATGCGCAACTGGCCCTACGCCTATGGGCTGATGGACGGCGAGGACGATGAAGAAGACAGCGCCGTGGTCGGAGACTTCGGCATCGCACCGCTGCCCTCCTTCGAGGGCCATGAGTCCGCAAGCGCCTTAGGTGGCCTGAACAACGCCGTCAGCGCACTGGCTGACGACGACGCCCGCGAGGTCGCCATCGAGTTCGCGATCTGGGCGGCTACTGCCCCGGAGGTCCACGAGATCCTGGTGGAGAACACCCTCCCGCCGGCTTCTCCGAACGCCTACGAGGGTTCCGATGACCCGGTGTTCTCGGTGCTCGGTGAGGTACTGGAAAATGCCCAGGCCCGCCCGCCGGTGCCCGGTTACAACTCCCTGTCGCTGGCGATGCAGGACGCTCTGCACCCCGCATTCCGCGGTCAGGGTGATCCGCAGTCGGCACTCCAGGCCGTCGATGAGGCAGCGAACACGGCATTGGAAACCGAGTAATACGCAATGACCTCAACCACTCAAAAGCGGTCTAGCCGCAATATGGGTGAGCGTGTGATGGGGCGAGTATTCCTCGCCCCATCATTCGCGTTCATGGCGGTCATCGCCCTCTTTCCGGTCTTCTATGCGATCGGGATGAGCCTGTACTCGATCCGCGGATTCAGCCGCGAGTTCGCTGGTGCGGATAACTACATTCGGGTGTTGTCCGATGGGGGCTTCTTTAACGCGGTCCTCAACACCGCCATCTTCACGATCGCCTCGGTGACCATCGAGTTCATCGTCGGCCTGTGCTTCGCGCTGATCATGAACCAGGTGTTCTTCGGCCGGGGCATCACCCGCGCCGTTATCCTCATTCCCTGGGTGGTGCCCACCGCGGTGGCCGCCCAGGTATGGCGGTTCATGTTCGACGCCAACCCGGGGTTCGTCAACGCCGTCTTGGGCACCGACATCAACTGGTTGCGGGACCCGACGTGGGCGATGGTTGGCATCATCTCTGCCGATGTGTGGAAGACCGCGCCGTTCGTGGCCTTGTTGCTGCTGGCGGGCTTGCAGACCATCCCCAAGGAGTTCTACGAGGCGGCCAAGGTCGATGGGGCCGGTGTGATGCGGCAATTCTGGTCGATCACCCTGCCACTGCTGCGGCCCGCGATCGTGGTGGCGCTGCTGTTCCGGACCGTCGATGCGCTGCGGATGTTCGACTTCGCATACGTGTTCGCCGGGTACTCCAACTCCCTGGCGACGCTCTCGGTCTACGCCCAGCGATATCTGGTGGCTGAACCACAGCTGGGTTACGCCAGCGCGCTCTCCACGGTGACGTTCGTGATCGTGATCATCATCGGCATGCTGTTCATCTCACGAATGGGCAGAGAGATGATCGGCGACGTGAAAGGCGGTGACCGATGACTGCGACTGACGCTAGCGTCAAGGATGCTGGAACCAAGGCTGCTCCCGTAAAGGCGCGTTCACGTGGACTGCCGTCCTGGGCGGCGAACACCTTGCGGGCCCTCGGGCTCTTGGTGGTGCTCACCTGGTGCCTGTTCCCGTTCCTCTGGATGGCGATGACCAGCCTTCGCTCGGGCTCCCGGGCGATCACCGAGCCGAACATTTTCAGCGGCCCGTTCAACCTGTCCAACTACCAGCAGGTGGTGGAGCTCGGTTTCCACTTCGCGTTGCGTAACTCTCTGATCGTGGCATTGGTGACCACGGCGATCTGCATCCCGGTGGCAGCGCTGGCGGGGTACTCCCTGGCCCGACTGCCGCTCAAGGGCAAGTTCCTGCTGCTGACCCTCACCCTGGTGGCGACTCTGTTCCCGCCGGTGGCGCTGGTCAACCCGCTGTATCAGATGTACCTGCAGCTGGACACGTGGACCGGGATATCGCTGCTGAACTCCTACACCGGCATGATCATCCCGTACGTGGCATTGACGCTGCCGCTATCGATCTTCATCCTCACCACGTTCTTCTCCGGAATCCCCGGTGAGATCGAGGAGTCGGCAAAGATCGACGGCGCTAGCCCATTCCGGGTGTTCACCTCCGTGGTGCTGCCGTTGGCGGCGCCCGGTGTCGGAACGGCGTCGATTCTGACGTTCGTGTACGCCACGAATGAGTTCCTGCTGGCGTTCTCCTTCGCTCCACGTGATCTGAACGTCCAAACGGTTCCGGTGTTCGTGGGAACGTTCGAGCGGGTGGGCTATGAGAACCCGATCGGTCAGGTGATGGCCGCCTCGGTGCTGGTCTCGATCCCGCTGATCGTGTTCGCGCTCATCCTGCAGCGCCGGATCGTGGCCGGGTTGACGGCGGGTGCCGTCAAGGGCTGATCCGCGCAGCAAGCACCCATGGCAACGGGGCGCGCACCGCATGGTGCGCGCCCCGTCGTCATTCCTTGGCCCTGCGCTATGCGCGCCGGGCCCGGGAAGCAGCCTTGTTGCGCTCGTTGGTGTCCAGCAGCACCTTGCGGATCCGCACCTGATCGGCGGTCACCTCAACGCACTCATCGTCGCGGGCGAACTCCAGGGACTCCTCCAGGGTCAGCAGCCGTGGAGGCGTCAACCCTTCAAAGACGTCGGCCGCTGCGGAGCGGATGTTCGTCATCTTCTTCTCACGGGTGATGTTGACGTCCATGTCCTCGCCGCGGGAGTTCTCCCCCACGATCATTCCCTCATACACCTCGGTGCCGGGGATGATGAAGAAGCTGGCGCGCTCCTGCAGGTTGAGCATCGCGTAGGTGGTGGCAGCGCCTGCACGGTCAGAGACCACCGAGCCGGAGGTCCGGAACTCGATAGCACCCACCCACGGTGCGTAACCGTCGGAGAGGCTGGAGGCGATCCCGGTGCCGCGCGACTCGGTGAGGAACTGGGTGCGGAACCCGATCAGGCCACGCGCCGGCACCACGAACTCCATCCGGACCCAACCGGTGCCGTGGTTGGACATCGACTCCATCCGGCCGCGGCGCTTAGCCATCAGCTGGGTGATCGCGCCGAGGTACTCCTCGGGGATGTCGATCGTCATCCGCTCCATCGGCTCGTGCACCGACCCGTCGACCTCGCGGGTAACGACCTGCGGCTTGCCCACGGTCAGCTCGAAGCCTTCGCGGCGCATCTGCTCCACCAGAATGGCCAGCGCGAGCTCACCACGACCCTGAACCTCCCAGGCGTCGGGACGCTGGGTGGGCAGCACCCGGATCGAGACGTGACCGATGAGTTCGGCGTCGAGGCGATCCTTGACCTGCCGGGCGGTGACCTTGGCGCCCTTAGTGCGCCCGGCCAGCGGAGAGGTGTTGATCCCGATGGTCACGGAGATCGCGGGTTCATCGACCGTGATCAGCGGCAGCGGGGCGGGGTTGTCCAGGTCGGTGAGGGTTTCACCGATGGTGATGTCTTCAATCCCGGCGACGGCGACGATGTCACCCGGGTTCGCCTCGGCGGCCGGACGGCGTTCCAAGCCGTGGGTGCGCAGCAGCTCAGAGATCCGCACCGAGGTGATCGATCCATCGCGCCGCGCCCAGGCCACGGTCTGGCCCTTGCGCAGGGTGCCGTTGAAGATCCGAAGCAGCGCCAGACGGCCCAGGAACGGCGAGGCGTCCAGGTTTGTCACGTGCGCCTGCAGCGGCGCTCCCTCTTCGTAGGTGGGGGCCGGGATGGTCTTGAGGATCGTTTCGAACAACGGCTCCAGGTCCGGGGAGTCCGGCAGACCGCCGTCGGCCGGCTCTTCCAGGCTGGCCAGTCCGGCACGCGCCGAGGCGTAGACCACCGGGACGTCCAACACGGCGTCCAGGTCGATGTCGGGCTGTTCTTCGGACAGGTCCGAGGCCAGGGACAGCAGCAGGTCGGTGGACTCGGCCACCACTTCGGCGATCCGCGAGTCGGGGCGGTCCACCTTGTTCACCACGAGGATCACCGGCAGGGAAGCGGCCAGCGCCTTGCGCAGCACGAACCGGGTCTGCGGCAGCGGGCCCTCGGAGGCGTCCACGAGCAGCACGACGCCGTCGACCATGGACAGCCCGCGCTCCACCTCGCCACCGAAGTCGGCGTGCCCGGGGGTGTCGATCACGTTGACCGTGATGCCCTCGGCATGCCCGATGGAGGCGGCGGCGGGTCCGGCGTAGTCGATGGCGGTGTTCTTCGCCAGGATCGTGATGCCCTTTTCGCGTTCCAGGTCACCGGAGTCCATGACACGGTCAGCGTCGGTTCCGCGTTCGCCGAAGGCGCCGGCTTGGCGAAGCATCGCGTCCACGAGCGTGGTTTTGCCGTGGTCGACGTGCGCGACGATTGCGATATTGCGCAGGTCTGAGCGCGCAGTAGTAGACATCAAGCCTCAATCCGGTTGGGGTGGTGGTGCACCGGATGGTTCGGCGCCGATCCCTTATCCTACCGGCTTAACTGCCAGCCTTTCGGTGCTGTTGTGAGGATCACTGGAGAGCCGAGGTATCCAATGCGGGCGGCCGTCAGGGGACGCTGGGCGCAGACCCGGCGCCCCTTGAGGCTACCGAATCTAGAACCCGCGCCCCGCGCCCATCGCTTCGCCACTCTCGGGATCGTCGGGGCTGATCTCTTCGGTGCCCCACTCCTCCTCGTGGTTCGCCTCCAGGAGCGCGTCACGGGCCTCGCGGCGCACGCGCTGCTCATCGGGGTCGGGCACCGGGACGGCGGCGATGAGCCGCTGGGTGTAGGGGTCTTGCGGGTTACTGACAATCTGCGACGCAGGTCCCACCTCAACCAGTTCACCGTGATTCATCACCGCGATCCGGTCCGAGAGCATCTCCACCACCGCCAGGTCGTGGCTGATGAACAGGCACGCAAAGCCGTGCTCACGCTGCAGGTCTTGGAACAGTTGCAGCACCTTGGCCTGCACCGACACGTCCAGCGCGGAGGTGGGCTCATCGGCCACTAGCAACTTCGGTTGCAGGCTCAACGAACGGGCGATGCCGACCCGCTGGCGTTGTCCGCCGGAAAGCTCGTGGGGGTAACGGTTGCGCATGAACCGTGGCAGTTCCACCTGGTCCAGGAGTTCCTCAACCCGGGTGGCCAGTTGCTTGCCCTTGAGCTTGTGGTGCAGGAACAGCGGTTCGCCGATGGACTCACCGATCGGCAGCCGCGGGTTCAACGAGGAACCCGGGTCCTGGAACACGATCCCCACCTGGTTCCGCAGGGGCTTCAGATCGCGCGGCTTGGCACCGACGATGTCCTTGCCAACCACCTCCAGCTTTCCGCCGGAGACCGGGATCAGCCCAACCACCGAACGCCCGATGGTGGTCTTACCCGAACCGGACTCGCCGACCAGGCCCACCACTTCACCGCGGGCGATGGTCAGGTCAACGCCCTGAACCGCCTTGAACGCCGGGGTGCGGCCACGCTTGGGGTAGGTGATCTCCAGGCCCTGGGCAACCATCGCCGGCGCATCGCCCGCTGCGCCCGAATCGGTAGCGGGCGCCGGCTCACGTTCGGCGACCTGCACCGGCTGATCTTGCGCGGCTGCACCGAGGTGCGGCACCGAAGCCAGCAGTTGCTTGGTGTAGGGGTGCTGCGGTGAGGAGAAGATCTCCGCCGCGGTCCCGCGCTCGACGATGACGCCGTTGCGCATCACCAGGATCCGGTCGGCCATATCGGCGACCACGCCCATGTCATGGGTGATCAGCACAACGCCGGAATCGATGCGTTCGCGAAGGTCACGCATCAGTTTGAGGATTTCGGCTTGAACCGTCACGTCCAGCGCCGTGGTTGGCTCATCGGCGATGAGCAACCGCGGGTCGCACGCGAGCGCTTGGGCGATCATCGCCCGCTGCCGCTGACCACCGGAGAGTTGGTGGGGGTAGGAGTGGAACCGGGTCTCGGGCTGCGGCATTTCCACCATAGTGAGCAGCTCGATCGCGCGTTCCTTCGCGGCCTTCGGGCCCATCTTCAGGTGGGTGCGCAGGGTCTCCACAATCTGGAAGCCCACGGTGTAGACCGGGTTCAGCGCCGTCATCGGCTCCTGGAAGATCACCGCAACTTCGTTACCGCGCACGTGTTGCAGTTGCGAGGCCTTCATCCCCACCAGTTCGCGATCACCCAGCATCGCCGAGCCCGTGAGCTTGCCGTTGGGCGGGAGCAAGCCGAGCAAGGACATTGAGGACTGGGTCTTGCCCGATCCGGATTCACCGACGATCGCCAGCACTTCCCCGGGGTAGACCTCGTAGTTCATGTCGATGGCAGCCTTGTGCCACTCACCCTCGACGTAAAACTCCACGGTGAGGTCGCGGATCTGCAGGATTGGATCGGCGCTGTTGGACAGCGAATCCTCGGTACTCAGAGTCTGTGCACTCACAGTGCTTCCTTCCGGTTGGCCGCGTGTGAGGACTGGGCACCGGACGGTGCCAAAATGGTGCGATGGGTCCCACAATGAAATTCCGCACCCTGTTCGCACAGGGCATCTTCGTTGGCGCCATCGGCTTGGGCATCGCGATTCTGGTGGTGACCGTGATCCAGGACGGAACCGGATACCTGCTCCAGACCGCCGCGGCGGTACTCGCCGGGATCGGCGTGGTGTGGGTGCTGTTCGGAAACCCCAAAGTCGAGGTGGCCGACGGCGGAATCACTATCGTGAATATCGTGCGGACCGTGCATGTCCCGTGGCCCGCTGTGGAGTCCGTGGGCTCCAAGTGGTCCCTGTCCGTGCAGACTGCGGCCGGCACGTACAACTCCTGGGCGATTCCGGCGCCCAGCGGGACCGGAAACAGATTGCGTTCCGCGGGCCGTCGCAAGAGTGCAGATCCGGACGGCTCGCGCGCCCTGACCACCGGCGCGCACGCCGATGCGGTGGCCCTGGTGATCGCACAGCGTTTGGAGTCGTTGACGAACGCCGGGTACCTCGACGGCGCCAAGAGCAAGGGCATCGAGCCCTCGATCCAGTTCAACAACCGCGAGCTGATCATTTGCGCGATCGCCGTGGTCTGCGTGGCGGCCTTGGTGCTGCCGGTCTGAGCCAATCATGCGGTGGCCCCTTCGGTCTCGCCACGTTCCTTGCGCAGTTTGCGCTCGGCGGCGGCTAGCTTGCGTGCCGAGGGGATTCGTCGTTGCCGCGGGTCGAAGGCATCGCGCAGACCGTCGCCGATGAAGTTGACGCAGAGCGCGATGATCACGATGAAGAGTCCGGGCCACCAGAACAACCACGGCCGGGTGTTAAACGCCGACTCGTATTCGCTGATCAGCCAGCCGAGTGAGACGTTGGGACTGGTAATTCCGAATCCCAGGTAACTCAGCGCGGTCTCCAGCAGGATCGCTGCGGACATCAACAGGGTCACCGAGACGATGATGACGCCCATCGCGTTGGGCCGCATGTGCTTGAAGATGATGCGGCTGTTGGAAGCACCGGCAACCCGAGCGGCATCGACAAACTCGCGCTCCCGCAGGGTCAGGAAGTCGGCGCGCACCAGCCGTGATAGGCCGGTCCAGGTGATCGCCCCGAGTGCCAGGGCGAGTGGAACCGGGTCCGCCGAACCAAAGATTCGCCCGAGTACCGCGCCCAAGGCGATGACGGGCAGGGTGATGATGAGGTCGGTCATCCGCATCAGTAGTTGGTCGGAAATTCCGCGGAAGAACCCCGACAGTGCACCGACGACGACGCCGATCAGGGTGGCGGTAACCCCGATGATGACCATGACGATCACCGAGGTCTGGATGCCCTGCATCACCATGGAGAACATGTCTTTACCGATGTCGTCCTGGCCGAAGGGGTGGGGCCCGATCGCGAACCCTTCCTCGCTCCACGGCATGCTCAAGGTCGGGGCTCCGCCCTCATTGAACACGCGATAGCCATGGACATCAGGGTTGGGGCGTTCGTGCGGTGCCCATTCCCACCAGCCTGGAATAAACCAGAAGCCCACGGATGTGAAGCCAAGCAGAACAACCAGCGCCAGAACGGCTAGTCCGATCATGGCCCCGCGGTGCCTGAAGAACCGAGCGCGGACGATCTGGCCCTGGGACTTACCGGCGGCATCCTTGAGTTCGATAGCGCCTTCGCCGGCTCCGCTGGCGTCGCCGGTGGGGTCGGGGCGTGAAGATACGGGATCGTTGGTGGTCATCAGGCATTCACCCGGATTCGAGGATCGACGGCTGCGTAGACCAGGTCGGCGACGATGTTCGCGACGATCGCCAGAGCGGCGACGATCACGAGGTACGCCATGATCGGGTCGATGGTGTTCAACTCAAGGCCATTGAGGAACATCATTCCCATTCCCGGTCTGGCGAATATTCGCTCGGTGATCAGCGCCCCACCGAGCAGGGTGATGATGTCCACCGGGATGATCGTGGCGAGCGGAATCAGGGTGTTGCGGAACGCGTGCCGCACCACCACGGTGCGTTCGGTCAGGCCCTTGGCGCGCGCGGTGCGGATGTAGTCCTGGTTCATTACCTCGAGCATCGACCCGCGGGAGAACCGCGTGTAGGTAGCGAAAGAGATCAGCGTGAGCGCCAGGGTCGGCAGAATGAGGTGCCCGAACTGGTTCAGTGTCACTTCCCAGAAGTTTCCCTCGAATCCGGGGGTGCGCTCCTGGAAGGTACGGATCGGCCGCCCGCCAATGCGGCTGTTGGAGGCATAAGGCGGCCAGGCTTGCATAATCCGGTCGAGCAAGACCATTGCGCCCATGATGGTCGCCACGATCGCGCCGGTGCGTGCCGAGAGCCGGGCATCCGGCCCGCCCCAGAACATTCCCACGGCCCAACCGATGGCGATCGTCACTACTGCCAGGCCGGCAACGAGCGGCCACCCGGAGACCTCGGCCCGGTCGGTGGCGTTGAAGAGCAGCTGGATCGGGTAGTACAGCACCAGGGTCAACGCCACCACGCTGAGCGCGGTAAACA
>JBMDWZ010000275.1:0-50082 GCA_048594865.1 Beutenbergiaceae bacterium
GTGTTCCTGGTCCAGATTCAGGTTGAGGCCCTGGACCGTAACGGGCTGCTGTCGGACGTCACCAAGGTGCTGTCGGATAACCACGTGAACATCCTGTCCGCGAACGTGGCCACCTCCCGGGACCGGGTCGCGATCTCCAGATTCGTATTCGAAATGGCCGAACCCTCACACCTGGGGCACGTGCTGCGCGCGGTGAAACAGATCGACGGCGTGTTCGACGTCTTCAGGATCACCGGCGACCGGCCCTACGCCGAGGCCGGGGAGCACCCGCATCCCGACTCCGGCGACGATTCAGAACCACCACAGCACGACGAGCCCGACCAGGGGCCGGTCCGCGACGCCGACGTGCCCACCCCGAGTCAGGTCCTAACCGGCCGCGACCCCGAGGCGGGCGCGTAGGCGAGCGTAACCCGGTAGCTAGCGGGCGTCGTCGGCGGCCTGCAGTACCTGCTCGAGCCACGCCTGCCGCGCGGCGAGGGCCTCGCTGGCGCTGTCGATACGGGCGGCGTCGCCGCTGGCTTTGGCCTCCTCGACGTCAGCCTTGAGGGACTCGATCGCGGCCTCCAACTGGGCGGCAGCACCTTCGGCACGAGCCCGCACCCGCGGGTCAGACTTAGTCCACTTCGCCGATTCCGCGCCACGGACCGCTTGTTCCACGGCGCGCATCCGCGCCTCGATCTTGGCCAGGTCGTTACGCGGTACCTTGCCCGCCTCATCCCAGCGTTCCTGGATGTCTCGCAGCGCCGACTTGGCCCGTTCCAGGTTCTGGACCGGCAGCAGCGCCTCGGCCTCGGTGAGCAGTTCCAGCTTCACTTCAAGGTTCTTCTCATACTCCGCGTCGATGGCGGCGTTGGCCGCATTGCGAGCTTCGAAGAACACGTCCTGAGCGGCGCGGAACCGGGCCCAAAGCGCGTCATCCTCCTTGCGGGAGGCCCGGCCAGACCGCTTCCATTGGGCCATCAGATCACGGTAGGCGGCAGAGGTCGCGCCCCAGTCCGTAGAGGAACTCAGCGACTCGGCTTGAGCGATCAGCCGCTCCTTGTTTTCCTTAGCTTCGGCATGGGTACGGTCGAGCTCAGAGAAGTAGTGACGCCGGTTGCGGTCGAACGTGGTGCGAGCGGTGGAGAAGCGCTTCCACAGACTGTCTTCGCCGCTGCGGTCCAGCCTCGGACCAGAGCGCTGAGCCTGCTTCCACTCCTGCAGCAGTTCGCGAAGCCGTGCCCCTTCTTGGCGCCACTGGATCTTGGCCGGGTCGCGGCCCGCGATCTTTTCGGCCTGCTCCACCAACGAGGTTCGGGCGGCCAATGCCTGTTCCTTGGCAGCGGCACGCTCGGCGGCCAACACTTCCTTGCGTGCCTCAACTTCGGTCCGCAACTCAGCGACCCGATCCCGCAGACCAGCGAGGTCACCGACGGCGGCCGGTTCACTCAAGGCCTCATCGAGGGTGCGCAGCCCCGAATCCAAGTCCTGTGCACTAAGCCCGGATAGGCGGGCAGCGAACAAGTCCACCTGCGCGCGTAGGTCCAGGTATCGGCGCACGTAGAGCGTCAGTGCCTCATCGGCCGATACGCCCGGGTACTGGCCTACGACGCGTTCGCTTTCGCCGTCGCGCACATGCACGGTGCCATCGGCGTCAACCCGACCGAACTCTGAGGCCGCCGTTACTTCGGCGGGGTCCAGGGGAGCTTCGCCCGAAGGTGTGGGCGCGGGCGAAGCCGCTGGCGCCGGGGCGCCCGCACCAGGCTTAACTGCGCTGGGCTTAATCGCGCTGGGCTTGATGGAACTGGGCTTAATGGCGCTGGGCTTAATGGAACTGGGCTTAATGGCAGTCGGCTTCGGCGCAGCAGCCTCAGGCGCAGTCGCCGGCTCAGCAGCCGGTTCAGGTGCCGGTTCAGACGCCGGTGACGCTACGCGCTCCGTCGTCTGCTCCTCGGTGTGTTCCGTCGTCGGCTCGTTGGGTTGAGTATCACTCATGAGACCTCCACGCTTTCAATGATGACGTCCTGTGCGGGACGCTCTGCGGTGCTGACGCCACCGGCACCAACCTGCTCCAAAATGTCCAGCCCACCGGTGATGGTGCCGAACACGCTATAACCACCGGCCGAGTCGGACGGCAACGTTACGTCCGAATAGACCAGAAAAAACTGCGAACCCATCGACTCTCCGTCGTTACCAACGCGAGCCATCGCTACCGTACCGGCCGGATACACGTCGTCGGACGGGGCATTCTCGATCGGACCGAAACGGTAGCCGGGACCGCCACCACCGGACGCCGTCGGGTCACCACACTGCAGCAGGGACGCCGGTAGCAGTCGGTGACATGCGGTGCCGTCAAAGAAGCTCTCCTGGGCCAGGAACACGAAGTTGGAGACCGCCGCGGGCGCTGCGCTGCCATCCAGTTCCATCTCGATCGGGCCCAGGTTGGTGTTGATGGTCACGTCCCAGGTGCGATCGCCGGAGTCTTGGGCGGGCGGGGGAGCGTCGAACTGGGGAGCATCGATCGACGGCAGTGGCTGTTGTTCTTCGCCGTCAGCCGGCGAGCCTTCGTCATCGGCCTGCGAGCCCTCGGCCGGCTCCTCGGTTTGCTCACCATTTGGAGGAGGCGGCTCTTGGCCATTGCTCGAGGAGTAGAACCACACGCCCACCGCCGCCGCGATCAGCAACACGGCACCGATCACCACACCGATGGTCCGGTTGCGCCGGCCCGCCGCGGCACGGACACGTTGGGCACGCTTCGCGTCCGCCTTGGCCGTCAGATACCGACTCTGCTTCTTGGGGCTCACGCCCATGTCCTCCTATACGCACCTACCGAGCGCGTTTCAGTCTATTGAGCCACACGTGACGCCGGACACCATCGGCGGGTTCACGCGGGTCACGGTGTGATTACAAACGCCCGTGCAGTGGGAGAATACCGGCATGGCCAGATCTGCATCGTTGTCAGGATTCCCCGAACTCCTTCCCGCCGAACGCGTTATCGAAGAGCACGTCATCGGCGTCATCCGGCGCACGTTTGAGCTCCACGGTTACGGCGGCATCGAAACCCGATCGGTGGAACCCCTGTCACAGCTGACCGCCAAGGGCGAAACGTCCAAGGAGGTCTACCTGCTGCGACGGTTGCAGGCCGACCCGTCAGTCGATGAGGGTGGCCGCACCCTGGGCCTGCACTTCGACCTCACCGTGCCATTTGCCAGGTACGTCGTGGAGAACGCAGGGCACCTACAGTTTCCGTTCAAGCGGTTCCAGATCCAGAAAGCCTGGAGAGGGGAGCGGCCCCAAGAGGGTCGCACCAGGGAGTTTCTGCAGGCCGACATCGATGTCATCGGTGAGGAAGACCTGCCTTTCCACTTCGATGTGGAAGTGGCGCTGGTTGCCGCGCGGGCCCTGACGGCACTGCGCGCCGATGGCCTGCCGCCGATCCGGATGTCGGTGAACAATCGCAAACTGTCTCAGGGGTTTTATGAGGGCATCGGGATCTCCGACGTCGAGGGCACCCTGCGCACCATCGACAAACTCGACAAGATCGGCACCGCTGGCGTGACCACCGTCCTCACCGAGCAGATCGGGCTCAGTGCCGATCAAGCACGGCAGGTGATCGAGTTGGCCTCCATCACAGCGACCGATCCCGATGAGCTGCACGCGGCGGTGCAGGACCTGGGAGTGGAGCACCCGTTGCTCACCCAGGGCCTGGCGGAGTTGGGCACGGTCTTGGCGGCCGCTTCGGAATTCCCGGCCGGCGTCATCGTCGGTGACCTGAAGATCGCGCGCGGCCTGGATTACTACACCGGCACCGTCTTCGAAACCTCACTGGTGGGGCACGAGGATCTGGGATCGATCTGCTCCGGCGGCCGCTATGACTCCCTGGCCACCGACCGCAAGCGGACCTTCCCCGGCGTCGGGATCTCCATTGGGGTCACCAGAATCTTGGCCCGGGTGCTGTCGGCGGAACTGATGAGCGCCACTCGCCCGGTACCCACCGCCGTCCTGGTAGCGGTCAACAACGAAAGCGAACGGGCCGCTAGCGAGTTGGTGGCCCAGTCCTTGCGGGCGCGAGACATCGCCGTAGAGGTGGCGCCCACCGCGGCCAAGTTCGGCAAGCAGATCCGGTACGCCGATCGCCGCGGGATCCCGTTTGTCTGGTTCTGCGGTTCCGACGGCGCCGACGATCAGGTCAAGGCCATCGATACCGGCGACCAGGCCCAGGCCGACGCCAACACTTGGACCCCGCCAGCGCCGGACGCCGGGCCGCGGGTGATCCCGGGACCCGGCGCGGGCAACTAACCAGCGCTAACTAGATGAGGCTTAGCGCTTGGCGAAGCGCTTGGACTTGCCCTTCGGCTTGCCCGAGGCGGAGTGCCGGGGCTTGCGGTCGCTGCGTGGGCCGCTGTGGCTACGCTCGCCACCTCGGGACTCCTCCCGGGTCTTGCGCTGGTAACCGGAGTCCGGACGGAAACGCAGGCGCTGGCCGGCTACGACCGTGCGCTCCAGGGAGCGCTCCACGTCCGCCGAGACGTCCTTGGTGACCTCAACGAGGGAGAACCGCGAGTAGATCTCGATCTTCCCGAGGTCCGATCCGCGCAGGTCGCTTTCGCCGGTGATAGCGCCAACGATCTCCTGCGGGCGGGCTCCATGGGTGTGGCCTACCGCAACGCGGTAGATGTTGCCACGGGAACTGCGGCCCGGCGCCCGCCGGTGCAGAGGCCGGTCCGAACCGGTGCCAGAGTCACGGTCGCGTCCAAAGTCACGGCCGCGCTCGCCCCGGCGGTCGCCGGAAGGCTGGCGACGGGAGTCGCCGTCAAAGCTGGCCGCGAAGGTTTCTTCATCCCGCGCGCTACCGCCCTGCTCGGGACCTTCGTCCCCCACGTGCAGGGCCAACAGTGCGGCAGCAAGATCCAGCGGGTCGGTCTCGGCGGCCTGGTGGAACTGGGTGAGCTGCTCGCGGTACATCTCCAGGCGGCCACGGTCGATCCGGTTGCCGACGCCGGTCAGTGCCTGGGCGGCGCGGTGCTTGGACACCTGCGCGGGCGTGGGAATAACGGCCTCGGTCATCGGGGTGCGGGTGACGCGCTCGATCGCCGAGAGGCGTCCGCGTTCCTTGGGGGTGAGGAACGTCAGCGCCGTTCCGGTGCGTCCGGCCCGGCCGGTGCGACCGATCCGGTGAACGTAGGACTCCACTTCGCGGGGCGCGTCGAAGTTCACGACCATGTCGATCCGTTCCACGTCCAGTCCGCGGGCGGCCACGTCGGTGGCAACCAGTACGTCCAGAGTTCCGGCACGCAGTCGCTCAACGATCTTTTCGCGTTCCCGTTGGGGCACGTCGCCGCTGATCGACGCCGCCGGCATCCCCCGACCGGTGAGGGACAGGGCCACCTCTTCGGCGGCGTCCCGGGTGCGCACAAACACCAGCGTGGCGCGTGCCTCGGAGGTCGCCAGGACCCGGCTCAGTGCGCCGACCTTGTGCCGGAAAGGGACGACGGCGTAGGTCTGGTTGATCGTGGACGTCGTCGAAGACTGGCGGGAGGTGGCGATTTCCTCGGGAGAGTTGAGGTGTTCGCGGGCAACCTTGCGAATCGCCGGGGGCATCGTGGCGGAGAACAACGCGACCTGTCGGCCGGTGTCCTTACCCGCGAGGGTCAGTACCTGGTCGACCTCCTCGGCGAAGCCCATCTTGAGCATTTCGTCGGCTTCGTCCAGTACGAGGTAGGTGACCGTGGTCAGATCCAGCGCACCGCGGGTGGCCAGGTCGATCACGCGTCCTGGGGTACCGACCACCACGTGCACACCGGACTTCAGCGCGCGCAACTGGTGGGTGTAGGAGGAACCGCCGTAGATGGACAGCACCTGCAGCCCGGGCGTGGTGGCGGCCATCGAGACCAGCGCGTCGCTGACCTGAATGGCGAGCTCACGGGTCGGGGTCAGCACCAAGGCCTGCACCTCACGGGAGGTGGTGTCGATCCGGGAGAGCAACGGCAGCCCGAACGCGGCGGTCTTGCCAGTGCCGGTCTGGGCCACACCGCAGACGTCGCGGCCAGCCACCAGCGGCGGGATTGCGGCGGCCTGAATGTCGGTGGGGTTGGTGAAGCCAAGGTCGCTGACGACCCTGATCAAGTGGTTCGGCAGGCCGAGGTCGGCGAAAGTAGTAGGCGTGGAAACAGCGTCAGACAAGGAAAACTCCGCGTAATTGAGGTGGAAGGCTGACCCGGGTGGTCTCGTCCGCCTCAGCCCGAATGTCAGTGTGCTTCTCACACTGCGCGAAGAGAACGTCTTCACAACACGTTCAACGGGGCCTGCGCGCGGCTCGTGCGCTCCAATTGCCTTAAGGCTACTGGTTGTCGGCCCGATATCCCCGGCACTGTGCGCAAACTCACCGCGTTTACCTTCATGCCGCCGTCACTGACCTGCGCCCCGCGCCCTGGGCTCACCCATGGTGTTCTAGGATCGGTGGGCGCGCGGTGAAACCTCCCGGGCGCCTGAAGATCCACGAAGGGTTATCCGTTGTTCCGCACACACGACGCCGGTGCACTGCGCGCCGCCGATTCCTCCTCCACCGTGACTTTGGCAGGGTGGGTCGATCGGCGCCGGGATCACGGCGGGGTCGCGTTCCTGGACCTACGGGACGCCAGCGGAATCGTTCAGGTGGTGGTGCGCGACGAAGAGGTGGCATCGCCGCTGCGCTCGGAGTTCGTGCTCAAGGTCACCGGCACCGTAGAGATCCGGCCGGAAGGTAACACCAACCCGAACCTGGCCACCGGTGAGATCGAAGTGATCGCCACCCAAGTGGAGGTGCTCAACGAGTCCGCGGCCCTGCCCTTCCAGGTATCGACCGCGCTCGATGACTCTTCGCCCGTAGGCGAGGAAGCACGTCTTCGGCACCGCTACCTGGATCTGCGCCGGCCCGGGCCCGCGCACGCTATCCGGCTTCGCTCGGCGGTCAACGCCAGCGCCAGGGGAGTGTTGGCGGACAACGGTTTTGTCGAGATTGAAACCCCGACCCTGACCCGCTCCACCCCTGAGGGCGCACGCGACTTTGTGGTCCCGGCGCGCTTGCAGCCCGGATCCTGGTACGCGCTGCCCCAAAGCCCGCAACTGTTCAAGCAGCTGCTGATGGTGGCCGGAATGGAAAAGTACTACCAGATCGCCCGCTGCTACCGGGATGAGGACTTCCGCGCCGACCGGCAGCCAGAGTTCACCCAGCTGGACATCGAAATGTCCTTCGTGGACCAAGAGGACATCATCGGCCTAGCCGAACAGATCGTCACCGCCCTGTGGAAGCTGATCGATGTGGACATCAGCGCCCCGCTGCCTCGGATCACCTACGCCGAGGCGATGCGCCGTTACGGCTCGGACAAGCCGGACCTGCGCTTCGACCTGGAACTCACCGAGTGCACCGACTACTTCGCTTCGACCCCGTTCCGGGTGTTCCAGGCCGAGTATGTGGGCGCCGTGGTGATGCCCGGCGGAGCCGACCAACCGCGCCGCCAATTTGACGCCTGGCAGGAGTGGGCTAAGCAGCGCGGCGCACGCGGGTTGGCCTACGTCACCGTCGATGCCCAGGGCGAACTGGGCGGGCCGGTCGCCAAGAACCTGTCCGACGACGAACGAGCGAACCTGGCCGCGCATGTGGGTGCCAACCCCGGCGACTGCATCTTCTTCGCTGCCGGGGCCACCAAGTCTTCACGGGCCCTGCTGGGCGCCGCCCGCGAGGAGATCGCCCGCCGCTGCGACCTTATCGACGAATCCGCGTGGTCGCTGCTGTGGGTAGTGGACGCCCCGGTATTTGAGCCTGCCGGTGACGCCGTCGCGGCCGGCGACGTGGCCGTTGGCGCTGGAGCCTGGACTGCGGTGCACCACGCTTTCACCGCCCCGAAGCCGGAGTTCCTCGACACCCTCGAATCAGACCCTGGCGCCGCCCTGGCCAATGCCTACGACCTGGTCTGCAACGGCCACGAGATCGGCGGCGGTTCCATTCGTATTCACCGCAGCGACGTCCAAGAGCGGGTCTTTGCGATCATGGGACTCTCGGAGTCTGAAGCGCAGGAGAAGTTCGGCTTCCTCCTGGATGCCTTCTCCTACGGCGCCCCGCCGCACGGCGGGATCGCGTTCGGTTGGGACCGGGTGGTCGCTCTACTCGCGGGCAGCGACTCGATCCGCGACGTCATCGCCTTCCCCAAGTCCGGCGGGGGCGTGGACCCGTTGACCGACGCGCCGGCCCCGATCAGCGCCGCCCAGCGTAAAGAGGCTGGCGTCGACGCCAAACCCGAGAAGTGAGCTGTGTGACCCTGTCGGATCTGCCTACCAGGTGGCGGTCCGACCGATTTCTCGCGGCCAGTGCCTGGCGGATGGCCGGCGCCGTCGCTCATGGTGACGATGACGGCGTGGTGGTCATCAGCGAGGCGCCCGACGGCGGGCCGGGGGACCGGCCGATCACCGTCCTGGCCCTCGGGGATAGCCGCGTGGTCGCAGAGGTTCTCAGCGACGTCGCGGCCGGGGCGGGTAAGCCGTTGTCGGTTTCGGTGCCAGTAGGCACGTGGGAGCTGTTGCCAGCCGAGTTGGTGTCATCGTGGGAACTGCACAGCGCTTCGCTATGGGACTGGATGTGGACCGATTCGGCACCACCGGTGGTCACCGGTGAGGACGAGGTGATGGAGGTCTCGCCGTCGGACTTCGGACTGATCGAGGAGTTGCATGCGGTGGCGATGCCGGGCACCCGGTTCACACCGTCTCGGCTAGGAAGCCGCTGGTTTGCCCGGCGGCGTACGGACGGCAGTCTGGGGGCCGTGGTGGGGTCACTCGATTGGCGCACCGCCGTGCACCTTGGCGGCATCGCCGCGCACCCGGAGCTGACCGGTTTGGGCTGGGGCACCGCGGCCACGGCAGCGGTCACCCGGCTCGGCCACGAACGCTTCGGCCAGGTGAGCCTTGGGGTGTACGCAGCCAACGTGCGGGCGATCGCCCTGTACCGCCGCCTGGGCTATGCGCTCGGTCACCAAGTGGAGTCCCACCACCCCAGCTAGTGCTTCAGACCGTGCCGTTGGTAGAACCGGCGCAGCGGCGCCGGTGCCCACCAGTTGTACTTTCCTAGAAGCGTCATCGATGAGGGCACCAACAGCATCCGCACCAGGGTGGCGTCGATAAACACCGTGATCGCCAGCGCCACTCCGGCCTGCTTGATCGCGATCAGGTCACCGGCGACGAACCCCAAGAACACCACGATGATCACCAGCGCGGCGGAGGTGATGATCCGCCCCGAGCGCTGCAGGCCGTACTTCACTGCGTGATTGTTGTCCCCGGTGTCGTCGTAGATCTCCTTGATTCGTGCCAGCAGGAACACCTCATAGTCCATCGCCAACCCGAACCCGAACGCCACCACTACGGCCACCACATAGGACTCCAGCCCACCTGCGGAGGTGAAGTTCAACAGGCCCTCCAGGTGACCTTCCTGGAAGATCCACGCGGTGATACCCAAAGATGCCGCGATCGAGAGCAAGTTGACGATGAGCGCCTTGGCCGGGATGAGCAGCGAGCCGGTCATCGCGAACAACAGCACGAAGACCGCCAACACCACGATCCCGCCGGCCAGCGGGAGACCATCGAGGAGCGCGTCAGTGAAGTCGATCTGGTTCGGCGCATCCCCGTACACCCAGAACGTGGGGTAATCGTGGGCGCGCAGATCGCGGATCTCGTGCACGACGGCGGTTGCCACCTGATCACCGGCGTCGTCGGTGTCGACCCTGACCCCGAGGATCACGTGATCCGTGCCGCTCGGGACAGGATCATCGACGCCTTGCACGTCCTCGATCTGCGCGATCTGGGTGGCGAGCTCGCCTGCCCCTTCGGCGTCGTCTTGCACCAGCACGTTCATCGTGGGCGCGGCGACCAGCGGGTAGTCCTGGCGCAGGGTGTCAAAGAATTCGCGCTGCTGAGAATCGCTCGGCAGCATTCCCTCGGTGGAGTTGCGCAGGTTCAGATTGAGCAGCGGGGAAGCGAGGAGCAAAAGCACCGCACCGACCACGACCATGACCGCCACCGGCCGCTTCTGCACCCCACCGGCCAGGCGCGAGAACACCCCCTCGGTTGGGGCCACCTCACCAAGGGCGCCGAGCACCCGGCGCAGACCAGGGATCTTGCGGATGACCGAGGGGTTCAGCATCCGCCGCCCGCGCAGCACGAGCAGCGCCGGTACCAAGGTCAGGGCGGTGAGCAAGGCGATGACGACGACGGCGACCCCGGCCAGTCCGAGGGAACGCAGGATGTCCGGGCGCAGGAACACCAGTCCCAGCACCGATATCGCAATGATGAGCGCCGAGTAACTGACCGTTCGCCCCGCGGTAGACAGTGTGTTTCTGGCCGCGGACAGCACGATCGGGTCGACCTTTGCGTGGCGCCTGGACCGCCGCCGCGTCGGTGCGGTTTCGAGGGCGTTGTGGGCAGCGTGAATCTCTTCGCGGTAGCGGGAGACGATGAGCAGCCCGTAGTCGATGGACAGTCCGAGTCCCAGGATGGTCACCACGTTGACCACCACCGAATCCAGCTGCATGACGTGGCTAAACCCCAGGAGCACCCCGAGCCCGCCGGCGATCGAGGCGATCGCGCCCGCCAGCGGCATCCCGGCAGTGAGGAACCCGCCAAAGACCACCACCATGATCAGCAGGCTGATCGGCAGCGCGACCAGCTCCCCGGTGATCAGATCGCGCTCCATTTGGGAGATGATCTCCTCGGTGATCGCCTCCTCGCTGGAGACCGTGACCGTGGCTTGATCAGAAATCTCCTGGCCGAAGTCCTCCAGCCGCTCGGTGACCTCCTCGATCGCCTCACTGAGCTCGGCTTCACTGGCGTTTGCGTTCAGGGTGACCGTCATCAAGAAGCCGTCGGAGGAGTGCGATATCAGCGGCTGGGCCGCGGGGTCCTGCGGTCCGCCCTCGAACAACAGCGGGCTCACAACCCGCTCCACCTCATCGATGGCCATCAACTGCGAAACCGTGGTGGTCGTTGCCGAGACAGCCGCCGACAGATCCTCGGGATCCTCCAAGTCCACACCGCCGATGTGCGCGGTGACGGCATCGCCGTCCTCGGCGTGCTCCTCGATCATGGTGAGGGCGTCATCGCTCTCCGAATCCGGCACCGTGGGCTGCCCAGAATGCAGCCGCTCAAACAGTCCCTGACCCCCGAATCCGGTCATCGCTAGGGTGAAGAGCAGAATGGTGACCAGGGCCCAACCGGCGACGGTGATCCGTGGGCGTTGGGCGATCGCACGCCCGAGAAGATCGAACACTGAAGCATCCTATGTCCGGGGCTGCGCGTAGGCTTAAACCGTGGATCTCTTCGACTCGGTCAGCACCGATGACGCGGGCTTGCCGCGCCACGATTCATCCGCCCCACTCGCGGTCAGGATGCGCCCGGCCTCGATCGAGGAGGTCGTGGGTCAGGAGCACTTGCTCAGTTCCGGAGCACCCCTGCACCGACTGATCAGCCCGGTACCAGGTGGGCTTCCGCCGTCGTCGGTGATCTTGTGGGGGCCACCGGGCACCGGGAAGACGACGCTGGCCTACCTGATCGCCCGGGCCAGCGGGCGACAATTCACCGAGCTCAGCGCCGTGACGGCCGGGGTCAAAGATGTCCGCTCCGTCATCGGGGTGGCGCGCCGATCCCTGACCGGAGGGAGGGAGACGGTGCTGTTCGTGGATGAGGTGCACCGGTTCTCTAAGTCTCAACAGGACGCCCTGCTGCCGGCCGTTGAGAATCGGTGGGTGACGCTGGTCGCCGCCACCACGGAGAACCCGAGCTTCTCGGTGATCTCCCCGCTGCTGTCCCGGTCCTTGATGCTCACCCTGCACCCACTGAGCGCCGAGCACCTGGATGAACTGGTCACCCGAGCGCTGGCCGATGAGCGTGGACTTGGCGGCAAGTTCACCCTGGATCCCGGCGCCCGGGCACACCTGTTACGGCTCGCCGGAGCCGATGCCCGCAAGTCCTTAACGATCCTGGAAGCGGCCGCCGGGAGCACGTCCATGGACGGCGGATCGGTCATCGACCTGGCCAGCCTGGAACGCGCGATCGATGTGGCCGCGGTGGCCTACGACCGCGCCGGCGATCAGCATTACGACGTGACCAGTGCCTTCATCAAATCTATGCGCGGTTCGGACGTGGACGCCGCCTTGCACTACCTGGCCCGAATGGTCGCGGCCGGTGAGGATCCGCGGTTCATCGCCCGCAGGATCGTGATCGCCGCTAGCGAAGACGTGGGGATGGCCGATCCCAGCGCCCTGCAGACGGCGATGGCCGCGGCGCAGGGGGTGGCCATGATCGGGATGCCCGAGGCTCGGATTCTGTTGGCGCAGGCGGTGGTGCACATCGCCACCGCGCCCAAGTCCAATAGGTCCTACAAGGCGATGGATGCCGCGCTGGCCGACGTCCGGGCGGGTAAATCCGGCACGGTGCCACCGCACCTGCGCGATGCGCATTACGCCGGTGCCCAGAAGCTCGGGCACGGCACCGAGTACGTCTATTCCCACGACGAGCCCCATGCGGTGGCCGCACAGACCTACCTGCCCGATGAGTTGAGCGGTGCCCGCTACTACGACCCCAGCGACCGTGGATTCGAGCGCAGCGTGACCGAGCGGATGGCCAAGATCAGGGCGCTACTGGACTCAAGCCCGCCCGGTAGTTAGGTGGGTATTGGGGTTCTTGGGAATGATCAGCGCCCCGAGCATCGCAATCAGCGCCACCGTCACCAAGGCCGCAACCCGGTCACCGGTGACCTCGGTCAGCAACCCCGCGCCGGTGGGTCCGAGCGCCGAACCGATACCGCGAACTAGAGAGTAGGCGCCCAGGAGCATCCCGATCATGGACGGGTTCACCACTTCGGCGGTGTAAATGCTCTCCAACGTGGCGTGCGCGCCCACGGCGATACCGGCGATCACCACGAACGCCGCGGCGAGCACAATATTGCCCGAGAACAGCAGCAGCACCGCCGACAATCCCACCAGCGCCAGCCCGGTGCGGAAGATCGGCCGGGGGCCGATCTTGCCGATCAGCCACGGCAACGGCAGCCGGCCAAGGAGCTGGAACAAGCCGCGGAGCCCGGCGAGTGTGGAGGCCAGGCCCAGGCTCAACCCGGCGCTGACCATCGCCGGCACCTGGTACAGGAACAGCACCGAGCCTGCGACCCCACCGCACAGGCCCGCGATCAGCAGGCGCCGGGTGGTGGGGTTGGCCACCGCGTGCACCAGCCCCTCACGTAGCGAGGCAGGAGGTGCGCCGGTGGGCTCGGCTCGCTGCGGCACAAACCAGGCGGCGGCCAGGAAAGAGGTCAACACCAACACACCGCTGACGCCCATCGCGGCGCGCCAGCCCACGCTCAGCGCTAGCCACGCCATCAATGGCATGAAGACCGGGCTGGCGAAGGCTCCCCACAAGGTGTTCACGGTGATGGCCCGGGCCCGGTCGCGGGGGACTAGGCGGCTGATACTCGCATGCACCGCGGTGTAGTAGCCCGCGGCGCCCACGAAGCACTGGGTGCCAATCGCGGCCGGCACAAACACCAGCGGGGAGGTGGCGGTGGTCGCGACCGCGGTGCCAACCCCCACGCCCGCAGCGCACGCGATGAACACCGCACGCGGGCCATAGGAGTCGATGACTCGACCGGCGAGCACCGCCCCGATCCCCACCCCGAACAAGCCCAGGCCGTAAGCCGTGGACAACGGGGCCTCGGCCCACCCGGTATCGGCGATGATGGGTTCGACCAGCACGCCGTACCCGTAAAACCATGACCCAAACGCGCACACCACCACCATCCCAAAGGCCACGGTGGTCGCCAGAGGTAGCCGTTGCGCCGAGGTCACGCGGGCAATCCTTCCACGGCTGCGCGAGTGACCAGTGCCACGATTTGCGGTGCTAGCCGGTTAGTGGAGAACGGCACGGTGTGCGCTAAACTGTTTCGGTTGCCTTCCATGGGCAACACCTGGGGTCTTAGCCGCTCCTCGGCGCGCAACGCGCGCAGGAAGAGACCGAGTTGGCCCCACACTCGCAACGTGCGGGTGTGACGTTTGATCATCACGACAGGAAGAGAAATACAGCCCTATGGCTACCAAGAACCGCACGCGCCGCCAGGTGCGTTTGTCCCGCTCGCTGGGAATTGCACTCACTCCCAAGGCAGTGAAGTACTTCGAAAAGCGTCCTTACCCCCCGGGTGAGCATGGCCGCGCACGCCGCCGGACCGAGTCCGACTACGCCGTGCGGCTGAAGGAAAAGCAGCGTCTGCGCGCCCAGTACGGGCTGCGCGAGGTCCAGTTGCGCCGGACCTTCGACGAGGCTCGTCGTGAGCAGGCCCTGACCGGTGAGTCGCTGGTGGAGCTGCTGGAAATGCGCCTGGACGCATTGGTGCTGCGCGCCGGGTTCAGCCGCACCATCGCTCAGGCCCGCCAAGCCGTGGTGCACCGCCACATCCTGGTGGACGGAAAGCTCGTTGACCGTCCTTCCTTCCGCGTGAAGCCGGGCCAGGTTGTGCAGGTCAAGCCCCGCAGCCAGACCATGGTGCCCTTCCAGGTTGCCGCCGCCGGTGCACACCGCGACGTGCTGCCCGAGGTACCGGGTTACCTGGACGTGGAGCTGGAGAAGCTGCGCTTTGAGTTGGTCCGTCGTCCTAAGCAGGCCGAAGTGCCGGTGACCGTGGACGTCCAGCTCGTCGTTGAGCACTACTCCCGCTAACCACCCTTTTAGCGTTCCCGACGCCCCGGGCATGGCCGTTGCCGTGCTGCGGGGCGTCGGTGTTCTACCGGTAGTGTCGGGGCAGCGTCCGCCGATCGCGTCGCGGTATTGATGTAACCCATTTGGAGGAAGTCATGTCTGTTGGTGACATTGCTGGCTTAATCGCGGCCGTGGCATTTGTCGCATTGGTTGGGTTCCTTGCGGTGCCCTTAATCAAGCTGGGCCAGGTGCTTGATGAGGCCCGCAATTCGGTGAAGGACGTCACCAGCCACACACTCCCGATCATCGATGAGACCGCGACCACGATCAATTCCACCAACAACCAGTTGGCGAAGGTGGACACGGTCACCACCGCCGCCGCCGAGGTATCCACCAACATCTCGGCATTGACGTCACTGATCGCCGCCACCGTTGGGGCGCCGCTGGTCAAGGTCGCGTCTTTCTCACTCGCGGTGCGCTCGGTGTTCTCCCGTAAGGAACCCAAGTGAAGCGGCTGTTCTGGGTCGGCGTGGGAGTCGGAGTGACCGTCGTGGTTCTGCGCAAGGCACAACAGGTGAATGAACAGTGGGGCAGTGTTGCTCGTAAGGTCACCCCGGCAGGTATCGGCGAATCGGTATCGGACCTGGCCGGCGGCTTGAAGGAGACCGTGCAGGCATTGCGCGAATCGATGGCGCAGAACGAGGCCGCGCTCACTACGGCGCTGCTGCCCAGCGACGCCGATGTACAACGGGCACGGGCCACTCGCGCGCGCCGAGCGGAGCACACCCTCGATGACGACTCCGTCTGGGACGACGACCTTTACACCTGAACAGGCAAGGACCAATGCGAACTTCTGAAATCCGCAACCGATTCCTCGAGCACTTCCGCAGTCGCGACCACCAGGTCATCGACAGCGCCTCGCTGGTCTCACCCGACCCCTCGATCCTGTTCACGATCGCCGGGATGGTTCCCTTCATTCCCTACATCATGGGAACCCAGACTCCGCCGTCTCCGCGGGTGGTGAGCTCTCAAAAGTGCATCCGCACCAATGACATCGAGAACGTCGGCCGGACCACCAGGCACGGAACCTTCTTCCAGATGCTCGGCAACTTCTCCTTCGCGGACTACTTCAAGCGCGGCGCGATCCACTACTCCTGGGAACTGTTGACCACCAGCCAGGACGAGGGCGGCTATGGGTTCGATCCGAAGCGGCTGTGGATCACCACGTGGGAGAAGGACACCGAGTCTTATGACGTGTTGGTCAACGAGATTGGCCTACCTCCCGAGCGTATCGTCCGCCTGCCGTGGGAAGAGAGTTGCTGGGACACCGGGCAGCCTGGTCCGGCCGGACCCACCGGTGAGTGGCATTACGACCGTGGGCCGCAGTATGGGCCGGAGGCTACCGGCGGCGTGCACGCACAGTGGCCCGGATCTCCCGAGGCCGAAGACCGGTACATCGAAATCTGGAACCTGGTTTTCGATGAGTTCATTCGTGGTGAGGGGCTGGGGAAGGACTACGAACTCGTCGGCGACCTCGAGCCCAAGGCCATCGACACCGGCGCGGGGCTGGAGCGCATCGCCTACCTGTTGCAGGACAAGCAGAACATTTACGAGATCGATGAAGTCTTCCCGGTCATCACCGCCGTGGAGGAGTTGACCGGGCGCACGTACGGTGAGGACCCCGAAGACGATGTCCGGTTCCGGGTGATCGCCGATCACGTGCGTTCGGCGCTCATGGTCATCAGCGACGGCGTGGTGCCCAGCAACGAAGGCCGCGGCTATGTGCTGCGGCGGCTGATTCGCCGCGCGGTGCGCTCGGCCCGCCTGCTCGGCGTGCAGGAGGAGGCCCTGCCCAAGCTGCTGCCCGTCTCCCGGGATGCAATGAGCGCCTCCTACCCGGTGGTGAGCACCGACTTCGACCGGATCAGCGAGGTCGCCTACGCCGAAGAGGCCGCGTTCCGGCGGACCCTGAGCGCGGGAACCACGTTGCTGGACACCGCGGTGTCCAAGGCCAAGAGCGCCAACGAGGGGGCACCGCTGCTGGCAGGCAGCGAGGCGTTCGCGTTGCACGACACCTACGGCTTCCCCATCGACCTGACCCTGGAGATGGCCGCGGAGCACGGTGTGCGGGTGGACGAAGAGGGCTTTGCGTCTCTGATGGCCGAGCAGCGTCAACGCGCCCGTGCTGACGCGCTGGCCAAAAAAACCGGGCATGTGGACGCCGCGGCATACAACGAGTTGCGCTCGGCGCTATCGGCCCCGGTGCAGTTCTTGGGGTACACCGACGCCACCGCCGAAGCGACCCTGATGGGCCTGCTGGTGGACGGGGTACCTGTCCGTACCGCGACCGCCCCCGCTGACGTGGAAGTGGTCCTGGACCGCACCCCGTTCTACGCCGAGGCCGGCGGCCAACTCGCCGACCAGGGCACTGTCCGGTTCACCGGCGGTGGGATCGTGGACGTGGCGGACGTGCAAACCCCGGTGCCCGGGTTGTCGGTCCACCGTGGCCGACTATTGGAAGGCACGCTGAGTCTCGATGAGACCGGCGTCGCTGCCATCGACACCACCCGCCGCTCCCAAATCGCCGCAGCGCACACCGCCACCCACATGGTGCACAAAGCACTGCACGAATTCCTTGGCGAGCAGGCCACCCAGGCCGGATCTGAAAACGCTCCCTCGCGGATGCGGTTCGACTTCCGGCACGGCTCGGCCCTGCCTGCCACGGTGGTCGGTGAAATCGAGGAGCGCGTCAACTCACGCGCGATCGAAGACCTAGAGATCACCGACGCGATCATGAGCCTGGATGAGGCTCGCGCGCAGGGCGCGATGGCCCTATTCGGCGAGAAGTACTCCGACCGGGTCCGCGTGGTGTCCATCGATGGGGACTGGTCCAAGGAACTGTGCGCCGGTACCCACGTGCTGCGATCCGGGCAGGTTGGCCAAGTCACCCTGCTCGGTGAAGCCTCCATCGGGTCGGGAGTACGCCGTATCGACGCTCTGGTGGGAACGGGAGCCTACGCTCACGGTGCCAAGGAACGCGCCGTCGTCGGGCAACTCACCCAGCTCGTCGGTGCACGCACCGAGGAACTCCCTGAGCGGATTTCGGCGTTGATGACACGAATCAAGGACGCCGAACGCGAACTGGACAAGGTCCGCAGCGCTCAGCTCCTCGCTGGCGCGGGCGAACTTGCCGCCAACGCCCAGACGGTGGGCGCACTGCGCGTGGTCGCCAGCAACATCGGGGCCCTGGCAAGCGCCGACGCGCTGCGGGATCTGGTGCTGAACGTGCGCGATCGTCTCGGTGAATCCACCGGGTCCGTGGTGGCCTTGTTTGCGGCGGTCAATGACCGTCCGATCGCGGTGATCGCCACGAACGAGGCGGCGCGTACCGCTGGCGTCAAGGCCGGTGCGTTGGTGCGCACGAGTGCCAAGGTCCTAGGCGGTGGTGGCGGCGGTAAGGACGACGTCGCGCAAGGTGGGGGATCGGACGTGGGGGCCATCGACGCAGCAATCACCGCTTTGCTGCGCGATTTGGAACCCACGGATGGCTGAGGGCGACCTACGCCGCGGAGTTCGGTTAGGCATCGACGTCGGTAAGGCCCGAGTGGGCGTGGCGATCTGCGACCCTGCGGGGATGCTGGCCACGCCGTCGGAAACGATTAAGGTGAACCGATCCAGCGATGGTGTGGACCAGCTCAAAGATCTGGTCGCGCAGCATTCGGCGCTGGAGGTGATCGTGGGCTTGCCGCGGCACCTTTCGGGCACCGAAGGCGCCGCATCATCCCACGCACGTCACTACGCCGCACGGCTAGCTCGGGCGATCGACCCGGTGCCGGTGCGGCTAGTCGATGAACGATTGAGCACGGTCAGCGCGCATGCGTCACTGCATTCCGCGGGCCGCAAAAGTAAGGAGCATCGCCAGGTGGTTGACCAGGTCGCGGCGGCTGTGATTCTGCAGCATGCCCTCGATACCGAACGCGCTGGAGGGGGAGCGCCTGGCGAATTGGTTAGGGTGGGGCGGGGCCCGGTTGCGACGAAGGAGGATGGTGCGCGTGAGTGACATCTTCGAAGATGGCTTTGAGATCAAGGGCGAAGCCACCGGTGAACAGGGCCCTGCGTCCCGCTCAAGCAAGGCCGCCGTGGAGCGCAAACAGGGGGCCAAACGGGCCCAGCGGCGGCGCAATGTCATGACCTTTGTGGTGATGATCGTGTCCCTGTCACTGTTGATCGGTGGGGCCATCGTGTTGCTGCGGCCACTGTTTTCCGGCGACAGCGGCGAGCAGGAAGTCACCGACTACCCGGGTCCCGGCTCTGGATCGGTCGAGGTGGTCGTAAACCCCGGCGACACCGGAAACGACATCGCCCAGACCCTGGAGGGCGCGAACGTGATCGCCACTGCCCGTGCGTTCACCACCGCCTACACCAACAATGAGCGTGCCACCCAGATCCAGGCCGGCACGTACACGTTGTCCGAAGAGATGTCCGCAAGCGGCGCCATCGAGGCACTCCTGGACCCGGGCAACCGCACCGACATCACCGTGACCATCCCCGAGGGCTGGCAAGCCTCACAGATTTACGACAGGATCGCGGCCACCTTGGACGTCTCGGTCGAGGATGTCGAAGAGGTCGCCACCCAGGTCGCCGACGAGAGTCTGCCGGAGCAGGCTGGCGGTGAGATCGAAGGCTGGCTCTTCGCCTCCACCTACACCATCGAAGCTGACTCCGGCGCCCAGGAACTGCTGGAGAGCATGATCAACCGGACCGTGTCTGCCTTCGAGGAACGCGAGATTCCAGAAGACGACTGGGAAGAGGTCTTGATCAAGGCCTCCATCGTGGAGATGGAAGTGGTGAACTCTGACGAGCGCGGCATGGTTGCCCGCGTCATCGAGAACCGTCTGGAAGGGTGCTCGGGCGACGGCCGGATTGGGATGGACCCGACCTACGCCTACGGGCTGGGCAAACCGGCGTACGAGATCACCCGCCAGGAGTGGACCGAAAACCACCCCTACAACACTCGCACCACCGCCGGGCTGCCCCCAACCCCGATCAGTTCGCCGAACATGGAATCGATCGACGCGGTTCTTAGCCCACCCGATGGTGACTGGTGCTACTTCGTCACGGTGAACCCCGACACCGGCGAAACCCGATTCACCGACGATCCCGATGAGCATCAACGCAACCAGGAGGAGTTCCGCCAGTGGCGTGACTCCCGCGGCGAGGATGAGGACGAGCAGGGCGAGGACTGATGTCCGTGGCACATCGGGCCGCGGTGGTAGGCCACCCGGTGCAGCACTCGCTATCCCCGGTCCTGCACCGCGCGGCTTATCAGGCCCTGGACTTGGATGATTGGCACTATGACCGCCAGGACCTCACCGAAGAGACCTTCGCCGGTTTCGTCGGCGGCCTGGACGCGACCTGGTCGGGGCTATCGGTGACTATGCCCTGCAAGCAGGTGGCGTTGCGCACGGTGGACCACGTGGAACCGTTGGCCGATGTGGTCGGGGCCGTGAACACCGTGCTGTTTCCCGGCGGCGGCGTCAGTATCGGCACCAACACCGACGTGTACGGCACCGTGACCGCCCTGACCGAAGTTGCACCCGAGGGCTGGGAACCGGCCTCCGGGGTGATCCTCGGAGCAGGTGGCACCGCCAGCGCCGCACTGGCGGCCCTGGGGCAACTCGGGATTCACCGCCCGGTGGTCGTGGTGCGGTCCAAGGGCCGTGCCGGCCTGGTGATCCGGGCCGCCAACCGGATGGGCCTGGACCCGGTGCTACTGCTGTGGGGCAGTAGCGAAGCGGACCAGGCAATTCAGCGGGCCGACGCCGTCATTTCCACCGCTCCCAAGGGTGCGGCGGACAACCTGGTCGAGTTGATCACCCACTCACCACTGACTGAGCCTCAGGTGTTGCTCGACGTCGTGTACGACCCGTGGCCGACCGCGCTCGCCCAAGCGTGGGCGGCACAGGGCGGAACCGTGGCCGGTGGCGACCTCATGCTCCTGCATCAAGGAGTGGAACAGGTCCGGTTGATGACCGGCAAAGCCGCTCCCGTAGACGCCATGCGCCAAGCCCTGCGCGATGCCCTGGTCGGCCAACCGTGAGCGGCCAGGGCATCCTGGGCGCCGCCGCGATCCTCGGGTTCCTCGCACTACTGGCTACTCCGTGGATGCACCGGCTGGCGCGCAAGGACGCCCCGTTGGTCTCTTCCGGGCTGCACATCGCTCTGGCCGCTCTGGGCGGAGCGGGGGCAGCGGCGTTCGCCGATGGTTGGATCGAACTCCTCGCGTTGGCCAGTGCCGCCCTGGCGTGTGCCTTGCTGGTCACCATCGATCTCGCGGTGCACCGATTGCCCGATGCCCTGATCAGCCCCGTCTTTCCGGTGCTGCTGGGATGTTTCGCGCTGCATGCGGTGCTGGAGAGTGACTACTCATCACTACTCCGGGCCCTCTTGGCCGGTGCCGTCATGGGCGTTGGCTATTTGGTCTTGGCGCTCATCTCACCGACGGGCCTCGGATTCGGGGACGTGAAGCTCGCGGCGATGCTCGGCGTCCTGCTCGGGTGGTACGGGTGGGCCGAGGTGCTCACCGGCACCCTTGCCGCATTCATCCTCGGCGGCATCTTCGCCGTGGTGCTGCTGGTCGCCAGCCGAGCCACCCGTAAGACCCAGATCGCCTTCGGGCCCTGGATGATCGCCGGTGCTGTGATCGGGCTGCTCGCCGGGCAGGCGGTCTTCGGGTCCTAGCGCCGTCCCGCGCGGTGTAAAGACCGTGGAAGAATGGCGGAATGCTCAGATGGATCACCGCAGGAGAGTCACACGGCCAGGCCCTGATCGGCGTCATTGAAGGGGTTCCCGCGGGGGTCGAGCTGACCACCAGTGACGTTCAGGATCACCTTGCCCGCCGGCGCCTGGGATACGGCCGCGGCGCCCGGATGTCGTTTGAAAAGGATGCGGTCACGCTGCTCGGCGGTGTCCGCCACGGCCTAACGCAGGGCGGCCCGGTCGCCATCGAGATCGGGAACACCGAGTGGCCCAAATGGGAAGACGTGATGTCCCCCGACCCGGTGGACCCCTCGGCCCTGCTCATCGACGCCGGTACCGGCGATGAACGCGAGATCGCCCGCAACCGCCCACTGACCCGGCCCCGTCCCGGGCACGCCGACCTGGTCGGGATGACCAAGTACGGCTTTGACGACGCGCGCCCGGTCCTGGAACGCGCCTCCGCCCGAGAGACCGCCACCCGGGTGGCACTGGGAACCCTGGCCGCCGCGCTGCTGCGCCAAGTGGCCGGCATCGAACTCGTTGCGCACGTGGTGGCCGTGGGGCCGGTATCGGTACCCGCCGAGGTGCCCTTACCCGGTCCGCAGGACGTGCAAGCGCTGAACTCCGACCCGATCAGGTGCTTTGACGAATCGACCTCCGCGCGCATGATCGAAGAGATCGACGCCGCCAAAAAAGACGGGGACACCCTAGGCGGCGTCGTGGAGGTACTCGCCTACAACGTGCCCCCGGGCCTGGGCAGCTACGTGCACGGTGATCGCAAACTCGACTCCCGCCTCGCCGGCGCCCTGATGGGGATCCAGGCGATCAAGGGAGTGGAGATCGGAGACGGGTTCGCCACCGCCGCCCGGCGCGGTTCGGTCGCACACGATGAGATCGAACGCGCTGACGGACGTGTCCAACGCCGCACCAACAGGGCTGGCGGCATCGAGGGTGGCATGAGTAACGGTGAGATCCTGCGGGTCCGGGCCGCTCTGAAGCCCATCTCGACGGTCCCGCGGGCCCTGGACACCATCGAAACCACCAAGCCCGAGCCCGCCAAGGCCATCCACCAGCGCAGCGACGTCTGCGCAGCGGCGCCGGCGGCGGTCATCGCCGAAGCGATGGTCAGCCTGGTCCTCGCCGACGCCCTGACCGAAAAGTTCGGCGGCGACTCGGTCGGCGAAATGCAACGCAACCTCACCTCCTACCTCGACTCGATCCCGGAGAACCTTCGATGACGCAACTGGTCTTGATCGGCCCCCCAGGCTCGGGAAAGTCCACCGTCGGCAAGCTCGTCGCGCAATCGCTGGGCGTGGAGTTCGCCGACACCGATGAGATCGTCGAAGCCAACGAGGGCCGCGCCATCTCCGAGATCTTCCTCACCGATGGCGAGGACGCCTTCCGCGCCGCCGAGCGCGAGGCCGTCGCGGCAGCGCTGGCGACCCACTCGGGAGTGCTATCCCTGGGCGGAGGATCGGTCCTGGACTCTGGCACCAGGGAGCAACTCGCTACCCATCGCGTGATCTTCCTGCACGTGGGGTTGGCCGATGCGGCCAAGCGAGTCGGACTGAACACAGCACGCCCGTTGCTGGTCGGCAGCCCGCGGCGCCAATGGCAGGAGCTGATGGATGCCCGCTTCCCGATCTACAGCGAGGTCGCCGATGCGCAGGTTTCCACCTCGGGTCAAACCCCCGAAGAGTCGCGCGACGCCGTCCTGGAAGTGATGCGCCAGTGGTGAGGGTTCCGGTAGCGGCCGAGCATCGCTATGAGGTCCTGATCGGCGCCGGCGTGGCCGATCAACTCCTCGAGGTGCTGCCCGCGGGCACCGCCCAAGTGCTGGTTGTGCATGCCGGCGCCTTGGAGCAGCGGGCGCGGGAGTTGGGCGACGTGCTCACCGGCGCGGGCGTCGTCGTCACCCACCTGTTAGTGCCCGACGGCGAAGCGGCCAAGAACATCGACGTGCTGGCTGGTGCGTGGGATCTGTTGGGGGAGCGGGCGTTCACCAGATCCGATCTGGTGGTGAGCCTCGGGGGTGGCGCGGTCACCGACGTCGCCGGGTTTATCGCGGCCACCTGGTTGCGCGGGGTTGGCGTGATCCACATTCCCAGCACCCTGCTGGGCATGGTCGACGCCGCCGTCGGCGGAAAGACCGGGATCAACACCGCCGCGGGCAAGAACCTCGTCGGGTCGATTCACTCACCCTTGGCGGTGTTGTGCGACCCGGAACTGCTGACCTCACTTCCGGCGGCCGATCTGCGCGCCGGGATGGCCGAGGTGGCCAAGTGCGGGTTCATCCATGACTCGGCGATCCTGGAACTCATCGAAGCCGATCCGCAGGCGGCGCTGGATGTGAGCGGGCCGGTGCTGGTTGAACTCATCCGCAGGGCGGTACAGGTCAAGGCCGACGTGGTGGGTAGCGACCTGCGCGAAGCGGACCTGCGTGAAACCTTGAACTACGGGCACACCCTGGCCCACGCGATCGAGAACGCACACGGTTACAGCTGGCGCCACGGTGACGCGGTGGCGGTGGGGATGGTGTTCGTCGCCGAGCTGGCCCACCGGACCGGTGGTCTGCCGGCCGAGGTGGTGGCGCGGCACCGCAGCGTGCTTTCGGCCCTGGGGCTACCCACGACGTACGCCGGCCCGTGGGAACCGCTGCGCGAAGCGATGCGCCGGGACAAGAAATCCCGGGGCAACACCCTGCGTTTCGTGGTCCTGGAAGACATCGGCAAGCCCGCACGGCTGCAAGGTCCTTCGGAGGAAGACCTGGAGTTCAGTTTCAAGGCCCTGGACGGTCACTAGAGTGTCCCTCGTGCGTACTGTCTTGGTGATCAATGGTCCGAACCTTTCCCGGTTGGGCGTCCGGGAACCGGATGTCTACGGCAACGCCGACGCCCAGGCGCTAGCCGACGCGGTGTCCGGCTGGGCCCAGGAGTGCGGATTGAGCGCAGATGTGCGCCAAAGCGACGACGAAGCCCAACTGGTCCGGTGGCTGCACGAGGCGGCCGATGGGGTGCTGGACGTGGTCCTGAACCCGGCGGCCTTCACGCACTACTCCTATGCGCTAGGTGATGCCGCCAAGCAGGTGACCGATGCCGGTGCTCGGCTCATCGAGGTGCACCTGTCCAACCCCTACGCGCGGGAGTCCTTTCGGCACACGAGCGTGATCGGGGCGGTGGCCACGGGCACGATCGCTGGCTTTGGAGCACATTCCTACCGGCTCGCCCTCAGTGCGCTACGCGCCGAGGCGAATCAAGGCCAGTAACCTGATTATGTACAAACAAGTCCCATGGCTTGATTGTTATCAATCAAGGCTTTAGGCTAGATCAATGTTCGTTATCACCGCTGATCAAGACGCCTCCCGCCGAACCGGGGACCGGGTCGAGGCCATCCTGGAGCACCTGGCGAGCCGGGACTTCGCCGGGTCGTTGGACCTGAATTTCCAGCGCACCGTGGGCGATGAGATCCAAGGGGTCACCTCCAGCGCCTCGCTGTGTCTCACCGCCGCCTTGGAGTTGCAGCGCGCCCAGGAATGGGCGGTCGGAATCGGGGTAGGGGAGGCCACGCTCACCGATGAGGCCGTGTCATCATCCGGCTCGGCCTTCATCCACGCCCGCACCGCAGTGGAGCGGGCCGGAAGCAAAGCGGTGAACACCCCGATCTCCGTGATCGGCGGACCCGAAGACCGCACCCGCGATGCCGAAGCGCTGTTGCAACTGCTCAGCAGCATCGTGCGCCGCCGCAGTCAGGCCGGGTGGGAGATCGCCGACCTGCTCACGACAAAGTTCGATACCCACCGGCAAGCAGCGACGGCCTTGGGAATCAGCCCGCAGGCCGCCAGCCAACGCCTGCAGGCCGCGATGTGGAACCAGGAGCGCGCGGTGCACCCATTGGCGGTCCGACTTCTGAGCGAGCTGGATGAGGGGAACAAGGCATGACCGTGTTGTGGATCACCCTGACCGTGCTGCTGGCCCTCGCCCTGTCCACGGTGGTGGGGTATTTCCTCACGGTGTGGGTGCTGCGATCCGCGGAGGGTGCCCGGCCGGTGACGAGTTCCGGAGACGGGAAAGAGGCGCCGCCACCGGCCAGCGCCGTTCTGCGCGGAGGCACCTGGATCGGCATTCTGGAGCGGATTGCGATCGCAGGCACGATCATGGCCGGGTACCCGGCCGCGATCGCCGTGGTGATCGCCATCAAGGGCTTGGGCCGGTTCCCGGAGTTGCGGGCGGCCAGCGTCAACAGTGAGGTATCCGAGCGGTTTATCATCGGGACCCTGGCCTCCTGCCTATGGGCGGCGGCCATGGGACTGGCGGCACGCGGTGTACTGATCGCGTTAGGCTAAGTCGCCCTTTCATCGACATCACTTAAGGACGAATCGCGTGGCCACGACAAATGAGCTGAAAAACGGCATGGTGCTGGTCATCGACGGACAGTTGTGGTCCGTCGTTGAGTTCCAGCACGTCAAGCCCGGTAAGGGCCCGGCATTCGTCCGCACCAAGATCAAGGGCGTCACCTCCGGCAAGGTCGTGGCCAAGACGTTCAATGCTGGCGTCAAGGTAGAAACCGCGAACGTAGACAAGCGCGACATGCAGTACCTGTACGCCGACGGCGAGGACTTCGTGTTCATGGACACCGCCGACTACGAGCAGTTGCAGGTCCCCGGTTCGATCGTGGACGATGCCGCGAACTACATGGTCGAGGGCCAGCAGGTGATCGTGGCCCTGCACGACAGCAGCCCGCTGTATGTGGAACTGCCCACCTCGGTGGTCCTGGAAGTCACCTACACCGAGCCCGGACTCCAGGGCGACCGGTCCTCGGCAGGATCGAAGCCCGCGACGGTCGAGTCCGGCGCGGAAATCCAGGTGCCGCTGTTCCTGGAGACCGGAACCAAGATCAAGGTCGACACCCGCAACGGTTCCTACCTCGGCCGAGTCAACGACTGAGGTGGCCGCTCGCAGCAAAGCCCGCAAGCGGGCATTGGACGTCATCTTCGAGGCAGACCAGCGCGCCGGTCGCCCCGATGCGCACGCCATCGAACTGGCCGCACGCGCCGAGGAGAAGGCTCAGCGGTTCGGACAGACGGCTGCCCCCGCACCCACTCGCGGGGCGCCGGAACCGGACCGCCCGAGCCTGACGCAGGTGCTGGCCGCGCGGATCTCCCAGCCCGGCACCCAGACCGCCCTGCCGCAGTACTCGGTGGAGATCGTGGAGGGCGTGGCCGCCCACGCCGATCGGATCGATGAGGCGCTGACGACCTTCTCTCAGGGCTGGACCCTGGACCGGATGCCAGCTGTGGATCGAGCGATCCTGCGGATCGCCACCTGGGAGATCGTCTTCAACGACGAGGTGCCCGACGGCGTCGCTATCGATGAGGCCGTGACGCTTGCCACGTCCCTATCCACCGATGAGTCCGCATCATTCGTCAATGGTCTGCTCAGCCGCATCTCGGTGATGGGCGATTCGCTCCGCGATTAATCACACACTGTGCTGAGCCTGCTCAGCGCCAGTCTGGCACCGGGGAAGGCGCTAGGCTGTCACGTGGCATTGATCATCCTTTAAGCCCGTCCAGTGAGGCGGAGAAGGAGGCGCGCCGGATGGCATCTGGCACCCACGGAACCGAAGTCCTCGGTTCCAGCGATATCTCGCGGGCATTGACCCGCATCGCACACGAAATCCTCGAACGTAACAAGGGTGCCGGGAACGTTGTCCTTCTCGGCATCCCCACTCGCGGGGTACCACTGGCCCACCGCCTCGGGACGCGCATCCTGCGCGCCGAAGACAGCGACCGGGACCTTGAGGACCTGGTGGGCACCGTGGACATCACCATGCACCGCGATGATCTGCGCGCAAACCCGACCCGCGAATTGACCCCCACCCGGCTACCGCGCCGGGGAATCGACGACGTCGTCGTCGTCCTGGTCGATGACGTGCTGTACTCCGGGCGAACCGTGCGGGCCGCGCTTGACGCACTGTCCGACCTCGGCCGCCCGAAAGCGGTCCAGCTCGCGGTGCTGGTGGACCGGGGTCACCGTGAACTGCCGATCCGGGCGGACTTCATCGGAAAGAACGTACCGACCTCCCGCAGTGAGCGGGTCAGCGTGCACCTGGACGAACTGGACGGTAGCGACGGGGTGGTGCTGGTATGAGGCACCTGCTCTCCGCCGCCGACCTGTCCCGGGCCGAGGCGATCGAGATCCTCGACACCGCAGAGCAGATGGCCGCCACCCAGTCCCGGCAGATCAAGAAGCTCCCGGCGCTGCGCGGCCTGACGGTGGTGAACCTGTTCTTCGAGGACTCCACCCGAACCAGGATCTCCTTCGAAGCCGCGGCTAAACGACTGTCCGCCGACGTCATCAACTTCTCCGCCAAGGGGTCTTCGGTCTCCAAGGGGGAGTCGTTGAAGGACACCGCGCAAACCCTGCAGGCGATGGGCGCCGATGCCGTGGTGATCCGGCACGGGGCCTCCGGTGCGCCGTACCGACTCGCCACCTCGGGCTGGATCGACGCACCAGTACTGAACGCCGGAGACGGCACCCACCAGCACCCCACCCAGGCGCTCCTGGATGCCTACACCATGCGCCAGCGGATGGCTGGCGCACAGGGCACCGGCAAGGACTTGGCAGGACGCCGGGTGATCATCGTCGGAGACGTGCTGCACTCCCGAGTGGCACGATCCAATGTGGACCTGCTGCACACCCTGGGCGCCCAGGTGCTGCTCGCCGCCCCACCCACACTGCTGCCCGTGGGGGTGCACACGTGGCCGTGTGCGGTGACGTATGACCTCGATGCGGCGATCGCCGACTTCGTCCCGGACGCGATCATGATGCTGCGGGTGCAGGCCGAGCGAATGTCCAGCTCCGGCGGCGGGTTCTTCCCTTCACCGATGGAGTACTCGCGCCGGTATGGCCTGGACGCGGCCCGCGTAGCAGCGCTGCCACCGGAGTCGATCATCATGCACCCGGGCCCAATGAACCGGGGCCTGGAGATTTCTGCGAGCGCGGCTGACTCGCCACGATCCACGGTGGTCGACCAGGTCGCCAATGGGGTAGCGGTGCGGATGGCCGCGCTCTACCTGCTGCTCGCGGGCACCGAAGACCACACCACCGAGAAGGAGAACTGATGTCGAGCTACCTGCTGCGCGGGGCATCTGCATTAGGAACAGACAGCACCGACATCTTGCTCGCCGATGGTGTGATCGCCGCGATGGGATCCGATGCGGCCCGGCAAGTCTCCACCGATACCGTCTCGATAGACGCCCAGGGCTTGGTCGCCCTGCCCGGCTTGGTGGACCTGCACACCCACCTGCGCGAGCCCGGTCGCGAGGACGCCGAAACTGTGGCCTCAGGTACCAGGGCCGCCGCTGCCGGCGGGTTCACCTGCGTGCACGCGATGGCGAACACCAACCCGGTGGCCGATACCGCCGGGGTAGTAGAGCAGGTGCTGCGCCTGGGTAACGACGCCGGCTACACCCAGGTGCGTCCGGTGGGCGCGGTGACGGTGGGCCTAAACGGCGAACACCTCGCCGAACTCGGCGCGATGGCCGACTCCGCTGCCGCGGTTCGGGTGTTCTCCGATGACGGCAAGTGTGTATGGGACCCGGTGATCATGCGCCGGGCACTGGAGTATGTGAAGGCGTTCGACGGCGTTATCGCCCAGCACGCCCAGGAACCTCGCCTCACTTCCGGTGCGGTGATGAACGAGGGTGAGGTGTCCTCCCGTCTGGGACTCACCGGGTGGCCCGCGGTGGCCGAGGAGGCGATCATCGCCCGCGATGTGCTGCTGGCCGAACACGTCGGATCCCGCATCCACATCTGCCACCTGTCCACCGCCGGTTCGGTGGAGATCGTGCGCTGGGCCAAGTCCCGCGGGATCGATGTCACCGCCGAGGTGACCCCACACCACCTGCTGCTCACCGACGATCTCATCGAGAACTACGACCCGGCCTACAAGGTCAACCCGCCGCTGCGGACCGCGCAGGACGTTGCCGCCGTCCGCGCCGGACTGGCCGACGGCACCATCGACATCGTGGCCACCGACCACGCGCCACACCCCGATGAGGACAAGGACTGCGAATTCGGTGCCGCCGCCTTCGGCATGACCGGACTGGAGACCGCGCTGAGTGTGGTCATCGAGTCCATGATCGTGCCCGGCGAACACGAGTTCAGCTATGCCGACGTGGCCCGAGTGCTATCGGAAACGCCCGCCAAGATCGGCCGTGTGCCCGGGCAGGGCCAAGGGTTGAGTGTCGGCGCACCGGGGCACATCACCCTGGTCGACCCGAACGCCGCCACCCCGGTGGATCCGGCCGCGCACGTCACTGCCAGTCGCAACAGTCCGTTCGTGGGCCGCACCCTGCCTGGCCGCGTGCAAGCCACGTTCTACGGCGGCAGGGCAACAGTGTTGGATGGCTCGGTTGTGAACCTGGCCGAAGAAGGGAACAAGAACTGATGGCACAGCACGCGCAGTCCGATGAGGCGCTGTTGGTTTTGGAAGATGGCACGGTCGCTACCGGCGTCGCCTACGGCGCCCGCGGCACCGCACTCGGTGAAATCGTGTTCTCCACCGGGATGACCGGTTACCAGGAGACCCTGACCGACCCGTCCTACCACCGCCAGATCGTGGTGATGACGGCGCCACACGTGGGCAACACCGGGGTGAACGATGAAGACCCCGAGTCCCGCCGGATCTGGGTGCAGGGGTATGTGCTGCGGGACCCCTCGCGGCGCGCCTCAAACTGGCGCTCGGAGCGTGAACTCGGCGATGAGCTGCGGGAGCAGAATGTGGTCGCGATCGCCGAGGTCGACACCCGCGCACTGACCCGTCACCTGCGTGAACGCGGTGTGATGCGCGCCGGAATCTTCTCCGGCCCCGATCTGCCCACGCTGCCCGGTAAGCACGGCGAAGCCGAACTCGTCGAGCGGGTCCGCAACGCCCCGCCGATGGCCGGTGCGAACCTGGCGAAGGAAGTCACCACCGAGCAGAGCTACACCATCGAACCCACCGGGCCGGCACTTGGCACCGTGGTCGCGGTGGACCTGGGGATCAAGGCCATGACCCCACAGCGGCTCGCCGAACGTGGGCTGCGGGTGCAGGTGGTCCCCAACACCGTCACCGCCCAGGAGATCCTCGACGCCAAGCCCGACGGTGTGTTCTTCTCCAACGGCCCCGGCGACCCCGCCAGCGCCGAACACGAAGTGGACACCCTGCGTGGTGTGCTGGACGCCGGGATCCCGTTCTTTGGGATCTGCTTCGGCAATCAGCTCCTGGGCCGGGCCCTGGGCTACGGCACCTACAAGCTCACCTACGGGCACCGCGGGATCAACCAGCCGGTGCAGGACGTGACCACCGGGAAAGTGGAGATCACCGCGCACAACCACGGCTTCGCCGTCGACGCTCCCATCGGGGACCCGAGCACCGCACCATTCGACGACGGAAAGTACGGGCAGGTCCTGGTCTCTCATGTGGGCCTGAACGACGGCGTGGTGGAGGGGCTGCAATGCCTCGACATTCCCGCGTTCTCGGTTCAATACCACCCCGAGGCCGCCGCCGGCCCGCACGATGCCGCCTACCTCTTTGATCGGTTCGTGGACCTGATCAACTCCACCAACAACGGCGCAGCCACTGCTGCGCGTAAGGACGCCTGATGCCCCGCCGTACGGATATCGCCAGTGTGCTGGTGATCGGCTCCGGCCCGATCGTGATCGGACAAGCCGCCGAATTCGACTACTCCGGCACCCAAGCCTGCCGGGTGCTGCGCGAGGAGGGCCTGCGGGTCATCCTGGTGAACTCCAACCCGGCCACCATCATGACCGACCCAGAGTTCGCCGACGCCACCTACGTGGAACCGATCACCCCAGAGGTGGTCGAGGCGATCATCGCCAAGGAACGCCCCGACGCGTTGCTGCCCACGCTGGGCGGTCAGACCGCGCTGAACGCCGCCATCGCAATGCATGAGCGCGGTGTCCTGGAGAAATACGGCGTGGAACTGATCGGCGCGAACATCGACGCCATCAACCTCGCCGAAGATCGCGACCAGTTCAAGGGAGTGGTGGAGCGGTGCGGCGCCGAGTCGGCACGCTCGGCGATCTGTCACACCATGGATGAGTGCCTCGACGCCGTGCAAGACCTGGGATACCCGGTGGTCGTGCGACCGTCCTTCACGATGGGCGGCCTGGGCTCGGGAATCGCCTACAACGAAGAACAACTGCACCAGATCGCCGGCGCTGGCCTGCATTACTCACCCACCACCGAGGTGCTCCTAGAGGAGTCCATCCTGGGGTGGAAGGAGTACGAGCTGGAGCTCATGCGCGACCGACACGACAACGTCGTGGTGGTCTGCTCGATCGAGAACGTGGACCCCGTGGGCGTGCACACCGGAGACTCCATCACCGTAGCCCCGGCACTGACTCTCACCGACCGGGAATACCAAAAGCTCCGGGACGTCGGCATCGCCGTCATCCGCGAAGTCGGCGTGGACACCGGAGGCTGCAACATCCAGTTCGCGGTACACCCGGACACCGGCCGGGTCGTGGTCATCGAAATGAACCCCCGGGTATCGCGGTCTTCGGCGCTGGCGTCCAAGGCCACCGGATTCCCGATTGCCAAAATCGCCGCCAAGCTGGCCACCGGTTACACACTCGATGAGATTCCGAACGACATCACCGGCTCCACCCCGGCGTCCTTTGAACCCACCCTGGATTACGTGGTGGTCAAGGTGCCGCGGTTCGCGTTCGAGAAGTTCCCGGCCGCTGATGACACCCTCACCACCACCATGAAGTCCGTCGGTGAGGCGATGGCGATGGGCCGCAACTTCACCGAGGCACTGCAAAAGGCGATGCGTTCGATCGACGCGGCGGAGATCGCTTTCGACTACTCCGGGCCAGCCCCGGACGCCGCCGAGACGGCGCAGTTGCTCGAGGCGATCACGGTTCCGACCCCACGGCGATTGATTCAGCTGCAGCGGGCGTTGCGCGGGGGAGCGACCCTGCAGCAGGTGGTGGACGCCACCGCCATCGATCCGTGGTTCGTCGATCAGCTGATCCTGCTGCAAGAGATCGCCGAGGAGGTTGCCGGTGCGCAGCGCTTGGACGCCGGCGTTCTGGGACGGGCCAAGCGGCACGGGTTCTCCGACTCTCAAATCGGCGGAATCCGCGCGCTCAGCGCCGGGACCGTCCGGGAACTGCGGACCGCCTATGGCCTGCACCCGGTGTACAAAACCGTGGACACCTGCGCCGCGGAATTCGCGGCTCGCACCCCGTATCACTACTCCACCTATGAGACCGAGACCGAGGTGATGCCCCGCGACCGGCCGGCGGTGTTGATCTTGGGCTCTGGCCCCAACCGAATCGGGCAGGGAATCGAGTTCGACTACTCCTGCGTGCATGCGGCGTTGGCGCTGGGGGATGAGTACGAGACCGTCATGGTCAACTGCAACCCCGAGACCGTCTCCACCGACTACGACACCGCCGATCGGCTGTACTTCGAGCCGCTCACCCTGGAGGACGTGCTGGAGGTCTACCGGGCCGAGAGCGCGGTCGGTGAGGTGGCCGGTGTCATCGTCCAACTGGGCGGTCAAACCCCGCTGTCGTTGGCCGACGGGCTGCAGGAGGCCGGTGTCCCGATCTGGGGCACCCCGCCGGCAGCCATCGACGCCGCCGAGGACCGCGGCCAATTCGGCCAGGTGCTGCTGGCCGCCGGGCTTCCGGCACCGGCCTTCGGCACCGCCATCTCCCTGGAGCAGGCACGCGAGGCCGCGAACTCCATCGGCTACCCGGTGTTGGTACGCCCCTCCTACGTGCTCGGTGGGCGTGGCATGGAAATCGTGTACGACGACGACCAACTCACCGACTACGTGCGCCGCGCCACCGAAGTGGAGGGCGATCATGCAACCCTGCCCGCCCCGGTGCTGGTGGACCGGTTCTTGGACCAGGCCATCGAGGTGGACGTCGATGCCCTCTTCGACGGCGAGAACCTGTTCCTCGGCGGCGTGATGGAGCACATCGAGGAGGCCGGGATTCACTCCGGAGACTCCGCGTGTGTGCTGCCTCCGATCACCCTGTCGGACTCAATGGTGGCCAGGATCCGCCAGTCCACCCGTGACATCGCCGCGGGGGTGGGTGTGCGTGGTTTGATCAACATCCAGTTCGCGTTGTCCTCCGACGTTCTGTACGTCCTGGAAGCCAACCCCCGAGCATCGCGGACCGTGCCGTTCGTGTCCAAGGCCACCGGGGTTCCATTGGCCAAGGCCGCGGCCTTGGTGATGGCCGGTTCGTCCATCAAGGACCTGGTGAACGCCGGGGTGCTGCCGCACACCGACGCCACCACCGTCTCACCCCACAGCCCCATCGCGGTGAAGGAAGCAGTGCTGCCGTTCAAACGGTTCCGCACCTCCCAGGGCCGGGTGGTCGACACCGTGCTTGGACCAGAGATGCGGTCCACCGGTGAGGTGATGGGCTTCGACAAGGACTTCCCCCTGGCGTTCGCCAAGTCCCAGTCCGCGGCCTTCGGTGGTCTGCCCGAGCAGGGCACCGTGTTCGTCTCCGCTGCAGACCGGGACAAGCGCGCGCTCGTGCTACCCGTCAGCAGGCTGGTGGAAATGGGCTTTGACATCCTGGCGACCTCCGGGACCGCCAGCGTGCTCGCTCGGAACGGGATCCCGTGCACGGTGGTCCGCAAGGCCTCCGAGGGTCCCGGACCGGACGGCCAGGGCACCATCGTGGATCTCATCAACCGCGGTGAAGTCGACATGGTGGTCAACAGCCCGAACTCCCGATCCTCGCGCGCCGATGGGTATGACATTCGGGCCGCGACCACCGCCGCGGACAAGTCCATCATCACCACCGTGCAACAGTTCACCGCCGCCGTCCAGGGCATCGAGGCGCAACGCCGCGGCCCGTTCTCGGTGAAGTCCCTACAGGAGCACGCGGCGGCCATACGGGAACTCGCGTGAGCCGCCAGGGCTTCGGGGACCGGCTCGCCGGCGCCATTGCCGACCGGGGCCCGGTCTGTGTAGGCATCGATCCCCACCCCGCGCTCCTGGCGGACTGGGGCCTCACCGACGACGCCGCCGGGCTGCGCACCTTCGCCCTCACCGTGATCGAAGGACTGTCGGGGGTGGTCGCTGCGCTAAAACCACAATCGGCGTTCTTCGAACGGCACGGCTCCGCCGGGATCGCGGTACTGGAGGAGGTGGTTGCCCGGTGCGCCCAGTCCGAGGTGCTGTGCATCATGGACGCCAAGCGCGGCGATATCGGCTCCACCATGGACGCCTACACCGACGCCTACCTTCGCGACTCCTCACCCCTAGCTGCCGATGCGGTGACCCTCTCGCCGTACCTCGGGTTCGGCACCCTGGATGGCGCCATCGACGCGGCCCAGCACACCGGTCGCGGCGTCTTCGTCTTGGCGCTGACTTCGAATAAGCAGGGGGAGCAGGTGCAGCACGTGCGCGACGACCGCGGCGTGGCCATCGCCGCCCAGATCAGCGCCGCAGCCGCCGCTCGCAATAAGGCGCAGATCGCCGATGGTGCCAAGCTGGGCAGCGTCGGGTTGGTGGTCGGCGCCACGGTGGGTACCGCGCCCGCCGAGCTCGGCCTGAACCTGGACAATCTGGGCGGGCCCATCCTGGCCCCCGGGATCGGTACCCAGGGCGGCACCGCAGCGGACCTGGACCTCGCCTTCGGCGGGTCGCGCCCGCATGTGCTGGCCTCGGCGTCCAGGAGCATCCTGCGCGCCGGGAACAGCGCGCAAGCATTGCACGATGCGGCGCTTGCGCTGCGCACTGAACTGACCTAACCCAGGGCAAGTGCAAACCGAACCGATTGAACCTAAACCCAATATTGGACTAGGTTTCCTTCCATCCCATCCGACGAAACGAGGTTGAGCACCGTGGCGCTTCCACCGTTGACACCAGAGCAGCGGGCCGTGGCTCTGGAGAAGGCTAAGGCCGCACGAGCCGCACGCGCAGAGGTGAAAAACCGCCTCAAGTACTCCGGAGCGACGCTCTCTCAGATCCTCCAAGAGGGTCAAACCGATGACGCGATCGGCAAACTCAAGGTTCTGTCCCTCCTGGAATCCCTTCCCGGAGTCGGCAAGGTCACAGCCAAGGCCGTGATGGGGGAGATCGGCATCTCCGAATCCCGCCGGGTCCGTGGCCTGGGTCCACACCAAAAGGCAAAACTGGTCGATAAGTTTGGCTGAGGCTCGGAGCCCGAAAGGGCAGTTAACGGTTTTGGCAGGGCCCACCGCGGTGGGGAAGGGCACGGTCTCCACCGATGTCCGCAAGCGCTACCCCGAGATTTGGATGTCCGTCTCGGTCACCACCCGTGCGCCGCGCCCTGGTGAGGTGGATGGGGTGCACTACCACTTCGTGGGACCGACGCGTTTTGAGGAGATGGTCGCCAACGACGAACTGTTGGAGTGGGCCGTGGTGCACAGCCAGAACTCCTACGGCACGCCGATCGCACCGTTGACCGAGCACCTCGCCTCCGGGCACCCCGCACTGTTAGAACTTGACCTGCAGGGCGCGCGACAGGTCCGCGAACGTATGCCCGAGGCCCGGTTCGTGTTCCTGGCCCCGCCCAGCTGGGAAGAACTCCAACGCCGACTTGTTGGCCGTGGCACCGAGGGGCTGGAGGAACAGGAACGTCGATTGCGTACCGCCAAGGTCGAAATGGCGGCGATGGAGGAGTTTGACCACATCATCGTCAACGACGAGGTGACGCGCGCAACCGATGAATTGGTCAGCCTGATCACCGACAGGTAGAATCGCTGGCGGCCGGAGTGACCGCTGGGATTTCGCGCGCACGTTGCGTTCGCTCGGCGTTAACGCCACAGCGCGCACCCGACCTTCACTGACTGCAGTATCGAGGAGAGCAAAAGATTATGGCTGGAACAGTAGCCGAGCCCGAGGGCATCACCGACCCGCCCATCGATGAACTCTTGAAGACCGCGGACTCCAAGTACGCGCTGGTGATCTACTCCGCCAAGCGCGCCCGTCAGATCAACGCCTACTACGCCCAGCTCAACGAGGGGCTGTTGGAGTACGTTGGTCCGTTGGTAGAAACTCAGCTGCAGGAAAAGCCGCTGTCGATCGCAATGCGGGAGATCAACGAAGGACTGCTGACGGTCGAAGCGACCGACGGCTGAGCCATCCGATGCGCATCATCCTGGGAGTCTCAGGCGGGATCGCTGCGTACAAGTCGGCGTTGACGTTGCGGCTTCTCACCGAAGCCGGCCATGACGTTCGCGTCATCCCCACCCCCTCCTCCCTGGAGTTCGTTGGCAAGGCGACCTGGGAGGCGCTATCGCATCACCCGGTGACCACGAGCGTCTTTGATGGCACCGACACCGTGGACCATGTGCGCTTCGGTCGCGAGGCCGAACTGGTGATCATCGCCCCGGCCACCGCTGACCTCATGGCCCGGGCCGCCGCCGGGCGGGCGGACGATTTACTCACCGCAACCCTGTTGACCGCGACCTGCCCGGTGCTGATGGCCCCGGCGATGCACACCGAGATGTGGCACCACCCGGCCACCCAGGCAAACGTGGCGACGCTGCGCTCGCGCGGCATCCACGTCATGGACGTGGGTGTCGGGCGGCTGACCGGCGCCGACACCGGCCCCGGCCGGGTCGCCGAGCCCGCCGACATCGTGCAAGCGGCCTTGGCGTTAGCCGGCCCGTCAGATACCTCCCTAGCCGGGACCAGGGTCACGATCAGCGCTGGTGGCACCCGGGAACCGCTCGATCCGGTGCGGTTCTTGGGGAACCGGTCATCCGGGCGCCAAGGACTGGCGTTGGCCGCCCAGGCCGCCGCCCGCGGCGCGGATGTGCTCCTGGTCGCCGCCAACGTCGATGAGCACCTACTCGCTGGTCTGCCGGCCTCGGTGCGCGTGCACCGGGTCGAAACCACGGCCGAGCTTGGCCAGGCCATGGATGGCGCGCTGCAAGAGAGCACGGTGCTGATCATGGCGGCCGCAGTCTCCGACTTCCGCCCCGTGTCGCAGTCGAACGCGAAGATCAAGAAGCACGACGGCGAGGGCACCCAAGCCGATGCCCCCACCATCGAATTGGCTACTAACCCAGATATCCTCGCCGGACTTGTGCAGCGGCGCGCGGTAGGCAAAGTGATCGTCGGTTTCGCGGCCGAAACCGGTGACGACACCGGCGACGCGCTGCACCACGGCCGCGCCAAGGCCAGGCGCAAGGGCGCGGACCTACTCGCGGTCAACCAGGTCGGCACCGACACCGGATTCGGAGACGTGCCCAACGCCGTCGTCATCCTCGATGCCCAGGGCAACGAAGTGGCCCGGGCGAGTGGAACCAAAGACGAGGTCGCCGCGGGGCTGTTGGACGCCGTCGCGCCCTTGATCTAAATCTCAGTTCCCGGACCCCGCCACATCTGCGGTGTGGAAATCAGAACTCAGACGTTAGGCTCGCGCGAGTGAGTACACGACTGTTTACCTCCGAGTCCGTCACCGAAGGTCACCCCGACAAGATCTGTGACCAAATCTCCGATTCCATCTTGGACGCTCTGCTCACCGCCGACATCTCCTCGCGGGTGGCGATCGAAACGATGGTGACGACCGGCCTGGTGCATGTGGCCGGTGAGGTGACCAGTGACGCGTACGTGGAGATCCCGGCGCTGGTGCGTGAGGTCGTCACCGGGATCGGCTACACCTCCTCGGACATCGGATTCGACGGAAATTCCTGCGGGGTGTCGATTTCCATTGGTCAGCAGTCGGTCAATATCGCCGCCGGGGTGGGCAAGTCCCTGGAACTGCGGCAGGGTACCGCCGTGGACGACCTGGACGCCCAGGGCGCCGGCGACCAAGGGTTGATGTTCGGGTACGCCTGCAAGGACACCCCCGAACTGATGCCGTTACCGATCCTGATGTCCCATCGGATCACCGAGCGGATCGCCACCCTGCGCAAGGACGGCACCCTGCCCGACCTTCGCCCAGATGCCAAAACTCAGGTCACCATCGCTTATGACGGTGAGCGCCCGGTAGCTGTGGACACCGTGGTGCTGTCCACCCAGCACGCGGCCTCGGTGCATCACGAACACGACCTGCCCCAGATGGTCACCGAGCATGTCATCACCCCAGTCCTGGAGGGCTTCGCGCAAACCCTCGACCTGGATATCGCCAACACCACCACACTGATCAATCCCTCCGGGGAGTTCATCGTGGGTGGCCCGATGGGCGATGCCGGGCTCACCGGCCGCAAAATCATCGTGGACACCTACGGCGGGATGGCCCGGCACGGCGGCGGGGCGTTCTCGGGCAAGGACCCCTCCAAGGTGGACCGCTCGGCGAGCTATGCGATGCGTTGGGTGGCCAAGAATGTGGTGGCCGCTGGCCTCGCTGACCGCTGCGAGGTGCAGGTGTCCTACGCCATCGGCCGCGCACATCCCGTTGCCGTCTACACCGAGACTTTCGGCACCGAGAAGGTGCCCGCCGCGGCCATCTCGAAGGCGATCTCCGAGGTGTTCGACCTGCGGCCATTGGCGATCATCAACGACCTGGACCTCATGCGTCCGATCTACGCCAGCACCAGCAACTACGGACACTTTGGCCGCGAACTGCCCGAGTTCACCTGGGAGCGCACCAACCGCGTCGAGGAACTCCTCGCCGCCGTCAACTAAGGCCCAGGGCCAGCAACGTCGGTAGAGCAACGTCGGTACAGCAATGTGGGTAGGGCATGGTGAAATCGGGCTATGAGCCAGCACCAACCGAGCCTGTTGCACCTGGAACAGGACGCGCCCGCCACGGCACCGGTTGCCGGGGTGGCGCAGGTGTTGGTGATGACCCCGCTGGCGCACCTCGATCGGACCTTTGATTACGAGATTCCCCACGAGCTGGTTCAGGCGGTCTCGCCTGGGGTTCGGGTCAAGGTGCGATTCGCGGGCACCGAGCGCGACGGGTTCGTCGTGTCCACCGATATTCCCACCGACACCCGGTCGCTGGCCCCCTTGCGCAAGGTCGTCTCCGACCTACCGGTGTTGAGCCCGCAGACCCTGGCACTGTGCCGTGCGGTCGCCGCCCGGTACGCCGGAACCTCCACCGACGTCATCCGCCTCGCGATCCCGGGTCGGCACGCCGGAGCCGAGAAGGCTGCCCTGGAGCGCATTGCCCAGTCCGAGGAGGCACCGAAGCCCAGCGGTGAACAAGATTCGACCGACTTTACCAAGCCCTGGGCCAACTATGCCGGCGGGCCGGCGTTCATCCGCCGGCTGCGCGCTGGCCAGGGTCCACGCGCGGTGTGGACCGCGGTCCCGCAGGGGGATCAACCCTCGTCGTGGGCACAGGCGATCACGGCCGCCGCCGGTGCCACCGTGGCAGCGGGGAAGTCGGTGGTGGCGGTTCTTCCGGATCTGCGGGACGTGATGATCCTGTCCAAGGCAATGAGCGACGCGCAGGTCGATCACGAGGTACTCACCGCCGACCAGGGCGCATCGGCACGGTACCGACGGTTCGTTTTAGGGCTGCTCGGGCACGCTCGGGTGATCATTGGGACCCGTTCGGCGGCCTTCGCGCCGGTGCGCGATTTGGGGCTCGTGGTGTGCTGGGATGACGGCGATGACTCCCTCGCTGAACAACGCGCGCCCTACCCCCACGCGCGCACGGTGCTGGGTCTGCGTGCCGATGCCAGCGGCGCCGGGGCACTGATCGGCGGGTACGTGCGCACGCCGGCGGCCGCGCAACTGGTGGAATCGGGGTGGGCCAGATCGCTGCAAGCGAGCCGGGAGACTGTGCGCGCCCATGCCCCCCGGGTATCGGCACCTGGTGATCCGGAGCTGGACGCCGATGGGGCGGCGGGCCGTGCACGGATCCCGAGCCGGGCGTGGAACCTGCTTCGTAAGGCTTTAGAAAAGGGTCCGGCGTTGGTGCAAGTACCACGCTCGGGCTATCTGCCCTCGGTGTCCTGTTCACGGTGCCGGGCACCGGCGCGGTGCACGGTGTGCCACGGGAGGTTACGTCTGCGGGGCAGCAACGACGTGCCTCAGTGCGGATGGTGCGGCCACCTGGCCGCCAATTTCCGGTGCCCGCAGTGCGAGGGTACCGGGCTGCGCGCTGCCCAAGTGGGCAGCAACCGGACGGCCGAAGAGCTGGGCCGGGCGTTCCCCGGCGTGCCCGTGCAGGTCTCTGGCCGCGACGGTGGAGTGGTGGAGTCCGTCGATGACGCACCGCGGTTGGTGGTCGCTACCCCGGGTGCCGAACCGGTGGCCGACGGCGGATACCTGGCGGCTGCGTTGTTGGATGCCGCACTCCTGACCGAACGCCCCGAACTCGACGCTGGTATTGAGGCGCTGCGGCGGTGGATGCGCGCATGCGCCCTGGTGCGGCCGACGCCCCAAGGGGCAGCGATCGTGCTCGGCATGGGGGCCCCAATCATCACTCAGGCGCTGGTCCGCTGGGATCCGGTGGGCTTAGCGCAGCGGGAACTCGCCGAACGCACCCAACTGCAGTTCCCCCCGGTGGCGCACATGGTGGCCCTCACCGGCCCGCGCCCGGCGGTCCGTTCGATGCTGCGGATCGCTCAACTTCCCGAACACACGCAGGTGCTTGGACCCGTGGAGGTGCCCGGCGGCGACGCACAGGCGGATCTGGTGCGCGCCCTGGTACGTAGCCACCGGGACCAAGCCGGCGCCGTAAACGCCGCCATCGTGCACGCCAGCGCATTGCGCAGCGCGAAAAAGGAACCCGGAAGCGTGCGCGTGCAGGTGGACCCGATCCAATTGTGGTGAGGCAGCATTAGACTCGAACGTCGCCCTGCCCACCCACCGTGAGAGAACCAGTTATGCGTGTGCTGTTCGCCGGAACCCCCGAGGTTGCCGTTCCGTGCCTGGACGCCGTGATCGACGGCGGACACGACGTGGTCGGTGTACTCACCAGGCCACCGGCCCCGGTGGGTCGCAAACGCACGCTGACGCCGAGTCCGGTGCACGCCGCTGCGGTCCAGCGCGGCATCGATGTCATCACCTCGACACGGCCAGATGACCCTGACATCTTGGAACAGATCGCCGCGACCGGTGCCAAGGGCGCCGCGGTGGTGGCCTACGGCGCGCTCCTGCGTCAAGGGGCGCTGCAGGCGTTGCCGCACGGGTGGATCAACCTGCACTTCTCGCTGCTGCCTGCCTGGCGAGGCGCAGCGCCGGTGCAGTACGCGATCCGGGCCGGGGACACCCGCACCGGCGCGTCGGTGTTCCAGATCGAAAAGGGACTGGACACCGGGCCGGTGTTTGCCAGCGCGGCGCAACCGATCCGCCCGTGGCACACCTCCGGTGATCTGCTGGCAGAGCTCACCGAGATCGGTGGACCGTTGCTGTCAACGGTGCTCCACGATATCGACGCAGGCACCGCCGCAGCCGTTCCACAGGGCTCCGATGGCGTCAGCTTGGCGCCGACGCTGACCTCCGCCGACGCCCAGATCGACTGGAGCGCACCGGCCGCCCAGATCGACCAGCTGGTGCGGGCAATGACCCCGGCACCCGGCGCCTGGACCACCCTGGATGGCAAGCGCGCCAAGATCGGACCTGTTCGCCTCACACCGGATGCGCCACCTCTGCAGCCGGGTGAGTTAGCGGTGGTTACCGACGGTGTGCTCGTGGGCACCGGCACCGATCCCGTCGCCCTTGGCGATATCGCACCGCCGGGAAAGGGGTGGATGGCCGCCTCCGATTGGGGCCGCGGCGCCCGCCTGGACCACACCTCACGATTCGGAGCAACAGATGGCTGAAGAACGACGCCGACAGTCCAGGCGGCCCCGCAACTCCGGCCACCAAGGACGGAAGAACCGACCGAGTGGCAACCAGCCGCGCGGTCCACGTAAATCCGTGGTCGATGCCCCACGGCTCGCGGCGTTCTCGGTACTTCGAACGGTCGATGAGTCCGACGCTTATGCCAACCTGGTGCTCCCACCGCTGCTCCGCGAACGCGGCATCACCGGACGCGACGCGGCCTTCGCCACCGAACTCACCTACGGCACCTTGAGGATGCGCGGGCGGTATGACGCGATCATCGACATGGTGTCCTCACGGCCCACCAAGGACCTGGACGCCCCGCTGGCCGACGCCCTTCGCCTGGGCGCCCACCAGTTGTTGGGGATGCGAGTACCTGATCACGCCGCGGTGGACGCCACCGTCTCCCTGGCGCGGGAAGTCGCCGGCGAGGGGCCCGCGAACCTCGCGAACGCGGTGCTCCGCCGGATTAGCGAACGTTCGCTGCCGCAGTGGCTAGAGAAGATGGGCCCCACCACCTCCGATGGCGTGGTTCAGGTTCCGCAGGCGGCCGCGCACTACTCCCATCCGGAGTGGATCGTGCGCGCTATCCGGCAGTCGCTGGGCTCAGACGCCGGCGAACTCCTGGACGCACTGGATGCGAACAATCAGGCACCGGCGGTCACCTTGGCCCAACGCCCGGGCCTGAGCACCGACTCCGACTTGCCCACCGGCGTCGAACCTGGACGGTGGGCACCGACGGCGCGGGTGTTGTCCTCCGGCGACCCAGGGGATATCCCGGCGGTGGCACGCCGCCTCGCCGGTGTGCAGGATGAGGGCAGCCAGCTGGTCACGCTCGCCCTCGCCGCGGCACCGATCGAGGGCCCCGACGCCACCTGGCTGGATCTGTGCGCCGGACCCGGCGGCAAGTCCGCGCTACTCGGTGCGCTGCTGGCGCAGCGTGATCCCCAGGCCACGTTGATCGCCAACGAGGTCGCACCCCACCGGGTCAGGCTCGTGCAGGACTCGGTGCGCGGCGTGCTGCCACACCTGCCCGGCCTGCACGTGCGCCAGGGTGATGGCCGCGAGGTGGGGGAGAGCGAGCCCGAGCGTTACGACCGGGTTTTGGTCGACGCTCCGTGCACCGGCCTTGGTGCGCTGCGCCGGCGACCCGAGGCCCGGTGGCGGCGCAGCGCCACGGACCTCGCCCAACTCACCGCACTGCAACGCGAACTCCTGGACTCGGCCTTACACGCCACCCGACCCGGCGGCGTGGTCGCCTATGTCACCTGTTCACCGCACGTGGCCGAAACCTCGCTCGTGGTCACCGACGTGCTGAAGAACCATCCCGAGGCCAAACTCTTGGACGCCGCCGAGGTGATGTCCGGCGTCACCAACGCGAGCCTCCCGGATGTATCGGGACAGTTCGTGCAGTTGTGGCCGCATCGGCACGGGACCGATGCAATGTTCCTCGCGCTGATCGCCAAGGCATCCAACTAGGCTTGGCACCATGGGCATCGTGATCGCACCGAGCGTGCTTGACTCTGACCTGGCGAACCTTGCGGGTGAGGTGGCCCGGATTTCAGACGCGGACATGGTGCACCTGGATGTCATGGACAACCAGTTCGTACCCAACCTCACTTTCGGTCTGCCGGTGATCAAGAGCCTGCTGGCCCATACCGCGATGCCCGCCGATGTGCACCTGATGATCGCCGACCCCGACACCTGGGCTCCGGAGTTTGCGCGCGCCGGGGCGGCGTCGGTGACGTTCCATGCCGAGGCCTCCCGCGCACCGATCGTCCTGGCCCGCACACTGCGCGACCTCGGCGCGCGGGCCGCCATCGCGCTGCGGCCCGCCACCCCGATCGAGCCCTACCTGGACATCTTGGCCGAGTTCGACATGGTGCTCGTCATGACCGTGGAACCCGGTTTCGGTGGCCAATCGTTCCTGGACTCCATGTTGCCCAAGATCAGGCGCACGCGCGCGGGCATCGAAGACGCAGGCCTGGACACCTGGATCCAGGTGGACGGCGGAATCAGCGCCGACACCATCGAGACCGCCGCCGGTGCCGGCGCCAATGTGTTTGTGGCCGGCTCCGCGGTGTACCGCGCACCGGACCCGAACGCCGAGATTTCCACGCTACGAGACCTCGCGACGGGCGCTTATCGGGCTGTGGCAGAATAAGACACGGAAGCAAAACGTGCTCCGGGGTCGGTGAAAGTCCGAGCCGGCGGTTAAAGTCCGCGACCCAGACCCATGACATGGTGGGCCTGGTTGATCTGGTGAAAATCCAGAACCGACGGTGAAAGTCCGGATGGGAGGATGCACGCGGTTGCGCTCACGATGGGCGTGATCGGCTTGAGGGTTTGCGCAGCGCACCCCAGGCGGACCCCGGGTCACGCTTGGGAAGGACAGCAGTGGCCGCGAACATCTACGTCGCACCGCGTCTTTCGCGCGCGCAAGCCGTGCTGGCACCCATCGCTTTCGGCTCTCTGATCCTGATGCTGTGGCAGGTGACCGCGATGGTCCTGGATTCCCGTGCACTGCCAACCCCAGCGTCCCTTGGGCCGCGGCTGCTGGAGGAGATCTACCTCGGTGGTCTGTTGGACTACGCCGCCGTCACCTTCTCCCAAGCGCTCTTGGGGTGCGCGATAGGTCTGGTCGTGGCGATCCCGTTGGGGTACCTCACCGCCCGGTTTTCCGGCGTCGGCGCGGCACTGAACCCCTACATCGCAGCCACCCAGGCGATCCCCGCGGTGGCACTGGCCCCGCTGCTGGTGCTGTGGGTCGGGTACGGGCTGATCCCGATCGCGCTGCTATGTGCGCTGTTGGTGTTCTTCCCGATCGTCATCAACACCCACCTGGGCCTACAGAGCCTGGATGGTGACGTCATCGACGCCGCCCGGGTCGATGGCGCCGGGCGTGGCCGCCTGCTGTGGCACATCGAAACCCCACTCGCGATGCCCTCGGTGCTGGCCGGCATCCGCAATGGGTTCGTGCTGTCGGTCACCGGCGCGGTGGTGGGGGAGTTCGTCATGGGCGGCCAAGGACTCGGCCTGCTGCTGACCTCCTACCGGGACCGCCAAGACACCACCGGCATGTTCGCCGTCCTGCTCGCCCTGGCCGTTCTGGCAATGGCCTTCTTCTTCCTCATCCGCGCCCTCGAACGGCGCCTTGCCCAACCCCTGCAATAAGGACCCCGACATGATGCACCCGACTCCCTCCCGCCGTCGTCTGCTGACCGGCGCCACCGCGGCCCTGAGCCTCGGCTTGCTACTGGCCGCGTGCAGCACCGACGCATCTCCCAACGATGATGGGGCAGGCACCGACCGCGACGCGGACCCCACCGAACTGACCATCGGCCTGACCTACATCCCAGATGTCCAGTTCGCCCCGTTCTACCTGGCCGCCGACGAAGCCGATAGCGACGTCTTGGACATCACCTTGCGACACCATGGCGCCTCGGAGTCGCTGTTCGGTGCCCTGGAGTCGGGCGATGAGGACGTGGTGGTAGCCGGCAACGCCGAGATCCTGCAGGCCGCCAGCGCCGGTGTCGATGTCCTCAGCATCGCCACGGTGTACCAGAGCTATCCGGTGCAAATCTTCGTGCCCGCCGATTCAGACATCGAGACCGTGGCAGACCTGCAAGGCCGTTCGGTGGGGGTACCCGGACCATTCGGGGAGACCTGGTTTGGGCTCCTGGGCTACCTCGACGAGGCGGGTCTTTCCCAAGACGACGTGAGCCTGGAGCATGTGGGCTTCACGCTGTTCAACGCGCTGTCCGAAGGGCACGTCGACGCCGTGGCCGGCTTCGTCACCTCCGACGCCACCAACTTCGCTAACGGTGGCTTCGAGGTACGCCAGATCGCTGACGCCGACGCCCTGCCCCTCATCAGCATCGGCATCGGCGCGAGCTCGCAATGGCTGGATGACAACCCCGGCGCGGCCGCAGACCTCAACGCCTTGGTGGCCACCGAATTGGGCCGAATCAGCGATGACCCGCAGCTCGCGGTCGACGCCACCAGCGGGCACATTCCTGGAACCTGGAGTGAGGAAGATCGCACCGGGGCCCTGATGACGGCGCAGGCGATGGCCCAGCTCTACGGTTCGCCGCCGTTCGGGGCGCAGAACGAGGCGGACTGGGAGGCGATGGCACAGTTCATGGAACAGATGGATCTGCTCGAGGGGCCCATCGAAGCAAGTGAGGCATATACCGCTGCATACCTTGAGCAGGACTAGGCTCACTCCTTGTGAAGACCTTCGATTCCCTGTTTGACGAACTGCAACGCAAAGCAACCGACCGCCCGCAAGGATCGGGTACGGTCGCGGCCCTGGACGCCGGCGTCCATAGCATCGGCAAAAAGGTCATCGAAGAAGCCGCCGAAGTGTGGATGGCCGCCGAACATGAAGGCGCCGAGCGCACCGCCGAGGAAATCTCACAACTTCTCTACCACCTGCAGGTCCTCATGCTCGCCCGCGGGCTGACCCTGCAAGACGTCTACCGCTACCTGTGATCTGCCGCCTGGCGCGCAGAACCTAAGGAGACCTAGTGCTTCGCATTGCCGTACCCAATAAGGGTGCACTGTCCGAACCCGCCTCGCGGATGCTGCGCGAGGCCGGTTACCGGCAACGACGTGACGGACGGGAGCTGGTGCTCCCGGATCCCGATAACGACGTCGAGTTCTACTTCCTGCGACCACGGGACATCGCCGTGTACGTGGGCGCAGGCAAACTCGACGCCGGCATCACCGGCCGTGACTTCCTGCTGGACTCACCGCAGGTGGCCGTGGAACATCGCGCGCTCGGGTTCGCCCGCTCCGCGCACCGGTTCGCCGCCCGCCCCGATGGGATCAGCACCATTGCGGGCCTACAGGGCAAGCGGGTGGCGACGTCCTACGCCAAGCTCGTGGGCGATCATCTAGCGGCCCAAGGCATCGACGCCGAGGTGGTGCGCCTGGATGGTGCCATCGAATCCACCATCCAACTCGGTGTGGCCGACGCGGTCGCCGATGTGGTGGAGACCGGGTCCACGCTGCGCGCCGCCGGGCTCGAGGTGTTCGGTGACCCGATCCTGCACTCCGAAGCGGTCCTGATTCGGCCCGACGGTGAAGAACCCGAAGGCTTGGACGTCCTGGACCGGCGGGTCAATGGCGTACAGGTCGCCAGCCGCTACGTGCTCATGGATTACGACTGCCCGATCAGCGCGGTGGAACGGGCGGTGGCGCTCACCCCCGGGTTTGAATCGCCCACCGTCTCACCGCTGCACGATAAGCAGTGGGTGGCGGTGCGTTCGATGGTGGAGCGCGACCGGACCAACCAGGTGATGGATGAGTTGTACGCCGTTGGCGCCCGCGCCATCATCGTTACCTCCATCCACGCCAGCCGCATTTAGGTCGGGTGCGCAGCCCGGCGTTTTCCACATTCCGCCCACGCCTGATGGTCTGGGTGTGCGTGTTCCTGATCGTCTTCACGATCACCGCCACCTGGATTCTGGTGGCCCGGCTCGACGACGTGGGTGGCGGTTTCGAGGCACAGATCCCCACGCTGTTGGTGGTCGGTGCCTTGATCGTGCTCGCGTTGGCGCGAATGTTGCGGGTGCGGGCGGTGCCCACGCAGGCGGGGCTGGATGTGTACAACGCGATCCGCGATACCCACGTGGATTGGCCCGAGGTGGTGTCGGTGCATCTGGGGGAGCGATCCTGGGTGCAACTGGATCTCAGCGACGGAACCACGCTGGCGGTGATGGCGATCCAACGCGCCGACGGCGCCCGAGGGCTGGCCTCGGCCCGACGGTTAGCGGCGTTAGTCGCCGCGCACGAGGGACGCAGCGAACCGCCCGGCGGCGGCCGCGGCGAGGAATGAGGCCGGGTCGGCGTCCAAGTTTCGGCCCATTGTGGACAAACCCACGGGGCTGGTCGCAAGCGCCTGCAACAAACCCTCGGTAGGCACGTGATGTAGCTCGTGGCCCGCCTCGCCCAACTCCTGTGCCTGTTGGCGCACCTGCTCACCAAGGTCTGCCAGGTCCCCGTCCAGGCCGGGCACCGGCACCTGCGCGGGAGTCAGTGCAACTTTGCCGAGCGCGGTCAGAGTGTGATGCGAAATTCCCACGTGCCGGCCGCGGGCGTCGGCACCGGAGACCCGCAACGCGGCCACCGGAACCCCACCCAGCGCGCTGGCGGCGTTGACGTGCTCGCCCACGGCAACCCCGGAAAAGCCCCACGAGGTCCCGGTACCGACATTCCCCGGGCCCTGGGTCACGATCGTGATGTCGGCGCCGGCCACGTACTTGGCCACCAGCAGCGCCGAATGCACGGTGACCGCTTCGTAGTCACCACCGAACGCTTGACCGGCGGTCACAGACGCGTGCAACCAGTCGGCCTCACGCAGACCAGCGACCGCTCGGGAAAGCCACAACGGCAGCGCCGCCCCATCGGTCATCACGTAGGCGACGCGAAGGGACTCATCTTCGGCGCGGATTCCTGCCAAGACCGCCGGAAGCGCGGAGTGCAGATCGGCGAGCACCACCGGCATCTGCTCCAAGTCATCGGCGCCGGCGAGTTCGTCATGCCACGGCGACTCTTGCTCATCGGCCGCCATCACCATCGCCTGCAGGGGCGTGTAGCGGGCTTTGACGATGTGGCCTGGGCCCGGTTCGGGGTCGTGGGGGAGACGGTCCGGTAGGGCTACGACGAAGGCGTAACCACCGGTGCCCAAACCTCGCGCCAATGCGGAAATGTTCAGCACCACCCGGTCCCCAACGGCCGGGGTTCCGGTGAGTTCGGGGTAGGCCAGTGCCTTCATGGCGCTGCCGTCGGCGAGCTCAACGCTGAGTTCGCTGGCGCCCCTCCACGTCCGCCGAAGTTCGGTCACCACTGCCTCGCGCCAGGTAATCACTTGGCAAACCTACCGTGTCCGGAGTTGATTAGCGGGACATCACCATTAGCCTGGAACGATGAGCGCGCGAGTAGATGCAGCAGAGCGGTTGTTGGCTCTGGTGATCGCGCTGACCCATACCTCACACCGGATGACCAAGTCTCAGATCCGCAGCAGCGTTGCCGGGTACTCCGGCGCCGGGTCTACCGAGGCCTTTGACCGGATGTTCGAGCGGGACAAGGACACCTTGCGCGGCTTGGGTGTGCCCCTGGTGACGCTCACCGACCCGGCCCACCCAGACGACGTCGGCTACCGCATCGACACCAGCGAATACGCACTGCCGGCGGTGGATTTCACGCCAGCCGAGGTGGGGGTGGTGTCTCTGGCCGCCGCGGTCTGGCAAGACTCCACGCTGTCGGTGCAGGCCCGCCGGGCACTGACCAAGCTTCGGGCCGTTTCGGTCCAGGCCGTGGACACCCCAGCGGATGTGGCATTGCGCGTGCAGGGCCCCGATGAGGTCTTCGATGACCTCTTCGACGCCGTCGTGGCCGCCCAGGCGGTCCGCTTCGATTACCGCGCCGCGAACACCGGCACCCTGGCCACCCGCGAGGTGGAGCCCTGGCGCCTATTTGCCAAGGACCGTGGCTGGTACCTCGTGGGGTTCGACCGTGACCGTGGCGCCCAGCGCAGTTTCCGGCTGTCGCGGATCGCTGGCCGGGTGCGGCGCACCGGGCCGCCCGGAGCGGTCCAAGCCCCGCCGGAGCCTGGCGCGGCCGCAGCGCCCACGGCCACCGATGTGACGCTGGCGATCAAGCCCGGACGGGCCGCGGCACTGCGCGCCCGTGCCGAACCTGGCAATCAGACCAGCCCTACTACGTCGTCGTCCTTTGCTGGACGGGACCTCATTACGCTGCGCACCGATGACCCCGAACAGCTAGCCGATGACATCGTCGGGTACGGCAGTGCCGTCCTGGTGGTGCAGCCCGAGCATCTGCGCACCTCGGTCTTGCGCCGGCTCACAGCGATCGCAAAGGTGGCGCAGCGTGGC
>JBMDWZ010000276.1:0-4227 GCA_048594865.1 Beutenbergiaceae bacterium
CCCGGCACTGTTCGGGTGCAACCGCCCGGTGACGCGGCGGCGGTCCTGCTTACCTGGGACAGCGACCTGAGCGCAGACCTGGACATCAGGGAGGTCGATGACCCGGTCCTCACCCCGATTTGGGGGCCCTCGCTGACGCGCCTTGTGATTCACGCGCCCGGCGCCGAGGGTGAGACGTCGCTGCGTATTGCACCCGAATAGCACCGCCTTAACTGGCACTGCCGCAGCTGACGCTGGCGGTGGGTAGCGCCGTCCCTAGGTAGCACCGCGCCTAGGTAGCACCACCCGTAAGCGACGGCCCGTTGCTTACGCCAACGGCAGTGAGTCGGCCTTGAACCACGCCCATCCACGCCGGTCCCAGCTCGGTGCTTGGGCCGCTAGCCGCACCGATTGGTCGGCCCAATCCACGCGCCCTGCGGGACTCCATGCCGTCTCTGCCACCTGCGGCAGGCGAGGTAGCAGCAAGAACTGGAGGTCCGATTCGCTGGTGATGGTTTCACACCAGATGGCGGCCTCGACACCGGCCAACCCTGAGTCTTCGGTGACCGCCGGGGTGATCTCCACCGGATCCCACGCACCGCACTGCTCCAGGCTGATCGGGCTGTAGGCGCGCAGACCGAGCCGTTCGTGCAATTCGGCCTGCTCGACGGCGGCCGGCTGGTCTGCGTAGGGGCGGTCGAGGTAGACGTGGGTGAAAGGTGAGGCGAGTATTTTGGCGCCTTTACTGACCGCCACCGGGATGTCTTCCAGGGCCTTGGAGAAGGTCTCCACCAGCGCTTGGCGAATCTCTGGCGGCATCGAGGACTCCTGCGGGGCATCCTTGAACATTCTGCGGATCTCGTTGGGTTCGATCCAGAATTGCACCACATCACCCTCGCCAACGGCGGCTCGCGAGGCCTCCTGCCACACCACGATTTCCTTGCCCAGGCCGCGTGTGGTTTCGATGGCCCGGTCCACAAAGGCGACGAATTCGCCGTCGTCCATTCCCCAGGCTTCGTCCCCGCCGATGTGCAGGCGCGCGGAATCGGGGAACCTTTCGATCAGGGCGCTGAGCGCGGCTTGCACCAGTTCCCAGGTGCGGTCTTGGTGCCGATCCAAAGTGCCGATTGGGAAGCCCGCTGCACGCGCCCGGAGTTGGCCGGGTGTGGGTATGGGCTCCAGTTCGGGGTAGGAGGCAAAGATGGCCGTGACGTGTCCGGGCATGTCGAACTCGGGCACGATCGTGATGAAGCGCTCCCGGGCGTAGGCGACCAGGTTCGCAAGGTCGGCATCGGTGAAGAACCCGCCGGGCCGGTCGTGCATGGCACCGGCGGCGCCGGTGCCGGTCAGTTCGGGCCACCCGGGAACCTCGAATCGCCAACCTTGATCGTCGGTGAGGTGGAAGTGCAGAACGTTGAGTTTGTACACCGCCAGCATGTCCAGAACATGGCGTACAACATCTACACCATGGAAAGTACGCACAACGTCGAAAGACAGGCCACGCCAGGCAAATCGGGGCGTATCGAGGATGGTTGCGTGCGTGAGTACGCAAGCGTCGCCGTCGGTCTTCGCTGCGGACAGGAGCTGGCGAACGGTAGTGAGACCGCGGTAGACAGCTTCCGGGGTTGGGCCCCAGACAGCGATACCCGAGTCGTCGATGCGGACGCCGTGGCGTTCGTCGGCGTGCTGTGCGCCATCGGCGCGGACCCCGGAAGTGGCCGGCAGCTCCCCGAGGCCCTCATCGGTAAGGGACACCGAGATGTGGATGAGCCCGTCCGGCGGTTCGCTGCCGGCAGGCGCTGCCTGAAGCTCCAAACCGATGTCCGCGGCGACGTCGGTGAGGAATGTCGCGATCACCGGTTCAAGGTCGGCGGAACTGAGCGAGGATTCCACGTGCACGGCAGTGCCCGGGGTGATGGGCGTGGTGCCGGAGCCAACCTGGGCGCTCAACGGCGCCGGGATCAGGGGCAGGGACGGAACAGACAGGGTCATGGGTGCACCTTTCGCCGTGGGAATAGCAACACCTTGGCGCACGAGCCGCCGACCCGCCAGAGGCGACAACCGCATCGGGCTCGCTCGGCCCACCTTGAAGCGTTTGCGCTTACAACGTAAGCCAGCACACGTCACTGCGCTTGAACTTCGTTGCCGGACTGTGGTTCGTTCGTAGGCCCGCCAACACGAGTCCAGGAAGGAGGCGCCTAGGTGCGCCGTCTAGGCCAAACCCTCACCTCGCCCGAGGCGATCACCGACATCGTGCAGATCGCCAAGTGCGTCGTCGCTGCCACCGCCGCCTGGTGGCTGTCCACCGCGGTGCTCGCCTCTGAACTCCCGTTCCTGGCACCGTGGACCGCGCTGCTCACCGTGCACGCGACCGTGCACCGTTCCTTGACGCGTGGGGTGCAGACCACCGTGGCGACCACTGTGGGCGTGGGGCTGTCGTTCCTGGTCGGAGCGCTGTTGGGAGTCACGGTGTGGACCTTTGCCCTGGCCGTGCTGGTTGGGCTGATCGGGTCACGAATCAGCTGGATCCGCGATGAGGGGGTTGCGATCGCGACCACTGCAGTGTTCGTGCTCGGAAGCGGATTTGGCGAACAGGAGCCGTTGCTGTTGGACCGACTTCTCGAGGTGGGGCTCGGGGTCGGGATCGGAGTGGTGGTCAACCTCATCGTGCTGCCGCCGCTGCGCGATCAGCAGGCGGCACGGTACGTAGACAGCATCAACCGCCGCGTCGGTGACGTGATGATCAATATGGCCGATGAGCTCTCGGACTCCTGGGACACCGAGAAGGCCGATGCCTGGGTCGCTGAGACCGTGTCCATCGACGACGAACTGGACTCGGCTTGGCAGTCTGTGAAGTTCGCTCGCGAGAGCGAGCGCGCCAACCCTCGGCGGTTCGTGCGCGTCCCACGGCGCAACAAGAAGCAGGCCAATCCCTCCCCCACCGAAGTCGGCTACGAAGAAATCCTCGGGCGGGTCGGTGAAGGCATCTCCCACCTGCGCCACCTGGCGAGGACGATCGCCGAGTCCACCTACGCCGACGCACAATGGGACGCGCAATTCCGCAAGGAATGGGTCGCCGTCGTCCGCGAAGCTGGGCGTGCCATCGGTGAGCCGGACGCCGCCGTCGAACCGCTTTACGGGCGGCTGGATGACCTGGCCCGGGAGTTCTCCGGACCCGACGGACTGCCCAGCGGTGAGCAGTGGCCCACCTATGGTTCGCTACTGACCAGTGTGCGGCACATCGCCGTCATCGTTGACGATGTAGCCTCCGCGCGGGAGGCTCGGCAAACCCACTAACCCGACCGGGCTAAGCAATCTTTGTCAAAGGACCCACAACATGAAGACCGAGCAGAGCGCGCTGCGGCTTTCCCTTTACGCCGTGCTGTTCTTGGCGGCGTTAGGGATCACCTTCGGGCTAATCTCCGGCTCCACGGCGATCATGTTCGACGGCGTGTTCTCGCTCGTGGATGCGGTGATGTCGGTGGTATCGATCATCATTTCGAGCCTCATCGCGCGATCGACCATGAAGTCCGGTTTATCGAAGAAGCTTCGGAGCCGATTCACGATGGGGTTTTGGCATTTCGAACCGCTGATCTTGGCGGTGAATTCGCTGCTGATGGTCTCGATCGCTTGTTACGCGCTGGTGGGGTCGATCGGCGCGATTCTCGAAGGAGGCCGTGATGTCGCGATCGGCCCGGCGGTCATCTACGCCGCAGTGGTGTTGGTTCTGACGATCACGATCGGGCTGGTCGAGCATCGCGCGAACAAACGACTCAACTCGGCCCTGGTAGCGATGGACGTCAAGGGCTGGCTGATGGCCGGCGGAGTCACCAGTGCGCTGCTGATCGCGTTCTTGGTGGCGTTCATCCTGCAGCAGACCAGCGCCGATTGGCTGGTCCCGTACGTGGATCCGGGCGTGCTGATCGTGGTGGCGCTGGTGCTCATTCCGGTGCCGATTCCGATCCTGCGCAAGGCGGTCGCCGAGCTGGCGTTGGTGACTCCGGCGGATCTGATGGCCAAGGCACAGCGGGTCGCTAGCGACACCGCCAAGGAGCACCAACTCATCGACTACCGGATCTGGGCTAGCCGGCAGGGCCGCTCCGACGTCGTCGAACTCGACTTTCAGGCGTCCCCCGATGAGCACCGACCACTGGCCGAATGGGACCGGATCCGGATGGAGGTGGAGCGGGCCCTGGGCGGGGAGGATCGCAACCACTGGATCGCGGTCCGGTTTACGACCAAAGACTT
>JBMDWZ010000277.1:0-13916 GCA_048594865.1 Beutenbergiaceae bacterium
GAACCCCACGGCGTCAAAGACCCCATCGTCTGGATCGATTGCGAGATGACCGGCCTGGACATCGAGGCCGATGCCCTGGTCGAGATTGCCGTGATCGTGACCGACTCCGAGTTGACCCCCGTCGATGAGGGGATCGACATCATCATCAAGCCCCCCGCACAGGCGCTCGAGAGCATGGGCGAGGTCGTCACCAAGATGCACACCGACTCCGGACTACTTAAGGAACTGGACGACGGCGTCAGCCTCACCGAAGCGCAGGATCAGGTGCTCGCATACGTCCGTGAGCGCGTTCCCGATACCCGCAAGGCACCCCTGGCGGGCAACTCGGTGGGCACCGACAAGATGTTCCTGGACCGGGACATGCCCGAGCTCAGCAATCACCTGCACTACCGAATCATCGACGTATCTTCGATCAAGGAACTTGCGCGGCGCTGGTACCCGCGGGCCTACTTCAACTCCCCCGCCAAGAACGGTGGGCACCGGGCGCTGGCCGATATTGCCGAGAGCATCGATGAGCTCCGGTACTACCGCAGCGTGCTGTTTCCCACGAACCCGGGCCCCGATTCGGCAACGGCGCGGGCTGCAGCCAAGGAAATCAGCAACTCCCCCACGCTGCGAGCGTGAGGTAGCCAACACCGGCGCGAATCACCCGCTGGTGTTCGCTACACTGGACCGTCGCCGCCTTTAACAGGCAGCGCCATGGTGGGTGTAGCTCAGATGGTAGAGCGCCGCGTTGTGGTCGCGGATGTCGCGGGTTCAAGTCCCGTCACTCACCCCATGTGATGTAGCACGACGTCGAAGGCACCTGAGCCCTGATGGGCTTAGGTGCCTTTTTTGATTAGCGCCCAACTCCATGCCCGCCTCTGGCCTCCTGACCGCGCGCCGGCCTGGCTCTCAAAGTAGTTCGCCGTGCGGGACTGGAAGATGATCGCTAGGGTTTTATGCCATGAAAATCATGAAGAGAGCATCGATCGCACTGACCGCCGCCCTCCTCACAGTCGGGAGCTTGGGCGTTTCAGCGGCGAGCGCCTCGCCAACCACGCCGAGCGCGAGTTCGGTCAGCGTCACTCAGGCGTTCGGGAACACCGTCACCCCACAGTCGATCGGTGGCATCAGCGGCAGCGGAAGTGCACGGATCGGTGAGTTCGTGTACTTCAACACGCGTTACTGGTGCAATTTTTGGAGGGCAGGCGATGCCGAGCGAGGGTTTACCGTCAGCGCTTGCGAGGAAGTGGCCGAGACCGGGCAATGGCGCTACCACTTCGGGCCACGCCCCTAATCAACCAGCCCGAGGTGCGCCACTCGATCTAGTGCCGGTCCACACCTAGGCACCGAGCCAGATCCCGAGCGCGGCAAGCGCGGCGCAGGCAGCCAGCATCCCCGGACCATTGAGCAATGCAGCGACATACTTCTTGTCCTGCAGCAGTCTCACGCTGTCCAGGCTCGCCGTGCTGAAGGTGGTGTAGCCGCCGAGAAGTCCCGTCGTGACCACCAAACCCCACGCGGAGTGGACGACGACGCCGGCCAGCACTCCCAACAAGAACGACCCGGTGAGGTTGACCAGCATGATTCCCCACGGGAATCGCCTTTGGGTTCGTTCTGAAAGGGAATGATCGACGACGTAGCGCAGCGCCGAACCCAGTCCCCCGGCCGCGCCGACAGCGAGCGCAATCAATAACCCGGTCACGTTCGCCCCTTGCGAGAAGCACCCAAGAGGACGCCCGCCCACGTCGCCAAACCGCCCACCAGTAGTGTCGCGGCGGCGTAGCCCAACGCCTCCAATGCCCGCCCATCCAGCATCAGCGCAGCCACATCAAAGGCGAGCAGGCTGTAGGTGGTGTAACCACCCAAGAGCCCCACGCCCAGGAGCAAGCGAAGGCGCTCGATGCCCCCGCCGCTGCGCGCAAGCAACTCCATGAGTAGCCCCAGCGCGAATGCGCCGCTGATGTTGATGACAAAGATGCCCACCGGGAGTTCCGCGACAGAGCCGATCGCTTCACCGAGACCGAAGCGCGCGAGCGTTCCTACCGTGCCGCCCAAAAACACCAGGCCGATGTTGCCCAGCCGCAAGCGACGGTCGCGAGGAATCGTGCCATTCACCGGATAAATCCTACGGCGGCCGCACCCACTTCCCACCAGCGGCCTAGACCGCCCGGGCTGAGCACCCGGGCTGAGCACACACTCATGAAGCTAAGCCCTTGCGCTAAGTATCGTCCGGTGCAACACTTTGCCTCATGGCTAAGCATGGAACGCTCGACGACGTCTTCGTCGCCCTCGCCGACCCCACCAGACGCGCAGTAATCCGGCACCTGGGCAGGGGTCCCGCAAGCGTGGGCCAACTCGCCGAGCCGTTCCCCATCACGCTGCCGTCCTTCATGAAGCACCTGCGCACTCTGGAGTCTTGCGGGCTGATCCACACACACAAATCGGGTCGGGTCCGCACCTGCACGCTGAACCGTGACCGCCTGGTGCTCATCGAGGGCTGGATCGCCGAGCAACGCCAGCTCTGGGAGCAGCGCACCGATCGCCTCGACCACTTCGTCACCGCCCACCAGGAGGACCAATGACCACGATCGACCCGCGCCTGGACCTCACCATCCAGCGCGTAATCCGCGCCCCGCGCTCAGCCATCTGGCGAGCATGGACCGATCCAAGTCTGTTACAGCAGTGGTGGGTCCCGGCGCCGACCATCGCCCGCGTGGACCGGCTGGAGGTTCAGCCGGGCGGCGCGTTCGTCACGAGCATGAGCGACGACGGCGACAACTTCACGCCTCACACCGACTCGATCTTCCTGGTCGTGGAGGGCCAGGAACGGATCGTTTTCACCAACGCCATCAACAGCGCGTGGCGCCCGGCCGCGCCAGCCCCGGTCCCAATGACCGCGGAGATCACGCTCGCCGAGCACCCCGAGGGCACCGACTACCAAGTCGTGGTGCGGCACGGCGAGCCCGCCGACCGCGACCGCCACGAGGAACTGGGCTTCTTCGACGGATGGGGTTCGGTGGTGGACGCCCTCGCCGCCCTCGCGGAAAGAGAAATCGCGAACTAACTCGCGAACTAACCCGCGAGCCAAGACCCTCCGAACCGCTCCGCCACGAGCAACACGGCACCTACCCGCCCCGCGCCAACCGCATCAGATCGGTATCGAAGTCCACGTCGTCGGCGGTCTTCTCGGCACGCGTGGCATTGCCAGCGAAACTGTGCTGGTAACCGCCCCAACCGCCGTCGGCGATGTGCTGCCCGACGCCGCTGATTCCTAGCGCAGTGAGCTCACCGGCCGCGCGGTCCAGTCGCTTGCCGAGGTCGGCCGAGCCCCAGTCCTCCGGGGCAGCGAACAGCGAGGTGGGTGCGGGCATTGCGCGCATGAACGCCAGCAACGGCCGCATCTGCTCATCCACGACCATTGCGTGCCGCGCCGATCCGGCCGTGGCGGCCAGCAGCACCGGCTTGGCGATGAGCAGATCGTTGTCCAACACGTCAAAGAAGGACTTAAACAGCCCACTGACCCCGGCCTTGTACACCGGCGTGGAGACGATTAGGGCATCGGCATGCGCCACCGTGGAGATCGCTTCCTGCACCGCACCAGCGGGGAACCCGCTGACCAGGCTGCGGGCGATGTCGGTCGCGATCGGCGCCAGTTCCACCACCATGGCCGAAGCGTTGCGCCCCGCATCTCGCAGCCGAGCAACGGTGGCCTGAGCGGCCCGATCGGCCAGCATCCTGGTGGTGGACGGATCTGACGTGCCGGCGCTGATGGCAACGATCCGCAGCGGCGCCTCCCCCAGGCTCATACGAAGCTCGGCAGGGTCGCGGGCCGCTCGGGGTCACTGTCCAGGTAGGGCAGCGAGCCGGAGGTGTTGTCGCCAACGTTCGGGCGCGGACGCGCGGCCCGGGTCTCACCATCGCCGTAGGTGGCCCGCACTAGCGAGGCGTGCGTGGGCGCATCGGGCACTCCCGGCGCCCGCCGTGAAGACATCTCCGCGCGCAGCACCGGCACCACCTCGGTGGCCAGTAGCTCGACCTGCTCCAGCGCCACCCCCAACGGGATGGAGCCGATGTCGATGTTCCAGAGTTGCCGCTGGTAGTCCCCGAACCCTTCTTGGAACGTGAGGGTCTTGTCGATGATTTCCTGCGGAGACCCCACGGACAGCGGCGTCTGCGACGCGAAATCCTCCAAGCTGGCGCCGCGGAACATCGGGTAGTTCTCGAAGTACGGCCGGAACTGCTCGTAAGCGTCCTGGGACCGCTTGGCGATGAACGCCTGCCCGCCCAGGCCAACGATCGCGTCTTGCGCACGCCCGTGCCCGTAGTGCTCGAACCGTTGACGGTAGAAGTCCACCAGCGGCTTGAAGTGGAAGTTCGGCGCCAGGATGTGGTTGGCGAAGTACCCGTTGCCATAGAACGCGGCCTGCTCGGCGATCTCCGGCGTACGGATCGCACCGTGCCACACGTAGGGAGCAATGCCGTCCAGCGGGCGCGGGGTTGAGGTGAAGCCCTGCAGCGCAGAGCGGTACTTACCCTCCCAATCGACCACGTCCTCACTCCACAACCGGTGCAGCAGGTTGTAGTTCTCCAACGCCAACGGGACGCCGTCGCGGATGTCTTGACCGAACCAGGGGTAGACCGGGACGGTGTTTCCGCGCCCGAGCATCAGGTCCATCCGGCCCTTGGCTAGGTGCTGAAGGAAGGCGTAGTCCTCGGCGACCTTGACCGGATCATTGGTGGTGATCAGCGTGATCGAGGTGGACAGCAGGATCTGCTCGGTCTGCGCCGCAATGTAGGAGAGCATCGCCGGCGGGCTGGAGGCAACGAAAGGCGGGTTGTGGTGCTCCCCGAAGGCGAACACGTCCAAGCCGAGTTGATCGGCGGCCTTGGCCACCTCGATAGTGTCTTGAATGCGCTGAGCTTCGGAGCGCGGGATGCCGGTGGCGGGGTCGGGCGCGATGTCGCCGACGCCAAAGATTCCGAATTGCATGATGGGTCCTTTCGCTAACTGGTCAGTGGCGAAGGGACCGTGCGGGTGCAATGGGTGCCGAGGCGCCCGGTCTCCTGCGAGATTGTGGGGGGGTTGGGTCAGTCCATAGGTTCGAGGTCGAGGTGGGTCCGCAGTGCTCGATTGAGATCGTCGAGGACGGCGAGTTGCTCTGGCGTGAGCGCGTCGATAAAGAGTTCGCGCACGGCCCGCAGGTGCGGCACCGATCCCGAACGAAAGGCGCGCAGCCCCAGGTCGGTTGCGGTGACATCGATCCCGTGCGGGTCATCGACGCACCGCGTCCGCTCAACGAACTCGCGCTTCTGCATCCGGCCGAGGTGGTGCGATAGCCGGCTGCGCTCCCAGCCGATGATCTCGGCGAGCTCCGATGAGCGCAGGGTTTTGCCCTCGGCCTCGCTGAGCGCAAGGAGCACCTGGTAGTCCCCCGCTGAGAGTGAGGATTCGCTCTGCAGCTGGCTCGCCAACCGGGAACGAAGCACCTCAGAGGTTTCGATGTAGCTGCGCCAAACGCGCAGCTCCGCACGCGTGGGCATCGCCCGAGTTTGTTGCTTAGCCATCACACCTCCCGAAGTTGATGTGTCAACTCTAAGCACTTCAAGTTGATATGTCAATCAGCGGCCGACGGCGTCAGCACAGTTCAGTGCTGAGCGGAGTTGGCATCTGGTCGCCCGGGCGCAACACATCCACCCGGCGCACACCGCACGCGCCGCAGCGCACGTAGATGACACATCCGGCCGAGGTCTGATGTTGCGATTCGACCTGCCACCCGTGCTCATGCGCCAGAGCGGACGGTTCGGCTGTGCGGGGCACTAGGGCTGCAATAGGGTCCATTCCGCCATCGTGATGTAATGCCCTTATGCATCTCAACCCTTACGGTGAGTACGCGGTGAAGCTGGCGGCCTCACTCGCCAATGACTGGCCGGCCGACCGCGCCGGGATCCTGCAGCGAATCCGCGACGTCGGTATGACCGTGGGGTTTCCCGAGGCACCCGATGACCATCAACGCGTCCGGCGAGTCATCGACGATTGGTTGACCGTGGTGGACGCTTCAGGCCCCAGCCAACGTGCCGACATCCTGAACCAGCACATGGCGGCGGCCACCGCCTACCCTCGCCTCACCGATCACGATGACGAGGGCTGGCATCTGCATTACCGCGACGACGACGCCCAAGCCCTACCGCACGTGCTATTCGCCGTGATCAGCGTCGGCACCGCGTTACACCTCACCACCCGCGGCATGAGTCGTCTGCACCGGTGCGCGGCTGGCCTCACACCCGGCGATCCCTGCGAGGCCGTGGTCGTGGACACAACCCGAAACGGACGCCAACAGTACTGCTCAGTCAGGTGCGCGAATCGGTCCGCCGTGCGCCGCCATCGGGCCCGCGCTGCCTCCAAGAAGTAACGCACAACCCGCGCTGCCGAGTGACCGGACCGTGTTAGCGACCGGCTGCGCCCGGGTCGCCCGGGTCGCCCGGGTCACCCGTGCGGTTGGCAAGCGGAATCCGCCATCCGTACCGCAGCGAGGCCACCCGGAGCGCAAAGACCACCACCGAGATCGAAATCCCTGCGGCGATCCCGAAGATGCCTATCTCCCACGCGATCACCGTCAAGGTTGATCCCAGCATGGCGGGTACAGCGTAGACGCCGCGCGGGTTGAAGATCTGGGGCACCTCATTGGCCACCACGTCCCGCAGAGTTCCGCCGCCCACGGCGGTCGCGACCCCCAACAGCGCACACGCAACCGGGTGCAAACCTGCCTGGGCTGCGATGACCGTTCCGGTGACGCAGAACAGGGACAACCCTGCGGCGTCGAACACTAAAAGGGTGCGGCGCAGCCGCCCCTCTCGCAGCAAACGGGCGAAGACCACGACGACGGCGAGCAGTACCGGGATCAGCAGGGTCGGGTTCTGGAGCGCTAACGGTGGGCCCTGGGCGATCAGCACATCGCGCACGAGCCCGCCACCGAGCCCGGCGAGCAGCGCAAGCAGGAGCGAGCCGACGACGTCGAACCGCTTCCGTGCCGCCATCAGCGACCCCGAGACGGCGAAGGCGAAGACGCCTAAAAGTTCTAGCCCGAAGAGTAGGTCCACCGGTCAATCCTTCAACGCGCGGGGCTCGGGAACCAAACCGGGGGTCATTGCGCTGAAGGCTTACGCAGTTGGATCACCAGGGCGATCACCGCTGGCGCACAGACCACCGTTAGCGCGATCGGCAGCGAAGCGAGTGACGTGATGCCACCGATCGCGGGGCTCAGCCCGATCATCCCGGCGCGCATTGCCCAACCCACCCAGGTGACGCCAGCGTGCGGGCGCAGGCCGGGCAGCCGATCGGCCTGAGCGTAAGCCAGCGGCACGGTGATCGCGCAGCCGAGGCCCGCGATCCCGAGGCCCACCAGAGTCATGCTCGACGACGGTGCCCATGCGGCCAGCGCCAGTCCACCTGCCGAGGTGGCCAAGCTGGTCAACAGCGCTCCGCGCTCGCCCACCAGGTCGATGAACCGATCTCCGAAGATCCGGCCCACGAACTGCGCCCCCAGCACCACGCTCAGCCCGATTCCCGCTGACTCTAGGGGCACATTGCGCTCGGTGTTCAAGAGCACCGCAGACCAGTTACTGCCGACGTCTTCCACGGTCATCCCGGCGAATGCCACCAGCACCACGGGCACCAACAACCAGAAAGCTCGCGACGTCAGCGGACCGGTTTCAGCCTCATCCTCACCGGCCACTCCCCTATCGGGCAGGAAGTAGCGCCCGGCGATCGTCATCACAACGCTGCACACGATCCCCCAGCCCACTAAGTGCACCACCAGGGACACCCCAGCCGATGCGGCCGCGGTCCCGACCAGGCCGCCGACCACCGCACCCAAGCTCCACCCCGCGTGCATGGAGTTCAACACCGATCTGCCGTACACCTCTTGAACCTTGAGCCCCTGGGCGTTTTGGGCCACGTCCACCACCGCGTCCCCGAAGCCGGCGAACACCAAGCCGGCCAGGAACAGCCACGGCGTCCCCGTTGCCACCCCCACGCCAGCGAGCACGATCGACATAGCGATGCCGGTGGTCCCAACCGACGTAGTCAGGGTGATTCCAAAGCGGCGCACGATCACGCCTGGCAAGTGGAAGGCGCCCGAGGCTCCCAGGGCATAGCCCACCACGAGCAGTCCAAACACCGCGGCGCTCAGTTCCAGGCCGTCCTTCACCTCGGCGTACCGCGCAAAGAACGTGGCGGGCAGCGAGCCGTTGGTGGCGAATGCGATGGTGGCCGCAATGCGGGCGCGACGAGGCCGGGTCAGATCAGACATCGCGGGTCACTTCAAGCATTGCAGGTCACAGTAAGCATTGCGGGTCACAATAGGCATTGCCGAGCACTCTTGTGGCTTTCGCAGTCGAGTGCAAGACCGCCACGCACTGCCCCGAGTGTTGCTGGAGGTTCAGCCCTGGAGTTCGCCTTGCTCCAGCACGTATCCGGCGTGATGCAAGACGCCGCCGTGGTACTGCCCAAAGGCCCAGAAGCCGGTGTCATCGAGGTATGTGATGCGGTCCCCGTCGAGCCAAAACTGCCCGGTGTAGGCATCTGGGCGGCCCGAGCGTGTTTCGGAGTACCGCCCCTGGTCGTTGAGGTACTGGGTCATGTCGCGGCCGCGGTCGGTCCACGCACCCAAGCGCGGATCCTTGGGTTCTAGCGTGTCAGCGCTCGAGGGCCTACATGGTTCCCCGTTCGCCACCACCAGGTGTCCATGGACGACGACGGCGATCAGGTCGTTCGGGGAAACCACCAGCATGTTCATGATTTCCGAGGCGCGAACATTCCGCCGAATGACGGCGAAGGTGGCCGGGTTGCCTTCGACCAGGTCGAAGGCGTTGCGAGGCGGCGGGGACGTGGACCCGTAATCATCGGAGAACACCGACTCCACCAGCAGCGGCACCACCGATGCCCCGGCCGCGTCAATGTCGTCATAGGCCATGTCGTCATAGGCAATGTCGTCATCGGCAATGTCGGAATAACCAGCGTCGGAATAGCCAGCTTCGGAATTCCCAGTGCCGGAACTCCCGTGACCCGATTCGGCCGCTATTCGCCCGGACACAACAACGAACTCACGCGTTTGTACATCACCGGGGCTGGTGTGGACCTGCCCTCCGAGCACCCGAATTCGCACGTCCATCTCCCACTTTTAGCTTGCACCCCACTCTAATGGCCCGGTCTTACGCCGTCGCATCGAGGGTGAAGCGGCGGCGACACCGACCCGACCGTGCTCGGTCACTAGAGATTGGAGTCAACCGTCGCAAGCACCTCATCGGTCTGCGCGGCGTCGTCGTCCATGAATCCTTCGTCGACGATGATCACGATGTTGTCGATCAGCAGGTATCCGACCCCGGAGTCGTCGATGAACGAGTCATCGCCCAGGCCCGGGTCCTCACTAGCCACGCCCTGTTCTTGGCGGATGCGCTCCCAGCCTTCGAGGGTGATCTGCTCCGCGGTCAACTCCACGAACTCCTCGCCCCCGCCGGCGCTGACCCACATGCAGTGGTCGGCATCATCGGCGTTGCCCGGCTCGCTAAAGTCCACTCCGTAGACCGACTCCAACTCATCCACGCTCAGCAGTTCGCACATCCACCGCTCTTCGGCCTCGGGATCAAAGCCGTCATCGGGCTCCGACTCCTCCACCGGGGTGTGCTCATCGGAGCCATCCTGCTCGTTCGCGGTGGAGTCTGCGTCTGCCTCGTTGCCGACCTCGGCCTCGCCGTCTTCTGGCGTTCCGCCTTCTTCTGGCGTTCCGCCGTCGGTACCAGCGGTGTCTCCGGCGTCATCCATGCTGGCGTCATCGCCATCGATGTCAGTCTGCTCGTGTCCGGGCTGGGTGTCGACGTCGTTGGAGTCCTGCGCCGTGCACGCCGAAAGTCCAATGCCGAGCGCCACGATGCTCGGCGCTGCAAGAGCCGTGAGTATTCCCCGTCGTGCCATGGCTGAGTCGATCTCCTTATGGTTCGGTATCGCTTGTGTGAATTCATCGTCATTCCGCCGAAAGACGCGACGAAGCACCGGTGACAGCGTTGGCAAATCACCAGAATTCACGCTAACAAAGCGCTATTCGTTTCGCCCGCCGAGGCGCCGGCATCGGACCTTCGCCGGTGTCGCGCAAGGGGTCCATAGGCCGTCGCGACACCGGTAAGCCATACTTGCCGGTGATGAATTCCACGATCCTGGGTCGCGGCGAGCCGACCTCCGCCATGCACGCCCAGGTGGATCGCACGGTGCGGAGTCACGGCGGTCTGTTGCTTATCGGCGGTGAAGCCGGGATCGGCAAAACCACGCTCGTTGGCGACCTTGTCTCTCGGGCCAGAGACCAGGGCGCCATTGCGGTTGTGGGGACATGCTCGAGTTCGGCCGCGGCCCCGGCGCTGTGGCCATGGACCCAGATCGTGCGAGCACTGAAACGAGCTCTCGGACCCGAAGAGTTCGCGGGGTTCGCCGCCGAGGCCGGTCTGGAAACCGAGCAACTAATCAGGTTGCGGGGCCAGGAACAGGACGACGACGGCGATCCTCAGTTCGCGTTGTTCGATGCCACCGCGTCCATGCTGTCCGCGATCGCACACCACCGCCCGCTAGTCCTGGTCCTTGAAGACCTGCACTGGGCCGACCGGGCCTCTGTGGAGCTCCTGGAGTTCATCGCGCGGCATTGCTGGTTCGAACCGATTCTGGCCGTCGGTACCTACCGCGACACCGAGGTCTCCGACCCGGCGCACCCCTTGCACTCCGCCATCGCAAACCTCTCCGCACGCGCCACATTGATCGAGGTCCCCGGGCTCACGCCCGACGCGGTGGCGGCCCTGGTCAAGCAGACCTCCGGCGCCCAACCCGAACCGGACTACGTGCTCCACCTGCACCGGAGAACCGGTGGCAACCCCTTCTTCGTGGAGCAGACCGCCCGCTTGTGGGCTGGCGGCCAAGGGCCGGATGCCCTGCCGACCGGCGTGATGGAAGCAGTACGCCGTCGGGTGCAACCCTTGCCGCCCAACGCCGTAAAGCTTCTGCGCGCGGCGGCGATCCTGCAGTCTCCCGTGACCGCCCCGATGCTGGGCGCCGTTGCCGGCTTGAAGGACTCGGTGCGGACCGCGGGCTTGGTCAGCGCACTGACCGCCCGGCTACTGCGAGTGAACCCGGCCGGTGAGTATGAGTTCGTACACGATCTGGTCCGCGAAACGGTAACCACCGACCTGCCGCAAGCCGACGAGGCTCACCTACACGCCGCCGTGGTCCGGGCTCTTGGCGAACACCCCAACACAGTGCTTCCCGGGGACGCCGCCGCCCATGCCTTAGCTGCTGGTGACGCGGTCTCCAATGAGACCACCACGCGCCTGTTGCGCGCTGCTGCCCAAGACGCCGACTCTCGGCTGTCGGGGAAGGAAGCGGTGGACTACTACCGGCGTGCAGCCCAGGTGTGCAGTGACCCGGACGCGCAGCTGGGCCTGGAGTTGGAACTCGTGGGTGCGTTGAGTTTTGATGCGGCTCTCAACCGCCGACCCGTAGACGAGGCAGTCGATCTGCTGCGCTCGGTCATCGTCAAGGCCGCAGATGCGCCGGCCCCGATCGCCGCTCGAGTGGCGTTGGCTGCGCAAGGCTACGACGACCTAGACATCGATGAGGTCGACCCGCTCATGCGCCGGGCCGCCCGGGAACTTTTGGGCGTGCAGGACCTCCCGCATTCGACCGCGGAGCTGGCCGGAGCGCTGGCTTTGGGATTGGCCGACAACGCCCGGGCCGGCGATGACGATGAAGCGCTGACCGAGGCCCTGTCCACGTATCACCACATGCTCTGGGGCCCAGGGACCAGCGCTCAGCGCGAGGACCTCATGGTGGAGATCCTCGCGGCGGCACGCCGGCGCGGGGACCTCGACTCCGCGATGTTCGCCAGCTCAATGGTGTGGGTGACGAAACTGGAGCGCGGTGACCCCGGCTACCTTCGCGTCTTCGAGGAATTCCTGGAGGAGGCTGCTAGCACCCCCACGCCACGGTTTGCGGCCGGTTTCCAAGCCGACCGCGCCGGCGTCGCTGCCTTCCAGGGGAATTTCACCAACGCGGAGGAATCTTTACTGCAGGCTCGTGACGCTATTCCCGAACGCCACCTGTTCTGGTGGATGCTGGCATACCTCACGTGGACCATTCGGTTGCAGCGCGGCGACTTGACCGGCGCTCGGGAGCTCTTGCCCGAAATCTCCGACACCGGAATCGACGCCCGCTCCCTATTGGCTAGGCAATTGGTGGAAGAGGGCGACTTTTCGGGGGCCTTGGATTTGATCAATGAGGTGCGAGCGGATCTGCCCGCGGCCAGGCGCAGACTGCATAACCTGATCATGCCCGCGGTGGATGATCGGCTGATCGCCCAGATCGCCGCGGTTACCAAGGATCCTGAGCTGATTGCCCAATCCCGAGAGGCCATGGCGCACCTGCGCGGAACATGGTCGGTGGATCTGTACGGGGTGGAGCTTGGGGGCCCGATCGACTTCTACCTCGGCGGGGTGGAGCGGGCCGCGGGCAACACCGATCTGGCCGTGGAGTTGTTCGACGCCGCAGCGACCAGTTCGGAGGCGATGTCCACCAGGTATTGGCTCGCCCGATCCCGGATCGAACTCCTGGACACTCTGGGCCTTGAGCACCCGCGCGCACAGGCCCTGCGTCAAGCCATCGGCGATGATCTGCGAACCCTCGATCTCCCGCCGTTGAGCCGGCGCGCGCAGACGGTGCTGCACTCCGAGCAGCCGCCGTCCCACCATGCACTGGCCCCCGTGCAAGCCCCTACCGATGGTCCGAACAGCGGCGAGTTCCGGCGCCAGGGTGGCGTCTGGCTGGTGGGCTTCAACGGCTCCAGCGCCCCGCTTGCCGACGCTAAGGGACTCGGGGACCTGCACACCTTGATCGCCGCTCCGGGCACCGAGGTGCCGAGCACCGAACTGCTGAACCCAGGTGGTGATCGTGCGGCGGATGCGGCCCTTCGCCAGGGCGGCGATCCAGTTCTCGATGACACCGCGCGCGAGCAGTACCGCAAGCGCCTGGCGCACTTGGACGCCGAACTGGACGCTGCCGGCGCCGCGGACCAAACCGCGGCCCGCGCTGCGCTGCTGGCCGAGCGCACCGCCCTGATCAACGAGTTGCGGGCCGCCACCGGGCTGCACGGCCGGCCCCGCCGATTGGGTGACAACGCCGAGAAGGCTCGCAAGGCTGTCAGCGCCCGCATCCGCGACGCGCTCCGTAAAATCGATCAGGTGCACCCGCCGCTCGCTGCGCACCTGCGGGAGTCGATCAGCACCGGCAGCGCGTGCAGCTACTCCCCCGCCGCGCCCGTGACGTGGGATTTGCGCTAGCCCGCTGACACAAGACGACCTCCCGCACACCAACGAATGGCGTACGGGAGGTCGTGAGGCGAGCCACCTTTAACAGTGTTGGATCTACTTGCGGTTGTAGATCCGCATCGTGATCGATCCAAAGATGGCCACCAACGCCGCGCTCATCAGTGCCAGCCACAGCAGGTCGGTCCCCGGGTTCACCCCGTTCATCAGCGCCCGCACGGTATCCACGAGCATGGTGACCGGGTTGGCGTTGACGAACACCTGCAGCCAGCCCGGCAGCGTCTCCACCGGTACGTAGGCGCTGGACAGGAAGGACAGCGGCATGATCACCATCATCGCCACGCCCATCACCGACTTCTCCGAGCGCATGATCAGCCCGAACATCGTCCACACCCAAGACAGCGCGAAGCAGAACACCAGCAACACACCCACCGCAGCGAGCACACCCAGCACTCCACCCTCGGGCAGGTACGCACCGCCGTCGGACCCTTGGCTGCCGGGCAACGCCCCGATGAGCATGCCGATGCCGATGATGATCGCCGAGGCGATGACATACCGGAACGCGTCTCCCAGCAGGT
>JBMDWZ010000278.1:0-3550 GCA_048594865.1 Beutenbergiaceae bacterium
CCGAGATACACAGTTACCGCTTCTTAACCGCGCGTTGGGGACTAATGCGCATCCAGCGCGCTAGCGTTCAGCCTATGAGTCGCATAGACCCAGGCCCTAACGAGGGGGCATACGTGGGCCCAGGCAGCCCGGCACGGCGCGCTGATGCCTTTAGCGCCTCGACCTCATCGGGCAACCTGCAGCAGCGCCCGCCGGGCAAGACATTGTCCTGGCCCGTGATCGCCTGGTCGTTGTGGGACTGGGGTTCGGCGGCTTTCAACGCCGTGATCACCACGTTCGTGTTCACGGTGTACCTGACTTCCTCGGCGTTCGGTGATGGCGCGGACTCACTGCTGGGGTGGGTGCTCGGCGGATCTGGCGTGCTGATCGCGCTGTTCGCGCCGATCACCGGCCAGCGCGCGGACCGCACTGGTAGGCGCACCCTGTGGCTCGGGCTGAACACGATGCTCGTGGTGCTGGCCTCCGCGGGGCTGTTCTTCGTTAAGCCCTCACCCGAGTACCTGTGGCTCGGATTGTTGCTGCTGGCCTTCGGCAACGTGATGTTTGAGTTCGCGTCGGTGAACTACTACTCGATGCTCAACGACCTTTCCACCCCCAAGAATGTGGGCCGGGTATCGGGCCTGGGTTGGGGCCTTGGCTACGTCGGTGGCATCGTGCTGCTGCTCATCATCTTCTTCGGATTCATCAGCCCCGAGGTGGGGCTCTTCGGGGTCACCGGCGAGGACGGGATGGACGTCCGCATCTCGATGCTGCTGGCCGCGGCTTGGTTCGCGGTCTTCAGCCTGCCGGTGCTGTGGGTGATGCGCCGAAGGACCCGCGAACAACAGGAACCCGCCGAGAAGTTCAGTTTCGTTGAGGCTTACCGCCGCCTGTTCCGCACCATCGCGACCCTGTGGCGCGAGGACCGGAACACCGCTTACTTCCTCATCGCCTCGGCGGTGTTCCGCGACGGGATGGCCGGGGTTTTCACCTTCGGTGGAATCATCGCCGCGGTGGTTTTCGGGTTCACCCCCGATGAGGTCATCGTGTTCGCGATCGTGGCCAATGTGGTCGCCGGAATCGCCACGATCGCCTTCGGCGCCCTGGATGACGTGCTGGGTCCCAAACGAGTGATCGTGCTCTCCCTGGTGTCGATGATCATCTTCGGGTCCCTGGTGTTTGCGCTGCACGACCGGGGCCAGATCGTGTTCTGGACCGTGGGATTGGCGCTGTGCATCTTCGTCGGTCCGGTGCAGTCGGCCTCCCGAACGTTCCTGTCGCGGCTGATCCCGGCGGGCAAAGAAGGTGAGATGTTCGGCCTGTACGCCACCACCGGCCGGGCGGCCAGCTTCATGGCCCCGATGGCCTACTCCACCGCGATCGCCATCGGGTACGCCGCCACCGACGTCAGCCAGCGCAGCGAGGCGTCCTACTTCGGCATCCTGGGGATCGTCCTGGTGCTGCTGGTCGGGCTCTTGCTGGTGCTGCGAGTCAAGACCGGCACCCGCACGGACAGCGCTCTGACGGCCGAGCCGACGACGGATCCCACCACTCCCGGGTCCGTCACCTAATCGCAGGTCCACGAGGGCCCTGAGGCTGGCGGCCCACTACGGCGAAAGGAGCGCTGGATGACCGAGATCCGCGCCACCGACGCCGTCCTAACCCAACTACGGGCGGCGCGGGACTTCGCCGATCTACACTATGCCGAGCCGATCGACTTGGAGCAGCTCGCCGCGATCGCGACCCTCAGCAAGTACCACTTCCACCGGCTGTTTGCCGCAACCTATGGGCTCACGCCAGCGGCCTACCTCAGCCAGCGCCGCATCGAACGCGCCCAAGATCTACTGCGAGCCACGAACCTCACCGTGACCGAGGTGTGCCACGCCGTCGGCTTCACCAGCCTGGGCTCTTTCTCCTCGCGGTTCACCCAGATCGTGGGCAAGAGTCCCAGGGAGTTCGCCGAGCACTACGCCCGCGTGGGTGCACCCCGGATCCCGGGGTGCTACGTGTTCATGTGGGGGCTGGCAGAAACCGCTGGCACAACCGCAAGCCAGGAGAAGCGCGAGGCCCAACTCCGGTCATAACCTCGCTTCATGATTACTCACATTTCCCTCATCAGCGTCTGGGTCAAAGACCAAGACGCCTCCCTCGCCTTCTACACCGACATCCTGGGCTTCGAAGTCCGCGAGGACATTCACCTCGCCGAGGACTTCCGCTGGCTCACCGTGATGCACCCGAGCCAACCCGAGATCCAGATCCACCTCACCACCCCTGGCCCGCCGCTTCCCGATGAGCTCCAGGACGCTATCCGCCGCTCCCTCGACAACGGCACGATGCCCGGCATCGGATTGAGTGTGGATGACTGCCAGGCAACCTACGCCGACCTTCAGGCCAAGGGCGTCACCTTCATCCAGCCGCCCAGCGAACGCCCCTACGGCGTGGAAGCGGTGATGCGCGACAACTCCGGGAACTGGCTGGTGATGGTCGAGGAGCGGGAGTTTGATCCCAGCACCCTGACCCCCGAAAGTGTCCAGGGCGATGCCATCAAGCCCATTGGGGACTGATCCGCCTACCGTGCGCGGGCCACGTCAGTGATCGGCGTAGGGCCTTAGATACTCGACGTCACCCAGTTCCACGTCCGCTGAGTCCGGCACGTTGATCGGCCACACGTCGCTGAAGCTCATCATCACTTCGCACTCGGCCTCGAGGTCCAGAATCTGGGGCGTGAGTGCGGGGCTCGAACCGGAGCGGTCCACCACCACGCGGCTGATGGTCTGGCACCCGGTGTAGGACACCGAGACCAGCACGGCGCCGTCGCGCTCGGACACCGAGGCCACGGCGTTCTCCTCGGAACCGCCGTCGGGCTCGACGTTTCGCGACACCAGGCGTGCGTCTCCGGGGATGGGGTCGCGCAGATCCATGATCGGCTGATCGGGGTCGATCGCTCCGGCCAGCGTGTAGCCCCACGTGTTGCCCAGCGCGAGTCTGGGCACGGCCACCACATGCACGGACGCCGGTTCGCCGTCGTCGTCGTTGGAAGCGCAATCCCCGGGCTGGGGCCAGGCGCTCAGTTCGGTATCGGCGTAGGACGCCCGCACCTGCAACCCCTGCGCACACTCCGGCAAGGCCGCTGCGACCAGCACGTTTGTGCGCAGGTCCACCGCACGCACGGCATCGAACGTCCCGGTATTGAATGTCCCGGTATCGCGCACCGCAGTATCGGCCGCGGCCACCGTCGCGATCCACGACTCCAAAGCGATCTGGTCGTGGGCGATCACCGGCGCCATGGTGGCGAGCCCGCTGGCCCAGTCCTCCTGGGATTCCAACACCGGTTCGCTGGCGATGGCGACGGAGCCGTCATCGTCGTCGTCGTCGGAGTTTTCGCGAGCGAGCGTGCCCGGCATCTGCCCACCCACCTCATCCAGGCCCCCCCGCCACACCTCCAAGGTGTCCGGGTGGCTGCACTGCGGCGCACCGTCGGTGGTCACCACCAGGGTGATCGCATCGGAGGTGTGAGTGAGCCTGCTGTTTTGACACCCGCCGACCGGGCCGACGACGGCGAACGCGTCGG
>JBMDWZ010000279.1:0-3805 GCA_048594865.1 Beutenbergiaceae bacterium
TTGCCCAGGTCCAACTCATAGGACAGCCAGCGCTGCTCGATGGCGTCGTGCTCTCGGGTGATGCGCTTGAGCTCCGAGGCACTCTGCTGGGCACTGGCCTTGGGACTCTCGGCGGGCCCCTCCGGTGCGCCGGCCTGGACCTTGGCGCCGTACTTGATCTTGGCCATCTCCAGGCGATGCTTGCGACGCCTATCGCCCCACTTGCTCATGGCCTTGCTCCAGTTGCTGATCACCCCACCGAAGACAGCACCGAGTGGGAACACCAGCCACCAGTAGTCCCCAGCAAATTCCCAGAAGTTCACACGCTGATTCTAACGATGTTCCGAATCTTTAACCCATGACCGGTGTCACCTGCTGGCGGCGCCCACACCGGCACTGGACGCCGCTCGTACGCTAGGTAGGGACCGCCGTCGGGCACCCCGCTCCGCTTGACGGTCCCGATCAACGATTGGCAGGCCCGTGGACACCACAACCGGACCGCGCCGCGTGACCTCGCTGCGCGGATGTCCGATCTGGGGGCTGGCGTTGATCCCCGGGATAGCCGGTGGCGTCTGGGCCGGCGGATCGCCCCCAGGTCCCTCCCATTTTTACCTGACCGCTGCCTGCCTCGGCGCGTGCACGGGCTTGGTTGCCGGCGGCGTCGCGCTCCTCATCACCCAGTTCCTGGTCCTGTGCAACGGCACTAAGCCGCGGCGCCCGTGGGTGGTGTTCGCGTCCCTGGCACTCACATGGTTCGGCGTCTACCTGGTCTGCAATGCCTTGGTGGGCGCCGTCGCCTCAGCGATCTTCAGGGGCCAGCCCCTCACCGAGGTCAACGCCCGTTACCTCGCGGCAGGTGCGGTGGCCTCCGTCGTGGTCGCGGTGGCCGCCCTGTTCCTGACCCGGGAGCGGGAGTGGTTGACGCGCGGATGCGAAGCGCCTAGGTGACACTGGTCCCGTGCGCACCCTGGAGTTTTGGCCCGATTACGGCAACGGCCCGCTATGGGACGACGGCGAAGCCGCCGACCCACGTGACCTCCCCTTACCCGGCGAACTAGCCGCGCGATTGATCGACTGGAATAGCCAGTACGAGGAGAGCAAGATCCCGGTCGACGGCGAAGGTGACCCGGAGTGGGTGAGGACCGGTGTGGTGTTGCTTGCGCAGGTGCGCGCACATCTGGAGCCGGACGTACGCGTCGTGGTGACCGAGCCCTGGTGGGGCGAGACCCCGAGCGCGCCCGCTCCCCAAACCGAGCCCCGGAGTGCGGGGCTACTCCTTTGGCCCCACCGTGTAGGAGTGCGCGCCAGCGCCAGCTAGCCCGCCGCCATCCACGATCAGGTACTCCTCACGGATCGGCGTGCCGGCGAAGAAGTGCTCCAGGATCTCCCGAGTCCCGGCGGCGTACCGGGTCTGGGCGGAAAGCGAAGACCCGGACATGTGCGGGGTCATCCCATGGTGCGGCATCGTGCGCCACGGGTGATCGGCCGGCGCGGGCTGCGGATACCAAACGTCCCCCGCGTACCCTCCCAGTTGTCCACTCTCCAGCGCCCGCACGATCGCCGAGGTGTCGGCGATCTTCCCGCGCGCAGTGTTCACCAGGATGGCCCCGCGCTTGAGCGTCCCGAGCAGCTCGTCATTGAGCAACCCCTCGGTCTGCGGGTGCAGCGGAGCGTTGACGGTGATGACGTCCAGTTGCGGCACCATCTCCCGCACATCGGCGTGGAAGGTGAGCCCCAGCTCCTCCTCCACCTCACTTGGCAGCCGGTGCACGTCGGTGTAGTGCAGGTGCACGTCAAAGGGCTTCAGCCGTTTCAGCACCGCGAGCCCGATCCGTCCGGCGGCCACGGTCCCCACGTGCATACCCTCCAGGTCATAGGACCGGGACACCGCATCGGCAATATTCCACCCGCCGTCGCGCACAATCTGATGGGCCGGCAGATAGTTGCGCACGAGCGACAGGATCATCATCACCACGTGCTCACTGACGCTGATCGAGTTGCTGAACGTCACCTCCGCCACGGTGATCCCCTTGGCGATCGCGGCATCCAGATCCACGTGATCGGACCCGATTCCGGCGGTGATCGCAAGCTTGAGGTGCTCCGCGCGCTCAATCCTTTCGGCAGTCAGATACGCGGGCCAGAACGGCTGGGAGATCACCACATCCGCCATCGGCAGGTGCCTCTCGAATTCCGAATCGTCGCCCTCTTTGTCGCTGGTGACGATGAGTTCGTGGCCCTGGGATTCCAGGAAGGTCCGCAGCCCCAGAGCCCCGGACACACTGCCCAGCAACTCCCCCGGTTGGAAGTCGATCCCGGTGGGCGTGGGCGCACTTTGACCGTCCGGATAGCCGGCAATGGCGGGCACGCTGTCACGCGCGTACGGCGGCGGATAACCGCCGGTTGGATCGTCGTAAAGGACTGCTAGCACCTTCATCTCGGCCTCCCCAGACCAACGGTTGACGCTCGCCGCGCGAGTCGAAAGCCGCTCCTTGGCTGCCGAACCTGATGAGGTACGTGGCATCGACGCCGATGCCGCGCGCCGGTGCGCGCCGTGCTCACTTCAGGGTATCGGAGCACCTTCTGACGCACCCGAGATTCGAAGAGGCCGTTCGCAAGCACCCAGCGACCCCCACCTCACCCCGAGCGCGCCGTATTGGTCGCGATTTACGACCAATCGGGCGCGCTCGGGGTGCGGCGGGCGCGCTCGCGGAAAGGGCGGAGGTGGAATAGTAGGCAGGTGACCAATGACGGGCGCCTAACGATCGGCGATTTGGCTTCGAGACTGAATCTGTCTCCGGCCGCGGTCTCCTACGCCCTGAACAATCGCCCCGGCGTCAGCCCCGAAACCCGCGCCCGAGTGCAGGCCCTGGCCCAAGAGCTCGGCTGGTACCCCAGCTCCTCGGCCCGAGCGCTATCCCAAGCGCGCGCCGGCTCGATCGGTGTGGTGCTCTCCCGCCATCCGGAAATGATCGGCACCGAGAGCTACTACATGCAGGTGATTTCCGGCATCGAACGGGTCCTCATCGAGGCCGACCTGTCCCTCATGCTCCGGATGGTCAGCCCCGAATCCGGCGGCGACCTGGGGATCTACCGCCGCTGGGCCGGCGAGCGCCGCGTGGACGGCGTGATCCTCTTCGATGAACAGCTAGACGATCCGCGCATCCCGCTCCTGGAGAGCCTGCGGATGCCGGCGGTGTTGCAGGGCGGTCCGGCGAGTACCGGCAGCGTGCGCAGTGTCAGTGTGGACGACGACGACGTAGCTCACCTCATCGTCGACACGTTCGCGGCGTTGGGGCACCGCAAGGTCACGCACATCACCGGCCCGTTGCGGATGGTCCACGAACGACGACGACGAGCCGCCGTCACCGAACGGGCCATCGAGCGCAATGTGGTCACCGATGTGATCGAGGGTGACTACACCCTGGAGGGTGCTCGTTCAGTTCTTAACGAGCATCTGCGCAATGGTGCACAGCCGACGGCAATCGCGTGCTCCAACGACCTAATGGCAGTAGGCGCGCTGCGGGCCGTGGAGGAAGCCGGGCTGCGGGTGCCGGGAGATGTGTCCCTGATCAGTTGGGACGATTCGCTGCTGTGCTCGGTGTCGCGGCCGGGGATCTCGGCACTGGATCGGCACCCCGCGGAGTACGGAGAACGGACCGCGCGGGCGCTGCTGCACACGATCCAGGGTCAGGATGACGCCAGTGACCCGGTCCGCCCCAGCGTGCTGGTCACCCGCGGCACCACCGGCCCGGCGCCGGGGTGGCTTCCCCCGACGCCGTAATGCGTTCCGCCGGCCTCACGCTCCTCCCCGGCGTTCGGCCTCCGG
>JBMDWZ010000028.1:0-21243 GCA_048594865.1 Beutenbergiaceae bacterium
CTGGGTCGGCTTTTGTGGCTGCGCCGGCAGAGGCGGCCGTGACCGGCCAACTCGAGCCCGGCGAGCCCGCGCCCATCACCACGCTGGTGCGCGCCCGGCGCGCGGCGGTCGCCAGGAGGGTCGCCCAGGCCCTCAGTATCGCCACCCGGGTGTTGCGATGGCCCTCGCTACTTGTGCTGATCGCCCCGGTTGTGCCGCTGGTGGTCCTGGGTGTACTCGCCAGCACCGCAAGCAGCCTCTCCGACATCACCGTGTTGGGCCTGCTCACCGCCGTCGGCCTGGCAATTGTGGTGACCTTCGCTATCCGGCGCGCAGCGTTGCTCCGTGCCGCGGCGCAGCCCGAGGAACTCGGTGAGGAGTTCCGGGCGTTGCTGACCCCGAGCATGGTGACCGACGAAGTGCTGAACCTGCTGCGGGACGTGGCGGCCCGCGGCGGTCTGCTCGTCTTTCGCCGGCTGCGTGCGGTGTGGAAGTTGGTGAACCTGCCCGATCACCTGACCGATGAGCTCGATCGGTTCGGACGCGCCAAACTGTATGTTCCGCCGTCGATCGGTTTCACCGGGATCGTCACGATCGCCCAACTATGGGTGACCGCGCTGTCCTGGCCGGTGGCGTTACTGGCGCTGGTACTCAAGCTCAGCGGCGTCATCCGCTGAGGCGCCGCGGGCCGTCGATTCAGTGTGCCTGCCTAATGGGAGGATGGGGCAATGATCGACGACGCCCGCATCGAAGCCTTCTGGCGCAATGCCCGCAGCAAAGGGAACATCGACTTCTTGCAGACCCTCATCGGGCAGGGGCTGCACGATTCGGTTCCGCCGCCGGTGTGGGCCACGTCCGCCGATCCGGCGCAGGCGACGGGTGACATCGAGGACCTGCTCGCCACCGGAACGTTGGTGCAAGTGGTGGCGCTAGCGGAGTTGAGTCAGGCCGACCAAGAGCCACCGCAGGTGGGCGATCTGGCGATCCTGTTGGATGGGCAAGACATCCCACGAGCGCTGGTGCGGACCGCCGGGGTGGAGGTCACCGACTCACACGAAGACCTTCCCGACGCCGGTGGGCAGGTTGTGGTGGAGCGTTTTGAGTTGGTCTACCCCAAGGCACCGAAACGGCGCGCACGTCAGGACGCATGACGCCGGGTATTCCGCGCCAAAGTCGTTAACCGATCACGACTCATCCCGATCCGAGTTCAGCGGATACTTCAGCGCGAAGGCCTCGATGTCGTCCAGGACCTCACGTAGCGCGGGGTAGATCTTGCCCTGGATCTCACCGGCCTGAAGGTAGAGCTGATGCATGGCGGCATCGGGCTGGGTGACATCGCCCAGTTGTGCCATCGCCAGGGCATGGGCGGCCACGTCCTTGGGCGAAGGTGGTTTGCCGCCACTATGGACGCTCGCCATCGCCAGGATGGCGGCGCCGATCGCGGAGACCTCACCCTGTGCGCTGGCGCGCACCGGAACGCCGAGCGCGTCGGTGATGATGGAGCGCCAGAGGCCGCTGCGCAGGCCGCCGCCCATGGCGCGGACCTCCGTGATCGGGGTGCCTGTGCATTGCTCGAGGGCGCGGATATTCCGGGCGACCTCATAGGCGATCGATTCCAACACCGACCGGTACATCGCGGCCTGGTCGTGGGCCCCGCGCCAACCGACCATCGCCCCGCTGGCGCCAGGCTCCCAGTAGGGGCTCTGCACCGCATTCCAATACGGCACCGTCAGCAACCCGCCCGAACCTGGTGCGACGGCGGTGGCTCGGGCTTCCAATTCCGGATCCGGTGCACCGTGGAGATCGGGGTCTCCAAACGCCGTGCGGAACCAGGTGGCGAGGTAGGCGCCGGAGTTCTGCACCACCTCATACACGTATTGACCGGGCAGGCCCGCCGCCAACGTGCGGTACACCCGGTTGTGGTCATAGGCCGGTGCATGCACGCCGGCGACGATGGCCGTGCCCAGATTCAGGTACGCCACCTGCGGCTCCACTGCCGCAGCGCCGAGTCCGGCAGCCTGACCATCACCCAATCCGGAGACGACGGCGATCGGTCCCGTCAATCCCCACCGTGCGGCAAGGTCGCCGCGAAGGTCGGCGATGACGTCACCGGGAGCGCTCAGGTCTGGCAACTGATCACGTCGCACCCCGGCGATCTCCAGCAGGTCGGGGTGGTAGTCCCCGGCACGCTGATCGATGAGGCCGAGGGAGTCGGCGCTGCCCAACGAAGTGGTCCAGTGCCCGGTGAGGTTCCACACGAGATAACCGTGCACGTCGGTCACCCACGCGGCGTCGCGCAGGGAGTGCGGCTCGTGTTCCTTCAGCCATGCCATCTTGTACAGCCCCGGGGTGGCGTCCGGCGGTCGGCCTGTGAGCTCGTGCACCCGGTCGCTGGCGTAGCGGCGAACCTGGGGGGCGGCCCGGCCATCCAGCCACAGAATCCCTGGCCGCAGCGGCTGGCCGTCGGCATCGAAGGGCGCGAACGTCTCGCGCTGCTGGGTGAGCCCGATCGCCACGATCCGCTCGGCGTCCCCGTCATTCAGCGCGTTCACTGCGCTGGCGATTGCGGCGTCGGTGGACGTCCACCACGCGGTGGGGTCCTGTTCGTAGGCCAAGGCCGCAGGGGAGTCCATCTCGATTGGGCTGGCGCCCTGGGCAAGCACCCGGCCGCGGCCATCGACCACCAGGGCCTTGGTGGCCGTGGTGGAGGAGTCCAGGGCGAGTACCAGCGGGTCAGCCACAGTGCGCATACAGGCCAATGTAGTCAGGTGGCCGCGCTCGATCTAGTCCGAAGAATGAGACATAATGTCCGATTGGTGGACACCTGGGTTAGGCTTGCCCGCATGGCACGCACGATCAAACTCGCAGTAATCCCCGGAGACGGGATCGGACACGACGTCACCGCTGAGGCCCGCAAGGTGCTCGACGCCGTCCTGGCAGGAAGCGACGTGGACGTCGCCGCCACCGAACTCGATCTGGGCGCAGCCCGTTGGCACGCCACCGGTGAAACCCTCACCGATGCCGACCTGGCAACGATCAAGGAGCACGACGCCATTCTGCTCGGGGCCGTCGGGGACCCGAGCGTTCCCAGCGGCGTGCTGGAGCGCGGCCTGCTGCTGCGTCTGCGCTTCGAACTCGATCACTACGTGAACCTGCGGCCCGCCAAGATCTTCCCCGGGGTCAGCACCCCACTAGCCGATCCCGGCGACGTGGACTTCGTCGTCGTGCGCGAAGGTACCGAGGGCCCCTACGTGGGTAACGGCGGCTCGGTCCGCACCGGCACCCCGAACGAGATCGCCACCGAAGTCAGTGTGAACACCGCCTTCGGTGTGGAGCGCGTGGTCCGCGATGCTTTCGCCAGGGCAGCGCAGCGCCCGCGCAAGAAGCTCACCCTGGTACACAAGCACAACGTGCTGGTCAACGCCGGGCACCTGTGGCGGCGCACCGTCGATGCAGTAGGCGCCGAGTATCCCGAGGTCACCGTGGACTACCTGCACGTTGACGCCGCGACCATCTTCTTGGCGACCGATCCCAGTCGTTTTGATGTGATCGTCACCGACAACCTCTTCGGCGACATCATCACCGACCTAGCCGCCGCGATCGCAGGCGGCATCGGGCTGGCCGCCTCCGGAAACATCAACCCCAGCGGTGCCTACCCCTCGATGTTCGAACCGGTCCACGGCTCGGCGCCGGACATCGCCGGTCAGGGCAAGGCCGATCCGACGGCGGCGGTGCTCTCGATCGCACTACTCCTGGCCCACCTCGGCCTGACCGATGAGGCCGCCCGCGTGGAGGCTGCGGTGCAGGCCGATCTGGCCCAGCGCAGCGGTCCCCGTAGCACCACCGAGATCGGTGACGCCCTGGCGCAAGCCGTCGCTGGCTAACCCACTCCAAGGTCGCTTACTACAATCCACCGGTGCGTGATCGCTCTACCCCTTTGCGACCGCGCGGCGTGCCCACCGGCGCCCCCTATCGAGGCGCCGTGGCTAGGCCCACCGCCGTCATCGGCGGTACCGTAACCCTCGTTAGCAATACGCGGGCAGGCGATGCCCGAAAGAAGGGGCACCATGAGTACCGAAACCACCGCAGCGGCCTTCGAGGTGCGTCCCACCTCGCATCCCGCCACGCTCGCGCAACGGGAAGCGGCCCTTGCCAACCTGAGCTTCGGCAAGGTGTTCACCGACCACATGGCCCATGCCACGTGGACCATCGACGAGGGCTGGCACGGCCGCCGCGTGGAGGCCTACGGGCCGCTCCAACTCGACCCGGCCACCGCCGTGCTGCACTATGCCCAAGAAATCTTCGAGGGCCTCAAGGCCTATCGGCACGCCGATGGTTCGGTGTGGACGTTCCGGCCAGAAGCCAATGCGGCCCGGTTTGCGGCGAGCGCTCGGCGCCTTGCGTTGCCCGAGCTGAGCGAGTCGGATTTCTTGGGGTCGATCGAGACCCTCGTGCAAACGGACACCGAGTGGGTTCCAGGAACCCCGGGTTCGTCCCTATACCTGCGCCCGTTCATGTTCGCCTCCGAGGCATTCCTCGGCGTGCGCGGCGCACACAAGGTGGACTACCTGGTGATCGCCTCACCGTCTGGCCCCTACTTCACCGGCGGCTTTAACCCGGTTTCGATCTGGCTGACCACCGATTTCCACCGGGCCGGCCCCGGTGGCACCGGAGCCGCCAAATGCGGAGGGAACTACGCCTCAAGCCTGCTGCCGCAACAGCAGGCGGCCGAGCACGGCTGCTCCCAGGTGTGCTTCCTGGACGCCGCAACCGGCACCTTGCTCGAAGAGCTCGGCGGCATGAACGTGTTCTTCGTGTACGCCGACGGCTCGGTGCGCACCCCGGAACTCACCGGCACGATCCTGGAAGGGGTCACCCGGTCCTCGATCATCGAGATCCTCAAGGCCGATGGTCACCGCGTGCATGAGGAGCAGCTGCCCTTCGCCGACGTGTCGGCACAGATCGCCTCGGGGCAGATCGTTGAAGCCTTCGCGTGCGGAACGGCCGCGGTGGTGACCCCGATTGGGACGTTCAAGGGCGAAGATCTGGATCTCACCGTGGGTGATGGCCAAGCGGGTGACGTCACCGCCGGGCTGCACACCAAGCTCACCGACATTCAGTACGGCCGCGCGGACGATACGCGTGGTTGGATGCACCGGCTGGCCTAAAGACGCTGGTCCTACCGGTGCCCAGCGCGGGCCGTCAACCGGCTTTCGCGTAGTCCGGACCGGCGCTGATACTGAGCGGGAAGTCCACCTCGGTGTCACCGAACAGCAGGCGGCCCGCAGCGGCCGCGGACTCAGCAACCACGTCGGTGACGGCCTCGACGGCCTCGGCGGGGCAATGCACGATGACCTCATCGTGCATGAAAAACACTAGGTGCGCGCCGGTGTGTGGCCGGAGTCGGCGGCGGATTTCACCCATCCAGCACAGCGCCCATTCGGCCGCGGTTCCCTGGACCACGAAGTTGCGTGTGAATCGGCCCCAGTCGCGGGCCGAGCGGGCGGCGGTGCGTTCGGCGTCGGGGCCGGCATCGACAGTGCCGGCTTCCCGCTGGGTGCGTTGCCACTGGTCCGATGGCGGTGGGCTCGTACGCCCCAACCAAGTGCTGACCACGCCGCCGCGCTCACCGGTGCGAGCCGCGTTCTCCACTACGGCGGTGGCGCGCGGGTAGGCGCGCAGGAGTCGGGGCATGAGCAGACCCGAGTCCCCACTCGTACCGCCGTACAGGGCACCGAGCATGGCCACCTTCGCCTGATCCCGGCTGGGCATCACACCCTCATCGACCAGACCTTGATACAAGTCCCCGCCGCGCCCGGCCCGGGCCAGGTCTCGGTCACCGGCCATCGCCGCCAGCACCCGCGGCTCGATCTGCGCAGCATCGGCCACCACCAAAGCCCAGCCAGGATCGGCGCGAACCGCTGGGCGAAGTTGCTTGGGTAACTGCAGCGCACCACCGCCGCTGGTGGCCCACCGGCCGGTGACGACACCGCCGGGAACGTAGTCGGGTCGGAACCGGCCTCGGCGTCCCTCTGATCCCTTGGCCACCCACGAATCCAGCCACGCCCAGCCGTTAGCGGACAGCAGCCGGGCCAGGCGCTTGTACTCCAGCAGCGGGGCCACCACCGGATGGTCGATGCCGGTGATTTCCCACTTGCTGGTGGACTTCACATCCAGCCCGTGCCCGCGCAGCACGCGCAGGAGTTCCACGTGTGAATCGGGGTTGAGGGTGGGGGAGTCCAAGGCGGTGCGGATCTGAGCGGCGAGCGCTTCCAAGAGTGCTGGGCGTGTGCCCTCCCGTGGCCGCGGACCGAGTGCGGCGGTGAGCAGGTCGTTGTGTAGGTCGACATCCCACGGAAGGCCGTGGTGGTGGATCTCGGCGGCGATCAACGCGCCCACGGATTCGGCGGCCAGCAGCAACCGGACGCGGGGATCGCCCGATTGGGCCTGCTGGGACTCATACTCGGCGATCACTTCGGGCAGCGTCTTGTCATGGGCGCTGGATGATTGCCCGCCAATCGGCGGGAGATCATCGAGCAGGGTGATCACGCCTGGGGCTTCGGCGGGCGCCAGCGGGGAGGCGGGCGCACGCGGTTCGTCCCAACCCGGGGCGCCCCAGCTGGGGTCGCGGCGGTGCAGGATCGCGTGGCAGAGCCGCAGGTCCAGGCACCGACCTACCGATACCCCTGCCGCCAGCAGTCGTGGAGCGATCGCGGCGGTATCCGCCCAGATCCAGCGCGGGCCGGTTCGATCGAGTTCAGCCACCCGCCGTGGCAGATCCTGCGCCTCTATCTCCTCGGTGGCGGCGCCCGGTTCCAACGGCCGCACCTGCACGCGCGGACCAGCGATGCTCAGTGCGATGTCCACGCTGAGGAGTCTTTCACGACCGTGTGTCATTCAGGGGCTGTGTCATTCAGGGGCTGTGTGCTATTCACGCCCGTGTGTCATTCACCCCCGTGCGCCATTCACGCCCTGGGGCGTTTACTCGCGGGGAGCGTGGGCCGGGGCTGCAAAGCGGGGGATACCGTTGTCGGCCAACAGGCGATCGAGCACCAGCCCAAAGAGCACGGCGCTGGCACGGTCCAAGAGCCACCCACTGGCGCGTTCCAGGGATCGGGGGAGTCGGGGTTGCAGTCTGATGTGCTCGGCCCACACCACCGTGCTGGTGCCCGGCACCGCTCCAGGCTGCACGTGCACATGCGCCCAGCCAGCCAACACCCGACCGACCTTCTCCGCTCGGAACTCGGCGCCGTCGTCGTCCGTTCTTGGTGGTGACCAGATGCTCAGCCGCATCGCATCATCCACGACCCGCCCGGCCACCTGAGTGCGTGCGATGAACCGCCAGCCGACTCCCGGGCGCTTTCCCGGCTCGGTCAGCACCCGCGTGAACGGCACCAACTGGGCGTGTGCGGTGACGTCGCTGACTACGGACCACACCCGCGCGACCGGTGCGGCGAGGTGTCGGGTGTGCTGGATCGCCATGGGCCTAAGTCCATCACACGGGCCCAGTGTTCGCCCGCAGGGCGGGAGGTGAGCACTCTTCGGTGTGCGTAGAACCATGGTGCGGCCGGCGGTGTGGCATGATGTGACCCATGAGGTACAGCACACCCGCCGCACTCATTATTGACTAGCGCGTTCGCACCACAGCGAACGCGCAGACCTCCCGCACCCTCGGGGGGTCTTTTTGTTGGCGGGGCCACCCCTCCCGCTGGCGCCGATAGTCGATCCAGGGCACCACCCCCGCCCTGTTAGGTAGCACCGGTTTCAACGGAAAGTCACCACGATGAGCTCCACACAGCCCAATGGCCAAGACGCTGTGGACGTATACGACACCACGCTGCGCGATGGCGCACAGCAAGAGGGTATGAACCTGTCCGTCGCGGACAAGCTCGCCATAGCGCCCCTGCTCGACTCCCTCGGCGTGACCTATATTGAGGGCGGCTGGCCGGGCGCCATTCCCAAGGACACCGAATTCTTTGCGCGGGCCGCCAAGGAGATGGACTTCAAGAACGCCGAGCTCGCGGCCTTCGGTGCCACCCGCAAGCCTGGGGGCAGTGCCCACGCGGACCCGCAAGTTCGCGCGCTGCTCGATTCCGAGGCGCCAGTGGTCACCCTGGTGGCCAAGGGCGACATTCGGCACGTGGAAAAGGCGCTGCGGACCGACGGCGATGAGAACCTGCGGATGATCTCAGAGACCGTGCAGTACCTCACCGGTGAGGGCCGCAAGGTGATCGTCGACGCCGAGCACTTCTTCGATGGCTACCGGTTTGATCCCGATTACGCCCTCGCCGCCGTCGAGGCGGCCTTTGGCGCCGGTGCGGCCGTGGTGGCGCTGTGCGACACCAACGGCGGAATGCTGCCCGACTGGGTACATGACATCGTCGCCTCCGTGCGCAACCGCACCGACGGGGTGCTGGGCATCCACGCCCACAACGACACCGGATGCGCGGTGGCCAACTCCCTCGCCGCCATCAACGCCGGCGCCAGGCACGTGCAGGGCACCATCAATGGCTACGGCGAGCGCACCGGCAACGCCGACTTGCTCACAGTGGTGGCAAACCTCCAGCTCAAGCGCGAACACAACCTGCTTGGCGACTCCGGGTTGGCCGAACTCACCCACGTCGCCCACCAGATCAGCGAAGTGACCAACATTGCGCCCTTCGCCCGCCAGCCCTACATCGGCGCCAGCGCCTTCGCGCACAAGGCCGGGCTGCACGCCTCGGCGATTCGCGTGGACCCCGACCTGTACCAGCACATCGACCCCCGCGCCGTGGGCAACGACATGAGGATGCTGGTCTCGGACATGGCCGGGCGGGCGAGCATTGAACTCAAGGGCCGCGAGCTCGGGTTCGACCTGTCCGGTCGCAGCGACGTGCTCGGGCGCGTGACCAACCGGGTCAAGGACGCCGAGGCGCAGGGCTACACCTACGACGCCGCCGACGCGTCCTTTGAGTTGCTCCTGCTCGAAGAGATCGAGGGCAGGCGCCGCACCTTCTTCACCGTTGAGTCCTGGCGAGCCATCGTGGAGCACACCTCCCACCACGGAGAGATCAACTCCGAAGCCACCGTGAAGCTACACGCCGGGGATCAGCGCCTGGTCAGCACCGGCGAGGGCAACGGTCCGGTGAACGCCTTGGACCACGCGCTACGCCAGGCGCTCATCGGTGTGTATCCGGAGATCGAGAACTTCGAACTCATCGACTACAAGGTGCGGCTCCTGGATTCCTCGCACGGCACCGACGCGATCACCCGGGTGCTGATCGAGATGACCGATGGGTTCCGCAGTTGGTCCACCGTGGGTGTGGGGCCCAATATCCTCGAGGCGTCCTGGGAGGCGCTGGTGGATGGGTTCGTCTTTGGGCTGGTCAAGCACGAAGCCGCACCACGCTGAGAGCGTTTGTGCACGTAGGCTGAGCCTGTGAGCAGAGGCGAATATAAGGTCCCCGGCGGCAAACTCGTGGCCGCCCAGGTCGATGTCCGCGATGGCGTGCTGGATGGCGTTCAGATCAGCGGCGACTTCTTCCTGGAGCCCGATGAGGCGTTAGGCCAGATCGATGAGGCGTTGCGCGGAGTGCCGGCCGACGCTCCGGTGAGCGTGCTGGAGTCGCGCATCGCCGAAGCGACCGGCGATGCCCGGTTCATCGGCTTTTCCCCGCGGGCGGTGGCGATCGCGGTGCGGCGCGCCCTGGGCCACTCGACGTCCTGGTCGGACCACACGTTCGAGATCGTGCACCCAGGGCCTTTGGCGCCCCTGCAGCACCTGGCGCTGGATCAGGTACTGGTCGAGGAACTCGGCGCCGGGCGCCGCGGGCCCACGCTGCGGATGTGGGAATGGGAGTCCTCGGCAATCATCCTGGGCTCCTTCCAGTCGCTGCGCAACGAGGTGGACGCTGAGGCCGCCCGTGCCCGCGGAGTTAAGGTGGTGCGCCGGATTTCCGGTGGAGGTGCGATGTTCGTGGAGCCGGGCAACACCATCACCTACTCCCTGTACGTGCCCGCGTCCCTGGTGGACGGGCTGAGCTTTGAGCAGTCCTACGCGTTCTTGGATGACTGGGTGCTCGGGGCGCTTCAAGATGTGGGCATCGACGCCCACTATGTACCCCTCAATGACATCGCCTCCCCGCAGGGCAAGATCGGAGGCGCGGCCCAAAAGCGCCTGGCTGGGGGAGCGGTGCTGCACCACGCCACGATGGCCTATGACATCGACGCCGACGCGATGCTTGACGTGTTGCGGATCGGGCGCGAAAAGCTTTCCGATAAGGGCACCAAGAGCGCAAACAAGCGGGTGGACCCGATGCGCTCCCAAACCCAGATGGACCGTGTGGACATCATCGAGGCCTTCAAGCGACACTTCGAGTCGCGGTATGACACCACCACCGGTGAGATCACGCAGGCCGAATACGCCCGCGCGGAGGAACTGATCGCCTCGAAGTTCGATACCGAGGCCTGGCTCAACCGGGTTCCTTAAGCGTTTCTTTCCGCCGAGGCGTCCTGGCTGGACACTGTGTCCAGCGTGCGATCGAGCAACTCATAGACCGCTTCGACGTTCTGGACGCTGACCACCTCGGGATCCACCAGAGAGCGGAGCATCAAACCTTCGTTGATGGCGGTCTGGGTGATAGCCACCACGCTCTTAAGTTCCGGTGGACAACCCGAGAGGGCCGCTGTCTGTTCGTCGGTCTGTCGATAGCGAAGCGCCATCTCTTTCAAAAGGTCGGGGGAGTGCCGGGAGGCATACAAGATTGCCTCGAGGCTCAGTAGGCCCCATTCCCGGCGAAACGCATTGCTGAGGAACTCGACCATCCGCTGCTGGACGTCGTCGTGTCCGGCGCGGTCGGCCTCATAGATCGAGGCGAGTTCTCGGCCTTGGCGCTCAAGGCGAGCATCGAGGACGGCGAGGAAGAGTTCCTCCTTGTCGTTGAAGTTTGCGTAGATCGCACCCTTGGTGAAGCCCGCGCGCACTGCGATGTCTTGGAGCGACGCCCCGTGGAAGCCGTGGTCCACGAACGCTTCCAGCGCGGACTCTATGAGTTTGGACCGCGTCTGCTCTTGCTTTGCGGCGCGGGTGAGCGATTCAGGCATGTGCCAACCCTATCAGTTGACATACCGGCCGGTATCTGAATAGCCTTCCTAACTTCAGATACCGAGCGGTATCTCACTTTTAGGAGATTGAACATGCTGGAGATTTCGGGCGTTACGAAACGCTTCAAGAAGGTGGTGGCCAACGACGGCGTCAGCTTGGAGGTCAGTCGAGGTCAGGTGGTCGGGTTGCTGGGTCACAACGGCGCAGGCAAGACCACTCTGGTGAATCAAGTGGTGGGAATCGCCAAGCCGGATGCCGGCACGATCACGATCGACGGCATCGATGCGGTGGCCTCCCCGAGCCGAGCTCGCAAGCTCTCTGCGATCCAGGCGCAGTCGGAGGTGCCGATCAGCGGACTTACCCCGGCACTGGCTGCAGAACTGGTGGGCCGGATCCGCGGACTGGGGCGCCGGGAGGTGCGCGAGCGGGCAGCGAAAATGTTCGATCGCCTCGACCTCACGGACTGGGCTCACCGCCCCACCGAGAAGCTCTCCGGTGGGGCCAAACGGCTGGTCTCCTTCGTCATAGCCGCGGTAGCACCCGTCCCGCTGCTTGTCCTCGATGAGCCCACCAACGACGTCGACCCGGTGCGCAGGCGTTTGCTCTGGGAAGAGATTCGCAGGCAGGCGCACGACGGCGCGGCGGTACTGCTGGTGACCCATAACGTCAATGAGGCCGAGCGCGCGGTCGACCACCTCGTGGTACTCGATGAGGGAAGGGCCATCGCAGCGGGAACGCCGAGCCAACTCACCGCGCCGTTGCGCGATCGGATGCGCTTGGAACTGCGGTTTGCTCCCGATGAGGCAGCGCCGGAGCCGAGGCGACTCCGTGCCACCGAAAGGCGCCCGGGCGTGCTCATTGGGACCATCGACGCCGGCGATGCTACCGACGTCATCGCGTGGTCCCGAGATCGCCAAAAACAAGGCGATATCGAAACCTTCGCGCTACAGCCGGCGTCCCTCGAGGATGCCTACATTGCCCTCACCGGGAAGTCTGCGGCGGCGGACAATCCAGGGGTAAAGACAGTGGGCGAGCGGGATCGCGCCAACGGGGCTGCGGAGGTGGCGGCGTGAGCGCGGTAGCCGAGTGGACCCGTTCGTATTTGATGCTGATGCGGTGGAGTTTGGCATCGTCCAAGAGTTTCCTGCCGCTCACGCTGATCGTGCAGATCATGATGGCCGTTGGCATCGTCATCGGGTTCGGGTACTTGGCGCCGGTGGAACAACCCGAGGTGGCGTTGCGGCTATCCACGGGCACGCCGACTACGTTGCTGCTGACTGCGGGGTTGGTGTTGGTGCCGCAGGCGATCGCCTCGATGAAGCAGCAAGGCAGTTTCGACTGGTTCCGCAGTCTCCCTGCGCCGCGTTCGGCGTTCCTGTTCTCCGACATCACGGTGTGGACCGTGGTCAGCCTGCCAGGTGTGGCGATCGCCGTGGGGGTAGCAGCGTTGCGCTACGACCTGGACCTCGCCCCGACGTGGTGGCTCCCATTGATCGCTATTGCAATCTCGGCTACCGCCGCGATGGTCGGTTACGCATTGGCCTCTGCGGTGCCACCGCGGATGGCCATGCTGCTAACCCAGGTGTTGGTCTTCGTCATCATGCTGTTCACGCCGATCGTGTTTACTGCCGATTCCTTGCCGCAGTGGTTCGCGAGCGTGCACTCGGTCCTGCCGATGGAATCGATGGCTGATCTCATGCGTGCGCACCTAGCCCCGCACGCCTACACCGCCACCCTCACCCAGGCGTTGGTGGTGGCCCTGTGGGGAATCGGGGCGACCGGAATAACGCTCGCGGTGATGTCCCGGCGCGCCTAGGGGCGACCGCTGCGGTACTCCGAACCCGGCTGGGGGTCATGAGCTCGCAGAATGTCACTGACCGTGACCAGGGTGTACCCAGCGTCGCGCAGACCCTCGATGATGTCCGGCGCCGATTCGATCGTGCTGGGGTGGATGTCGTGCAGGAGCACGATGGATCCGGGCTCCACGGCGTCCAGGACGTTGGCCGTGGTGGTCTGCGCGTCGCGATTGGACCAGTCCTCGCTATCCACGTCCCACTGGACCACGACCATGTCGGACTCGGTCACCACCTCGTCGTTGGCCGAACCGTACGGAGGTCGCATCAGGGTGGGTCGAACGCCGGTGGCTTCCTCAATCGCCGCGTTGGTGTCTTGGAGTTCCGCGGCCCGGGCATCGGCGTCGAGGTTGACCATGTCGCGATGGGTCCAGGTGTGGTTTGCCACCTCGTGGCCATCTTCGACGATCCTCCTCGCGATCTCGGGATTAGCCTCGACATTGGAGCCGAGCAAGAAGAATGTTGCCGGTGCCTGGAGCCGTGCCAGGGTGTCCAAGAGCTGCGGGGTGAGTTCTGCCGAGGGGCCGTCGTCGTACGTGATCGCGACACAGTCGGTCTGGGTGCAGTCCACCTCGCCCGACGGCGGAACGCTCGTGGGCTCTTCCGTGGGCTCTTCCGCAGTTTCGTCGGAGCCCAGGTCAGGGGCTGCTTCGAAGGTTTGAGGATCATCGACCGCCCCGGCGGCCCGTTCGCCCACGTCGGACAGCAGGTCGCCGGCCGGCACCGTGATGGTGAACGAACCACCGGCCGCCGCAGTCAAGGCGCCCGCAGCGACCTCGGCAACGGGGTCGCCGTCTTCGAAGGTGATCGACCCCAACTGCGGGCGGGGGTCTTCATCGGGATTGGACGGCGCATAGCCCATCTCATCCATCTCCTGGAGTACGGATTGTCCGAATTCTTCGAATGCGGCGTCATCGGCGAACAGGTCAGCTGATTCAAGCAGGCGTTCGCCGTCATACCAATACGTCTGCATTCGTTGAGAGTCGGTGTCCATGTCGAACTGGTAGGTGGTCATCCGGATCGCGAGGAGCTCGGGGCTAGAAGCCATGATCGTTGATTGAACGTTGAGGTCCGGGAGATTCTGCTCGTCGCCGGCCTCGATGGCGTTCTCGGCCACCGGAGTGTAGGCGTCGCGGGCTTCCTGTACGTACGCCTCGATCTCGGAGTTCAAATCATCGGCGCCCGGGATTTGGTAGTGCTGGGTGAAGATCCGCAGACCTTCGTCGCTGTCCTGGACAACCTGCAAGGTCGGAACCAGCTCGCTGGGGAGCTCAGGATCCTCGATTCGAGGGACGTTGGTGCCTTCGATGCCGCCGGGGTCATCAGGCTCGGGGTCGCTGGGTGAGGTGCAGGCAGCCAGGACGAGAAGAGTGAGGACCAGTGCGGCAGCGAGTCGGTGGAGTCTCATCACTCTTTAATGTGTCATGACCTCAGAAAAGTGCAACCTTTAGTGATTGTTTGGGCTTTCTCGGTTTCCGAACGCCGCGGTGCCGACGCGCACCATCGTGGCCCCTTCAGCGATGGCTAACTCCAGATCACTGCTCATGCCCATCGAAAGCTCCGACGCTTGTGCCGTTCCCGGGGCGCCGGAGGCGAGCACCTCATCACGGATCTGGGCGAGTCGGGCGTAGGACCGTGAGACCACGGCTTCATCCGGTGAGTTCGCGCCAATGGTCATCAGGCCGCGCAGCGATAAGTGGTCGCTGCTGCCCACCAGCGCACACAGGTCCATCGCGGCATCGGGGCTCACCCCACCCTTGGTGTACTCGCCGGAGGTATTCACCTGTACGAAGACGTCCAACGATCGCTCCCGGCTCTCCGCGGCCCGATCCAGGCGCCCCACGAGCTTGGCGCTATCGACACTTTGGATACAGCTCACCCAACGCAGCGCCGCGGAGATCTTGTTGGACTGCAGGTGCCCAATCATGTGCACCTCATGCTCCACGTCTGCCAAATCCGGCTCCGTTGCGCTCAGCTCCTGTACTCGGTTGTGCCCGAGAAGCCGGTGGCCGGCGTCCAACGCCTCGCGGATGGTGGAGGCGGTCTGGGTCTTGACCGCAAGGAGCATCCGGACATCCTCCGGTTGCCGGTTCGCCGCCACGGCGGCCGCGGCGATCCGCTCGGTGAGGGTGCTCAGGGTGTCGGCGATTCTCAGGATGACTCGTTTCGCGGGTCGGTTAACGGTGTCGGCAAAGGCGCGTAGCGGCGTTAGGGTGGTGCCGGCGCCGGCCCGGATTCTTGCCCCTACGGCGCTCCAGGCAGGGGAACTACCAGGGGGCGTAGGCGACCAAGGTGCTGGCCAGGGCGCTCGCGCCCTGGCTCCCAACGGTGGCCCCAAAGAAGGCGGCCAGGATTCCGATGAGGGTAGACAGGAACATCATCCCGAAAACGACGGCAACGATGATGATCACGATCGTTTGCGGGCGCGTGCGGCGGGGCGGCGGTGCCACTCGGCCATAGGCGCCGGCATCCCCGGGCCGCAGGAAGGGACTGCCCGGCTGTTGTCCGGGGTGGCCCTGATGCGGGCCGGACTGGGCGAATCCATGCTGCTGGTGGTGCTGTGGTTGGGCGTGCTGTGGTTGGCCGTGATGTGGCTGAGCCTGCTGCGGCTGGCCATAGTGCTGCGGTTGAGCCTGCTGTGGCTGGCCAAACTGCTGAGGCTGGGAGTGCGCGCCGGGATGCGACTGATTCCAGCCTGGCTGGTGCGCAGGCTGGCCAAAAGGCTCATGAGGGGAATGTGGGTTCTGCGTCATGGGTGTCCTTGGGTAGGTAAACCAAGACCCCTAAGGCTACCTGTCACAGCTGGTTAGCTGCGGCTTCAACCCGGGGGACACCTACCCGCACGTTCACAGCACTCGGCCCACACTGGGCCCATGCTCGGCCCTTGTGCGCGGCCCCAGAGCGGAGCTAGTCGAATTGCACCGAGTAGCTGAGATCTCCGGCGCTGCCATCGTGGCGCATGAGCACCAGCACATGGTCGGTGGTGTCCAGATCCAGGGACTCGGCGACGTCGCTACCAGGTTCGAAGGTCGTGACGGCGCCGGTCGCGGCCTCCACAAGCGCGATGGTCAGATCCACGTCGGACTGAGCGGCGAGCCGGAACTCGGAGTCCTGCGGTGCGGATACGGCGCGCAAGATCGGGGCATCGGCCTGCGCGCTGACATCTTCGCGACCGTCGTCGTCCACGGGTTCCACCACCTGGCTGAGCAGGTCGAACCTCGCCTCACCCTCGTTGAGCCAAGTGCTCACCACGATCCGGTAGGTGCCGGCCCCCAGGTTGGCGGCGAGGAAAGGATCGAGGTCCTCGCCGCCGATAAACTCCAGATCCCCGCGATCGTCATTCGACCCCAGCATCAGACCCTGCTCATCGCGGATCTGGAGCATCAGGTCGGCCGAGTCGCCGGACTGCGGGCGTGCGTCTAGGGCGACCATCGCGTCGGAGTCCACGTTCATGTTCGCCACCCAGACTTGATTGGGCTCGATGCTTCCGCTCACTTCATCCCCGGCATCGAAGTCCTCTCCCTCAATGAGTTCGAGATCCGAGGTCGGCGACTCCTGCGCTTCCGGTGAGCCGTCCACGGTCACGGTCGGGAAGTTGATGGGGTCACCGGCCGCCTGCGAGCGATACACCAGCACGGCGACCACCAGGGCCAAGACCAGGGCGACGGCGACGGCGATCAGCACCCGGCTGTTGATCCGCCTCGGCGCCCTAGTGTGATCGAGGTCCAGTCGGGGCTCGACGTCGTCGGACCACCGGTCACCGTCAAAATATCGTTGAGCGCTCTCATCACGCGGATCGGGATACCACCCAGGGGGCGGTTTGTGATCCTGGGCGGTCATCAGTTCACCGTGGTGGTAACTGTGGCGCTCAACTCGCGGCTCGCGTATTCCGTCACCACGATGGCGTAGGACCCCGGCGTGAGGTACAGGTCCTCCAGTAGTGAGTCCCTCGTGCTGGAGTCGGCGTCGTCGTTGGAGTCCAACACGCTGCCGGTGGCCAGATCCACCACGTGCAGAACTGGATCGTTGCTGTCGCTGGCGTTGACGGCGATGGTCGCCTCGGTGGCGTCGGCGACCTCGGCAACGAGAATCCCCGCATCGTTCCCCGCGAGATCCACGTTGGCGCTGCTGCCTAAGTCGATCGTCTCTTCGAGAGCTGTTGCTTCAATCGTGAAACTATCGCCACGGTCCCTGTTTTCGGCCACGATCACTTCGTACTCCCCGGGCTCCAGCGCCACGAACAGCAGGGGATCGTTCGACATGGCCCCCAGGGCCATCTGGTCACCGCGATCATCGTTATAGGCGATCGTGTTGCCATTGGCTGCCTGCACGGTGACGAGCAGGTCTCGCGTGTCTTCGGATCGGATGTCGATGAGGTAGGCACCGGCGTCGTCGATGCTCAGAGAGCCGATCCATTCGGTCCCACGGTCGAGGGATTCGGAGGATTCGGTACCGAGCTCGATCGCGGTGCGGGTCGGTTCAGGTTCCCGGAATGCCCACCAGCCACCGACGACGAGCAACGCCACGAAGACCACGCAGATCAGCGAGATAACGATGAGGCCGCCGCGGCCGCTACGCTTGCCGGTGCGATAGACCTGGGTGCTCCCGCCGGTGTCCGCCGGTGGTGCGGTCTGACCGCTGGCGTAGTCCTGCTCCGGTGCCGGGGTTCCCCAACTCGTGAGTTGGGCGGGAAGATTCCAGTTCCCGTCGCCTTCGCGGGACCAGTCGGTGGTGCCCTGCGGCCAGCCCTGGCTGGCGGGCACGTTCGCCGAACCGGAGGCTGAGGTGGCGGCGGATTGCTGCGCACCGGCCAGGTAGGGGTAATCCTGCGTGGCGGTGGCTGACCCGTGGATCTGAGTGTCGGTAGGCGCCAGTGGCTGGTAGTACTCGGTCCAACTGTCGCCGTCCCAGAACCGTTGCTGGTTGGCGCCCGAAGGGTCGGGGTACCACCCGGCCGACTGTTCACTCATGCGGGCCAGTTTAGAGGGCGTCGCCAGCTGGTCCGACGCGAATGATCGAGATCACTGGGGCCTCCGCTTGGTCGCTGGCGCCGGAATCGACCGTGGCGGTGATACGCCAGTCGCCGTCACCTTCGGGATCGTCCAGGATCTGCGTTACCGCAATGGGGTCGGCGTTCATGTCGATGGTGATGAGGTCGCGCCCGCGGGCGTCGGGTCCGATGCCGATGTCGGAATACTCTCGCCAGTACCCATCGACTGAATCGGCCCACGTCTGGGCATCCCATGCCCCGTGTGCTGGGGCGGGGGTGAGGTCGGCCAGCGCCTGGTAGTTCTCCCGCGCTAATAGCTCCACTCGGTGGAACATTGCGGTGCGGATCGCGGTGGCGACCGCGTGCCGGTTTGCTGAGAGCGGGGCGTCCTCGCCGCCGAACCGGGCTTCGATCACCGGTGCGGCGTCCTGCGCGGGACGCTGCGGCTCGGCGCCAGGGGAATGCAATGCTTCCCACTCGGCCAGGAGCGAGGAGTCCACGCCGCGGATCGCCGCGCCCAGCCATTCGATCATCTCGGTGAGTTCCGGGGTGCGCGCTGCCTCGGGGACCACTTGCCGCAGCGCTTGATAGGTATTGCTCAGGTAGCGCAACACCACCCCCTCGCTGCGTGCGATCGTGAACGCCGAGATCAGGTCGCTGAACGTCATCGCGTGCTCGATCATGTGCCGCACCACCGACTTGGGTGACAGACGGTAGTCGTCTACCCACGGGTGGGCGGTGCGGTATTCGGCCAGGGCCGCGAACAGCAGCTCGGCCAACGGCTGGGGGTGGGTGATCTCCTCGAGAGCCTCCATCCGGTCGTTGTACTCCCAGCCTTCGGCCTTCATCGAGCCAATGGCCTCATCGCGCGCTTGCTTCTGTTGGGCCATCAGCACCGGGCGCGGGTCATCGATCGTCGCTTCGATGACCGAGATCACGTCCAGCGCATAGGTCTCCGATTCCGGGTCGAGCAGTTCCAGTGCGGCCAGGGCGAACGGTGACAGCGGGGCGTTCAGTGCGAAGTCCAGCGGGACCTCTCGAGTGAGCCGGACGCGGCGTCCCTGAGCGTCAGGCTCGGGGAGGCGCTCGATGATGTCCGCAGCGCGCAGGGAACGGTAGATCCGGGTGGCCGAACGCAGGTGCGGGTTGGCCTCGCGTTCCGGTTCGTGGTTGTCGGTGAGGAGTTTGACCATCGCCGTGACTGGGTCGCCGTAGCGGCTGAGCACGCCCAAAACCATCGCGTGGGATACCGAGAACTGTGATGTGAGGGCTTCGGGCTGCGCATCGCGCAACCGCTCGAAAGTCTTGTCGGTCCAGTTCACCACCCCACTCGGCGCCTGTTTGCGCACGATCTTGCGGCGCTTGCGTTCGTCGTCGCCCGCTTTGGCCAGGGACTTGGCATTCTCGATGACGTGCTCGGGGGCCTGCACGATGACAAGGCCGTGGGTGTCATACCCCGCGCGGCCGGCGCGCCCGGCGATCTGATGGAATTCCCGAGCACTGAGATGACGGGAGGATACGCCGTCGTACTTGGTCAGACCGGTGAGCAGCACGGTCCGGATTGGCACATTGATGCCCACGCCCAGGGTGTCGGTGCCGCAGATGACGGCGAGCAGCCCGGCCTGGGTGAGTCGTTCCACCAGTCGGCGGTACCGGGGCAGCATGCCGGCGTGGTGTACGCCGATGCCCTTGCGAAGCAACCGGGACAACGTGGCTCCGAAGCCCTTGGCGAAGGAGAAGCTCCCGATCGCGTCTGCGATTCGTTGCTGATGGGCCTTATCGGCGAGTTTGACCGAGGTCAGCGCTTGGGCTTGGGCGAGGGCCGCGGCCTGGGTGAAGTGCACCACGTACACCGGGGCCTGGTCGGTTTGAACAAGCTTGAGCACCAGGTCCTGCAGCGGCTCGGTGGAGTACTCAAAAGTGAGGGGGACCGGGCGCTCGGTGTTGGTGATCACCGCGACCGGCGCGCCGGTGCGGCGCTGGAGATCCTCGGCGAAGAAGGACACGTCGCCGAGGGTGGCGCTGAGCAGCACAAACTGCGTGTTGGGTAGTTCCAGCAGCGGGATCTGCCAGGCCCAGCCGCGTTGCGGATCGGCGTAGAAGTGGAATTCATCGCAGATCACCACGCCAGCGTCGTGCAGTTCGCCCTCGCGCAGCACCTGGTTGGCCAACACCTCGGCGGTGCAGCAGATAATCGGGGCGTCGGTGTTGATGGCCGAGTCCCCGGTCATCATGCCCACCTGGTCGGCCCCGAAGATCTCGATGAGGTCGAAGAACTTCTCGCTCACCAGGGCCTTGATCGGCGCGGTGTAGTAGGAGCGCTTACCCCCTGCTAGTGCGGAAAAGTGGGCCGCGACGGCGATCAGTGACTTCCCCGAACCGGTGGGGGTAGAGGCGATCACGTGGGACCCGGTCACCAGTTCCAGGAGCGCTTCCTCCTGGTGGTCATACAGGGTCAGGCCGCGTTCGGTGGCCCAGGAAGTGAAGGCGTCGACGACGGCGTCATCGTCACCGGGTGTGGTCGGGGGAGTTAAAGGCATCGTTTCTCAGTGTGGCGTAGCGGAGGTCGAGGTGGTGGTTGGCGGACACGGCGGACCGAGGCCCGCGAGCCGGTGCGCCTGTGTTCGGAGGGTTTCAGTCCTCCGGCGGGGGATCGTCGAGAGTGGCGGCAAACTTCTGCAGCAACCGGGCGAATTCGGTGCGTTCGGGCGCCGGCCAATCTCCGATCAGGTCATTGAACGTCGTGGCCATCACGCTCTTCAGCCGGAGGTAACACTCCCGGCCGTTGTCGGTGAGTTCAACCAGGCTCGCGCGACCGTCGCTGGGATCGGGCGTGCGATTGACGTACTCCAGGTCCTCCAGGCGTTTGATCTGAGAGGTCATCGTGGATCTGTCCACACGTTGCCACTGTGCCAGCGTGGACATCCGCACCGGTCCGGTGTTGGAGAGCTTGGACATCAACCAACGTTCGGTGGGTGGCGGGGGAGTGAACTCCTCGCTCTTCAGCCGTCGCTGGTTGTCCGGTCGGGAGTACCACCGTTGGATCGCCTCGGCGGCCGCGCCGATCGCGGCCCCAACTTCGTTGCTCACGGGTGCCTCCTTTGACTCTGCCATCGGGGTTGATCATCGCAGATTTAGTTGGTACGGTCCAATCAATGTAATTTGGTTGGTCCAACTAAAGGAGTTGCTATGACCGCCCAGACAGTGCACACCCCGCTACCCGTCGACGGTGGAGCTGGCACCTATGAGGTGCTGCGAATCGTCGATGACTACGAGCGTGCGCAAGAGACCGTCGACCTGCTCTCGGATAAGGGATTTCCGGTGCAGCGGGTGCGGAT
>JBMDWZ010000280.1:0-3631 GCA_048594865.1 Beutenbergiaceae bacterium
CCGCGGCCCGGGTGAAGATGGCGGCGGGTCGGGCGTGCAGACCGACGGCGGATCGCACCACCGCACTTCGCTCGGCCATGAACGCCCCTTTACCTCTTCCTAACCCGACTCAGGCGCCAACTCTAACCGACCCTGACCTGCGCAGTTGCGCCAAATTCGCCCTCAGCGAACCACTCCGCGCCGACTTTACGTGCCGGCAATATCCGCCGGTGCGCCAGGTGCACCTAGTTTCGAGTACCGCGGGCTCGCATGCTGGCCTTGTCGGTGAACCGGTCGCGCCGCCGCAGCGGGGACCCCAGGTAGGAACCGAGCGTGACACCGGCGGCGAGCGCCAGCCCGATCATCAACGCCCCGACCAGGGTGGTGGCACCGCCGATCACACTCTCCTCGGTGACCAGGGAGAACAGTCCTCGGTAGATCGCCAAGCCCGGAAGCAGCGGGGTGATCCCCGAAACCGCGAGCACGATCTCCGGCGTCCTGGTGCGGGCGCCGATGAACACCGAGGCGATTCCGACGAGCAACGCGGCCACGAACGCCGACATCTCCGGACCCAAGCCCATCCCCATCGTGAACCAGCGCAGCAGGGTGGCAAATGCGCCGATCAGCACCACCCACGCAACCGTTCGCAGCCGGGCGTAACAGGCCAGCGCCCACGCGCCGGCCACCATCGCCCCGCACAGCGCCTGCACGGTCAGCGGGATGGACCCCAGATACTCCTGGTGCAGGGTCAGCGGGATCCCGATTCGGCTGGCCAGGTTCAGCATCAGACCGATGCCCACGACCAGGCCGATCGTGTACAGCACCACCTCGAAGCTTCGCGCGGCAGCGGTCAAGGGATAGCCGGTGATGGCGTCGGACGCGGCGCCCACCAGCGACAGCCCCGCGAGCAGCACCACCATCCCGGCGGCGACCACCAGCGAGGGCGGCAACAGGTCAGGGGGCCAACCCCACACTTCCCGACCGAACAGCAGCAGCACCGCAACGGCGGTGGCGAAGCCGGCACCCACCACCTGCTGGAACAGGTAGGGCAGGTTCCGGTGCCGCAGGAAGCGCAGGATCCGGTCGATTGCGGCCGAAGTCAGGCCGGCCACGAGCGCTACCGCCCATCCGCCACCGAGCATCCCGGCCACGCCGGCGGCCATCAGTCCCAGCGCCATCGTCACGATCCACCGGCGGTAGCGGTGCGGAGCGGTGACGATTTGGTCGAACCGTGACTGGGCGTCGATCAGCGTCAGATCACCGGTGTGCACATCATCCACCAGCCGGTACAGGTCGGTGAGACGCGAATGGTCGGCGGTGCGGGCCTCGATCAGCCGGACCTTGGTCACCGGATCGTCGTGGCGGTCCACGGTAGCGGTGATGGAAATAAAGGTGATGTCTACGTGACAGTTCGTGACCCCGAACCCGGCCGCAAGCCGCAGCAACGCCACCGTGGTCTCGGCAACCGGGGCACCGGTACCAATGAGCGCCTCACCAACCCGAACCACCAAATCCAAAACGTCACGTTCGACGTCGGCCGGTAAATGCGACGTGCGACGGTGCGCACCGAATTGAGCCGTGGGCGGGCTGGAACTGGAGATAGCAGCCTGTGCGCGTTGGCGCAGACTGGAGCCCATTCGGGCTTTCACTGGGCGGCGCACAGCAGCGCCGGCATCGGATGGCACGTGCACACTACGACGGTAATTCAATGGGCGAATATTGAACACGTCAGGCTCGCCACATTCGTGCACAGCTCCGCCACATTTTCCCTGGGAGAACAGCCCAACGAGCGCGGCAACCGAGCCCAACATCACCGTCGGCGACCGGCCAGCGCCAGCCCGCTTAGCGGGTATGCGTTGACACGCCAATAGCCGAACCGAAAGACTCGAGAAGGACGGTTGCGTAATTGGAACCCACGCGATGGGGATTCAGTGGACAATGGCGGTCCGAGAGATCGAGGCAAAGGAGGCTCGTGATGCGTCCGCAGCTGTGGAGTGCCCCAGCAGCATCACCGACCTCCGCGCCCAGGAGGTTCCGATGACAAAGCCCACGCTGGACCATTACGACCGCAGCGCCATCACCCCGGGGTTCGTGCACTTCGGCGTCGGAGGCTTTCACCGCGCACACCAGGCCGCGTATCTCGACGAACTGTTCGAGCAAGGCAAGGCCTTGGACTGGGGCATCGTCGGCGTCGGCACGATGCCTGGGGACACCAGAATGCGGGATGCCCTGGCCAGCCAAGACCACCTGTACACCCTGGTGATCAAGCACCCCGACGGCTCCCTGACGCCGCGCACCATCGGCTCGATCATCGACTTCAAGTACGCCCCCGATGACCCAGCCGCGGTGCTGGAGCTGCTCACCGACCCCGCGATCCGGGTCGCGAGCCTCACTGTCACCGAAGGCGGCTATCACGTACACTCCGTCACCGGCGACCTGGACACCTCCGATCCGGCGCTGGCCGCGGACATCGACGACGGGTCCAATCCGCAGACCGTGTTCGGCTACCTCACCGAAGCGTTGCGCCGCCGCCGCGACGCCGGCACCCCACCGTTCACGATCATGAGCTGTGACAACGTGCCGGAGAACGGGCACGTGGCCAAGAAGATGATCACCGCGTTCGCCACCAAACAGGACCCCGAGCTGGGGCAGTGGATCGCACAGAACGTCGCCTTCCCCAACTCGATGGTGGACCGAATCACCCCGGCAACCACCCAGGGCGACATCGACGCCCTGGCAGCCCAGGGCATCACCGACGCCTGGCCGGTGGTGTGCGAGCCGTTCATCCAGTGGGTGCTGGAGGAGAACTTCAACAATGGCCGCCCACCCTTTGACGAGGTCGGAGTGCAGGTGGTCGACGACGTTGAACCCTATGAGTTGATGAAGATCCGGCTGCTCAACGGCTCCCACCAGGCGATGGCCTATGTGGGCATCCTCGCCGGACACACCTTCGCCCATGAAGCGTGCACCGATGCTCAGATCGCCGCATTCCTGCGCACCTACATGTCCGCCGAGGCGGCACCGACGGTGCCCCCGGTCCCCGGGATCGACCTGGCCGATTACGAGGACACCCTGCTGGAGCGGTTCACCTCACCGGCGGTCAAGGACACCTTGGCCCGACTCGCCGCCGAAACCTCCGATCGGATCCCGAAGTTCGTGCTGCCGGTGATCAACCGCAACCTGAAAGACGGCGGGCCGATCGAGGCCGGTGCGCTAATCGTCGCGAGTTGGGCACGGTACGCCCAAGGCACCGATGAACAAGGTGAGGCGATCGACGTCGTCGACCGTAAAAAGGATGTGCTGAAGGCCGCCGCTGCCAAGCACGATGAGGACATTCTGGCGTTCCTGCGGGACTCCGACACCTTCGGTGATCTGGTGTCCAACGAACGGTTCACCCAGTCCTATACCCGTTGGCTTCGCAGTTTGCGGGAGCAGGGGGCCGCGGCCACGGTGGCGCAGTTCAACTCCGAGACCGGGGCGAACTCCGACACCAAGGCAGTCCGATGACTCCCAGGCGATCGGCGCCCGTCGCGGCGCTGATCACCGCCGGGGCGCTGGTTGTTGCCGGTTGCGCCGATGAGCCCGACGGCACCGCACCGGACGTGCTGCGGATCGCCACCGTGGACAACGTGGACATGCAGCGGATGCAGGA
>JBMDWZ010000281.1:0-2550 GCA_048594865.1 Beutenbergiaceae bacterium
GACCAGATCACCACTCAGCTGGCCAAGATCTCCTACCGGTCCAAGGGCAACCTCAACGTTCCGGTGGTGATCCGAGTGCCCTACGGTGGCGGGATCGGCGCGATCGAGCACCACAGCGAATCACCCGAAGCGTTGTTTGCCCACACCGCGGGGCTTCGAGTGATCACCCCGGCCACGCCCCAGGACGCCTACACGATGATCCAAGAGGCGATCGCTAGCCCCGACCCGGTGCTGTACTTCGAACCCAAGGCCCGCTACTGGGAAAAGGGGCCGGTGCAGACCATCGACTCCGCCGTGCCCACCAGTGAAATCGCTACCGGCGACATCCAGCAGGCCCGCGTGGTCAAGGACGGCACCGACGCCACCATCGCCGCTTATGGCCCCACCGTGCGCACCGCGCTGGCGGCAGCGAAAGCAGCCGCCGATGAGGGCACCAACGTGGAGGTCATCGATCTGCGTTCGATCTCCCCCTTAGACATTCCTACCGTGGCGGCGAGCGTGCGCAAGACCGGCCGGCTGGTGATCGTGCACGAAGCACCGACGGCATTTGGCGCCGGGGCCGAGCTGGCCGCGAGTATCGGCCAAGAGTGCTTCTACCACCTGCAAGCACCCATCGACCGGGTCGGCGGCTTCCATACCCCCTACCCCGTGGCTAACCTCGAAGAGGAATACCTCCCGGATCTTGATCGCGTGATGCACGCGCTCGATATCGCCTTCGCCCACTAATTCCTCAGACTTTGCACACCGATGTGCGCGCACTCAACCTAGACAGGAGATCCAGATGCCCAAGCTGGTGAGATTCGCCCTTCCAGACGTTGGTGAAGGGCTCACCGAGGCTGACATCGTGGAGTGGCGCGTGGCCGTCGGCGATACGGTTCAGGTGAACGAGACGATCGTGGAGATCGAGACCGCTAAGTCCCTGGTGGAACTCCCATGCCCGCACGCCGGGCTGGTGCGCGAACTGCTTGTGGAGGTCGGCCAAACGGTCGATGTCGGAGCAGCCATCATCGTCATCGACACCGATCCGAATGGTCCCGAATCCCCGGACGACGGCGAAAGCGGGTCGGGTGAGGAAGCGTCCAGTGATGCCAACTCATCTGACGCGACGAATAGCCAGGCCGCCTCAGGTGAGGACGAGGGCAGCGGAGATGTCCTGGTGGGTTACGGGACCAAGGGTGCCCGGACCACCCGGCGCGCTCGCCGCGGACCCGCGGAAGACGCCGTCGGGCAGGACGGTCCGGACGCCGCCGCACCTGCGTCACAGCCCGCGCCACCCGCCGCGCCAGCTGCCGAACCGGCCACATCGGATGCTGGACCGACCGAACCGGCCGCTGCGCCGTCGTCGCCGGAATCGACCCACATTCCGCTGGTGCTGGCTAAGCCGCCAGTGCGCAAGCTGGCCAAGGACTTGGGTGTGGACCTAGCGCGGGTGCCGGGCACCGGCCCCGGCGGGATCATCACCCGCGCCGATGTGCTGGCGGCCCATGAGCAGGAGCAGCCGGAGAAGCTGGCGACCTACCCCGACGATGACCGGCCCTGGCTCGAGGGTGGGACGGTCAGCGACGACGGTCGCCAAACCCGCGTACCGGTGCGCAGTGTGCGCCGCCGCACCGCCGAGGCGATGGTGGCCTCGGCATTCACTGCGCCGCACGTCACCGTGTTCAACACCGTTGACGTCACCAAGACCATGCGCCTGGTGGAACGGTTGCGTGGCGATAAGGAGTTCGGTGACACCCGGGTGACGCCGCTGTTGATCGCCGCCAAGGCCCTCATTCTGGCGATTCGCCGCAACCCCACGATCAGCGCGGCTTGGGACGATGACACTCAGGAGATCGTCTACAAGCACTACATCAATCTCGGGATCGCTGCTGCCACACCGCGTGGGCTGGTGGTGCCGAACATCAAGGACGCACACCGGATGGGTCTGCACGATTTGGCCTCCAGCATCGGTGACCTCACCAAGACCGCGCGCGCCGGCAAGACCACCCCGGCGGGAATGTCTGATGGCACCGTGACGATCACCAACGTGGGCGTCTTCGGCATCGAAACCGGGACGCCGATCCTCAACCCGGGGGAGTCGGCGATTCTGGCGCTGGGGTCCATCAGCGAAAAGCCGTGGGTCCACAAGGGCAAAGTTAAACCGCGCTGGGTCACCACATTGGCGCTGTCCTTTGACCACCGCCTCGTGGATGGTGAACTGGGTTCGCGGGTGCTGGCCGACGTTGCCCGCGTCATGGAAGACCCGGCTCAGGGCTTGGTCTGGGGCTAAAGCCCCACTTCACTATCTGTCGGTGCGCCGCAGCCTGAGTCGAAGGCTGCGGGCCGGTCCCTTTGAGGAGTCGCGTGGAAATTCAAGGATCACGGATCGCCGGGGTGGGGCACTATCAGCCCGCTCGCGTGGTGACGAACGATGACATCGCCAAGCTGGTGGACACCAACGATGAGTGGATCACTCAACGGGTCGGGATCTCCACGCGGCGGTTCGCCGATGAGGAGTCCGTTGCCGATATGGCCACGGCCGCCGGTCGCGCGGCACTGGAGAACGCGGGC
>JBMDWZ010000282.1:0-4060 GCA_048594865.1 Beutenbergiaceae bacterium
CGCCGACTTCGTCAAACCCCCGCCGAGGTAGTCACGGCGGTTGACGACCTCGCGCGCAAACTGACTCGCTCAGCGGGGGTTTGACGAAGTCGGCGGGCTGGGCGGGAGCGAGCTGGGTGCGAGCGAGCTGGGCGAGAGCGAACTGGGTGCGAGCGAACTGGGTGGGAGCGAACTCAGCGACGGCGGCGCGGCGTCAGGCGCACCGGCGGGATCGGCGGGGATGGGATCCGCTGGGACTCGTGCCCCGGCACCAGCCCGAAGCGCAGCTCGGGGCCTGGGTCCACGTGCTGGGTGCCGGCGGCGAGCGCCGCGTCGGCGGCCTTGGTCTGGTCTTCCCAGTCCGCTCGTGCGGCCTGCACTTCCTCGTGGCTTCTGCCCACGAAGTTCCAGAACATCACCAGGTCTTCATCGAACGGCCTGCCGCCAAGCAGCAGGAACCGGGCGCCCTGCTCCGAGGCGGTCAGGTGGATCTCGGAGCGTCCGGCACCCAAATACGCCAGCGGTCCGGCGTCGATCGTGGTGCCATCGATGGCAACCGATCCCTCGATCACCAACACCGCGTGCTCGTGCTCAGGAGCCACTCCGATGGTGAGATCGACACCCGGCTCGACTGCGCCGTCGGCCCCTAACAACTCGGTGTGCACCACGGCAGGTGAGGTGACGCTCGACCCGTCGAGGCTCAGGGAACCAACGAAGACGGTGAGTTCTACGCCGTCGGCCTGTAGCACCGGCGGGTCGGTGACCTGCTGGAATGCGGCTTGGGCGGGGTCGGTGGGCATGGGCCCGGGCAGGGCGGCCCAGAGTTGTAGGCCGTAGACGGGCGTTCCCGGATCGGAGAACTCCGAGTGCGCGATACCCCGCCCGGCCGTCATCAGGTTGAGTTGGCCCGGTCGCACGAGCACGTCGTTATTGAGCGAGTCGCGGTGCCGGAGCTCACCCGCCAGCGGCCACGTCACCGTTTGCAGACCGGTGTGCGGGTGGGGCAGCACCCGCATCGGCTCGTCGTCGGGGCCAAACTTGTCTAGGAAGCACCACGCCCCCACGGTCGGGAGCTGTCGCTGCGGCAACGTCCGGTGCACCATCGTGCCGCGCACACCGCCGAGTGGAACTTCGCGCGCCTCGAAGAGTTCCACGCGCGGCTCGCAGGTGCCGCTGGGCTGCGCCAACGTCTCATCCGGGGCACTTTCGCGGTTCGTCATCTCCCCAGGATCCCACCCCCAGAGCCCCGAGCGCGCCCGAGTGGTCACGATTCACGACCATTTGGGCGCGCTCGGGGCCGGCTGAAGGGCTGAGTGAAGGTCCGAGTGAAGGGGGTGGGTGGAGTGTGGGTGACGGTGGGCACGGGTGGGCCGGGCTCGGAGTGCGGATGTGTGGAGATAGCCCTGTGGAGGTGGTGGGGAGGAGTGGTAGGAACCGCCAGCCAGCCCGGCGCCGGTGCGAATTCCTGGCGCATGGTTAGGGCATGAGTGGCACAACAGCGGTGGCATCGACGCCGCACAGCCTCGTGGCGCGGGCCCTGGGATCGATCGCGCAACTGTTTCGGTTCGCCTGGTTGGAGGTGCAATCGTGCGCGTTCGCGGCCGCGATCTTCGTGGCCCTGGCGGTGACCAGCGTGGTGCCGCTGCCCATCCCCCGCTATGACGCTCTGCTCATCCTCGGAATCGCGATCACCGTGGTGCTGTACCTCACCGGCGTCGAAACCGGCCGCGAGGTAGCGGTCATCACGGCCTTTCACCTCATCGGGCTGGCGTTGGAAGTCTTCAAGGTGCACATCGGCTCGTGGTCCTACCCCGAAGAAGGGTTCACCAAGATCGGTGGTGTGCCGTTGTACTCCGGCTTCATGTACGCCGCTGTGGGCTCCTACCTGTGCCAAGCCTTCCGCCGGTTCGACCTTCGCATCACCGGATTTCGGTGGGTCCCGACGACGGTGCTTGCGATTGCCGCGTACGCCAACTTCTACACCCATCACTTCATCCCCGACCTGCGGTGGGTGATCGCCGGCGGGTTCGTCATCGCGCTGTGGGGTGCGACCGTCCGGTTCACCGTGGGACAGCGGTTCTACCGGATGCCGTTGGCGCTGTCCTTTGTACTGATCGGATTCTTCCTGTGGGTAGCCGAGAACGGTGCCACCCTGCTGGGCGCCTGGCAGTACCCGAACCAGGCCGGGGTATGGGAGATGGTGCACGCCGGGAAGTGGGGTTCGTGGGCGCTGCTGGTCACCTTGAGCTTTGTACTGGTGGCCGTGGTGAAAGCCCGCGAGGGCCGGTTCTACGGCAAGTCGGGCACAGACCCTTCGGTGCAACTCAGCAGCTGATCACTGCGCTCGAGCACTACCCCACCTCACGATCGCCCCACGATCCAACTCCACCCGCACCCGATCCTCCGGCGCCAGGTCCACCACGTCGGCAGCGACCGCGCTCTGGATGCCCCAGCCGGGCAGGTCCAGGGTGATGGTGGTGCGTCCGCGGGCGAAGCCGGTGGAGATGACGGTGCCCTCGAGTGCGGTGTCGCTGGCACCGGAGGTGAGCGTAAAGGCGCCAGGCGGGACCGCCACCTCGCGCCCGTGCGCGTCGCGGGTCACGCGGTATCCCAGGAACGTCGCCACGGCCGGATCTACCGGCGCCGACCACACTTGCGCCGGGGTGCCGACCTGGACGATCCGCCCCTCGATCATGACCGCCACCCGATCGGCCACCGTGAACGCCTCATCGTGATCGTGGGTGACGTATAACGCCGTGGTGCCGGCGTCCTGCAAGATACGTCGCAGGTCAGCCGAGAGGCTCTCCCGCAGTTCGCGGTCCAAGGCAGACAGCGGCTCATCGAGCAATAACAGACGTGGATCGGGCGCGAGCGACCGGGCCAGCGACACCCGCTGTGCCTGCCCACCGGACAAACTCACCACCGCCCGGGCCCCGAACCCACCCAGGCCCACCAGCTCAAGCAGTTCGTTGGTGCGCTCTACCCGCTGCGCTCGCGGCATGCCCGCCATCTGCAGCCCGAAGGCCACGTTCGCGGCCACATCCCGGTGGGCGAACAGTTGACCGTCTTGGAACATCAGCCCGAAGCCGCGCCGGTGAACTGGCACGTGCGCCAAGTCCGAGCCGTCCCACGCCACTGACCCGTGCGCCAACGGCTCCAACCCCGCAACCGCGCGCAACAGCGACGACTTCCCGCACCCCGAGGGCCCAAGCAACGCCACGATCTCCCCGGCGGCCACCTCCAGGCTGACCCGATCGACCGCCGTCGTGCGATGAGGTTCGCTGCCGTAGGCAACGACGGCGTCGCGCACGCACAGCCCGCTCGATCCGCCGGGCCTCTCGGCCACCCCGGGTCCGCGCACCTCAGCGAAACCGCTCATCTCAGAACTCACCACTTCGTTCACTTCGCAATCGTTCGGCTAGGGCCATGATGGTCGCCGTCAGCAGCGCCAGCACCACCGAGGCAGCCAGCGCCATCCCGTAGTTCTGCGCCCCGGGCTGCCCGATCAGGCGGAAGATGACCACCGGCAGGGTGGGCTGATCCGGCCGGGACAGGAACGACGTCGCCCCGAACTCACCCAACGACACCGCGAAGGCGAACCCGATTGCTAACCCCAGCGAGCGCAGCAGGAAGGGCCCATCGACGTGCAGCAACACCCGCCATGGGGAGGCACCCAGCACCGAGGCCGCCTGCCGGAGTCTGGGGTCGATGGCGCGCAGCACCGGCAGCACGGTGCGCACCACCAGCGGGATCGCCACCACCGCCTGGGCGATCGGGATAAGAATCATCGACGAGCGCAAGTCCAACGGTGGCCGGTTCAGCGCGATCAGGAACCCAAAGCCCACGGTCACCGCCGAGACGCCCAACGGCAGCATGAACAGCGCATCCAGCCCACCGATCGCGCGCCGCGCGAGCCTGCTGCGCGGGCGCCGGGAGACCACGAGCGCCACCAGGGTGCCCACGACCACGGCGATCACCGTGGCATCCACCGCCACCCGCAGCGAGTTCCCGGCCGCCTCCCACACGGTGACGCTCAGCGCGTTGCGCCCACCGGTGGTGCCCAGCGCCCGGTAGTTGCCCA
>JBMDWZ010000283.1:0-8184 GCA_048594865.1 Beutenbergiaceae bacterium
GCTGGTCAAGATCAGTGCGGTGGCCCCAAAGCAGATGGCGGTAAGGACGACGACGGCGTGGGCCCCGGCGAGTACGTACAGTCCGGTCCCAAGGAGTGGGCTGACCAGGCGCAACCCTTGGTCGATGGTGGTGAACAGGCCGTTGGCGCCGGGCAGCTCCTCATCGCTGAGCATGTCCCGCAGCAGTCCGGATTGCGAGGCGCTGGTGAGGTATGCCGCGAGCCCGTAGCAGAACGTCACGGCGTAGATCAGCCACACGCCGGAGGAGTCGGTGACGGTGAGCAGGGCGAGCACGATCAGCCCGATGCTGATGTTGGTCGCGATCATCAACGTGCGGCGGGAGAAGCGATCGGCCAGCTGGCCGGCCACTGGCGCCAGCAGTGCCGGTAGTCCGAGGGCGGCGAACACCAGACCGGCGGCGGCGTTGGAGCCGGTGAGTTCGCGGACCCACACCGCCAACACCAGATACAGCGCGCTATCGCCAATGTTGGTGCTGACCCAAGCCAGGGTGAGCCGGCGAAACGGCCGGTGACCAAGTGCCGATGGGCCTCGCCGCGTGCGGCGTGCACCCAGCGCGGCCGCGGGCGGTGTGCTCATGCTTCCGGCGGGCTACCGTCACCGCGACCAGAGCCAGAGTCAGAGTCGGAGTCAGTGCCAGAGTTGGCGTCGGTCAGGTCCGGGTTGAGAGTTGCAAAGAAGCTTGCTCGCCGGGCTCCGGCTGGGCGGTTATTGGGTTCTTGGCGCCCTTCGAAGCGGGTCAACAGCGCGGCGATCTCGGCGCCGAGCTCGGTGAGCTCCTCGGCTGTGGCCCAAAAGCGACCGGTCTGCACAGTCACCGACCGGGCCCACTTCGGGTCTTCGAGCACCTGTGGTGCCTCCCGCAAGAATCGAAGCACCCGGGCCGATTCTCGCTGCACATACAGGCCGGCTAGTTCGGTGGCCTCGGCGATCGACTCCGGGTCTGACTCATCGGGGCGCATGTCGCGCGACTGGTGTGCCGACTTCCACGGTTTCTCTCGGCCGCGCTGTTCGGCTCGCTCGATGAAACCGCCGGCGGCCAGGATTCGCAGGTGAAAGCTGCAATTGGCCACGGTTTGTTCCAGTTTCTGGGCTACTTCGCTGGCTGTTGCCTGGCCCAGTTCGTCGATGAGTTCGAGGATCTCGATCCGAAGCGGATGCGCCAGGGCGCGCATCACGCTCGGATCGCTGGAGTTGAGCTTGCCGGAACGCGGGTCTTGGCTCATCTCAGATCCACCGGGTGCGGGTCATCGCTGCGGCACGCTGTGCCTCAAGGCGGTGTTCGGCCTTTTCGGCTTCCCGGAAACTGCGCATCGTGGATTCGGTTCGGGGGCGGGTGAGGGCTCGGCGGGTTCCAAACATGGTGTCCTCCATCGGGTGGGGCGGCTGATATGTGCAACTGTACTTGCGAAAGAGATGTTGCGCAAGAGGTGTTTATAAATTGGCGTTGCGCACCTTGCTAGAGGAAGGTTGGAATGAACAGGACCCTGCGACGGTTGGGCTTGGCATGAGCAATTCAGCATCAAAGCTTTCCGGCCAGTACCGACCCAGCCCCTCGGCGTGGGTGCGCGAGCAAGTCGCCGAATATGAAGCCACCGGTGGGGACCAAGCGAACACGCTGCGCGGCGGCAGCGATCCGATCGTGGTGATCACCAGCCGAGGATGGCGCTCGGGTGACCTGCGTAAGAATCCCGTGATGCGTGTGGAACGCGACGGCCGCTACCTGGCCGTGGCCTCCAATGGAGGAGGGCCCACCGACCCGCAATGGGTTCGCAACTTCGAGGCCGACCCGGTGGTGGAACTCCACGACGGCGACGTGCAGGGTTTGTATCGCGCGCGCCGGCTCGAAGGCGCCGAGTACGCCGACTGGTACGCCTTCGCCGAGCAGACGTGGGCCACTTACAGCGACTACAAGGTGAAGGCGGCCGAGCATGATCGGCTCATCCCGATCTTTGTCCTGGAGCCCACAGACTGAAACGATCTGGGCGCCCCGGCGCCTGGGCCGATAGCGTGTGGCGGTAATGCAGGTACCTTCGAGCCGTCGTCGTCGACTGATCTTGGTCACCGTCATGGCCGCAGCGTCACTGACGCACTTCGACGCGACCATGCTCGCCGTCGCCCTGGCACGGATCCGCACCGGTTTGGACGCAAGTGACGCCGACCTGCACTGGGTGATCACCGCCTATCTCCTGGCCTTCGGACTGGTGTTGTTGCTCGGGGGCAGGATGGGGGACGTCATCGGGCGGCGCACCATGTGCCTGGTTGGCCAAGGGGTGTTCCTTGCCGGTGCGATCTTGGCCGCCACCTCACCGAACGCCGAACTGTTAATCGTGGCCCGCACGGTGCAGGGCGTGGGCGCCGGACTCCTCATGCCACAAGGGGCAGCACTCATTCAGCAGCTGTTTCCCGCGGCCAGCCGGGGCAAGGCATTCGCCGCCATGGGTGTGGCCATTTCCACCGCCACCACCATCGGACCGGTGCTATCCGGTGGGTTCCTGCACTTCGTCTCCGGGCCGCAATCGTGGCGGTGGCTGTTCGTGCTCTATATCCCGATCTCCCTGACGGTGCTCGTTGGAATCTGGAGGTTGTACCCCGGGCCACCGGATGCGCTCACCAGCGTCACACGCAGGATCGACCTGTTGGGCGCCGCACTGGCCGGAGTGATGGTGGTGTCCTTGCTGTACCCGTTCATGTCCCAAGGGGCGGTGCCGTGGGGGCAGCGGCCGTGGTTCACCGTGGTCCTGGGAGTCGTGGCCGGGGTGCTCCTCACCCGACACGTGCGGGCCCGGACGGCCCGACACGAGCAAGGCATCATTGACCCCAAGCTGTGGGTGGTGCCGGACTATCCCATCGGGGCACTGGTGGGGGCGTTGTACTTTTGCGGGTTTACCGCGGTTCCGGTGGTGCTGTCGCTGGTGCTGCAGGAGGGCCATGGCTTTGGGCCGCTGGCAACCGCGGCGCTTATTGCGCCATGGGCGGTGGGCAACGGGATCGGTGCGCCATTCGGCGGACGCGCAGTGGTCCGGTGGGGCCGGCGAGTGGTCATCATCGGGGCGTTCATCTCGGCCGCCGCCGTCATCGCAGTAGCGGCTGGGGTGGCCTACGTGCACCCTCCGGGCCTGGCCTACGTGGTGGTGCCGGCGATGCTCCTCGGCGGTATCGGCACCGGACTGACGATTGGCCCGAACCTCACCGTGACCCTGCAGCATGTGGATCCGGTGCGTGCCGGCGGAGCCTCGGCCGTGATCCAAACCGGGCAGCGGCTGGGCTCGGCGCTCGGCACCGGGATGGCCGTGGGCGTGCTCTTCGCGGTGCTCTCCTCCGGCTACGACACCGCTGGTGGGCTGGCACTGACCGTCAGCGCCGGGTTCCTGGTTGCGTGCGCGGTGATGGCGTTGATCGATGTGCTGCGAAGTCCCTCCACGGACTGAACGCGTGACGGCGGTTGGCAGGGCGAGCATCGCTAGGGCACGGCATGATGGCAGCACGAACCCCAAGGGAGGACCAATGAAGATCTCCAAGCACACGATCGTCCTGGACGCCGCCGATATCGACGCGCTCGCCGACTTCTGGGCCGGGGTGTTGGATGGAACGGTCCAGCGAGACGACGACGGAAAATGGAACACCGTTGTTGTTGACGACGGACCGCCGATCGCCTGCCAGCTCGCCCCCAATCACGTGCCCCCGAATTGGCCCGAAGGGCAACAACAAATCCACCTGGACTTGTATGTTGAAGATGTGGCAAAGGCGCACGAGGAGGTGATCGCGCTCGGAGCGACGATGCTCCAAGAGGCCTATGAAATGAGCGCGACCGAAGGGTTCATCGTCTACGCCGATCCGGCCGGCCACCCCTTCTGCTTGTGCTGGTAGTGACCGCCAGGCGGTGACAGGTCGGAAAAGACCAGTCATCACGGCAGGGGCTGCCCATGCTGGCGGTTACGACATCAGCCCGACACAACACCTGGGCACACTGGTGCCCACCCACAACCGAACTGAACTGAACTGACTGCCCCGGGCGCTGCGTCCAGCGCCTGGAGACGAACGTAACGAGGAGATGCGCGATGCGGATTGGCGTACCCAAGGAAGTCAAGAACCACGAATACCGGGTGGCCATCACGCCAGTCGGTGTCAACGAACTGGTTCGCAACGGACACGAGGTGATCGTTGAAAAGGACGCCGGAAGCGGGTCGCTCATCCAAGACGCGCAATACGAAGCCGTCGGGGCCACGATTTCAGCGGACGCCGATGAGGTGTGGGCCCGGGCGGACGTGGTGGTCAAGGTCAAGGAACCGGTCGCTCAGGAGTACCACCGGCTACGCCCGGGCCTGGTGCTGTTCACCTATCTGCACCTGGCTGCCGATGAGCCACTGACGCACGAGCTGATCTCCAAGGGCGTCACCGCGCTGGCATATGAGACGGTGCAGTTGCCGTCCGGATCGTTGCCGCTGCTCTACCCAATGTCTGAGGTGGCAGGGTGCCTGGCACCGCAGGTCGGGGCGCACGCACTGATGCGCGCCCAGGGCGGCAAGGGCGTATTGCTCGGTGGCGTCGGGGGAGTGGTGAACGCCAACGTGGTGGTGATCGGCGCGGGCGTTGCGGGCCAAAATGCTGCCAACATCGCGCTGGGAATGGGCGCCAACGTCACCCTGCTGGACACCGATCTGGACAAGTTGCGGATGTCGTTCTGGCGGTACAACAACCGGGTTCACGGATTGGCGTCCTCGAGTCTGACGGTGGAACAGCAAGTACTGGAGGCGGACATGGTGATCGGCTCGGTGCTGGTACCGGGTGCTAAAGCGCCCAAGTTGGTCAGCAACGAACTGGTCTCCCGCATGCGTCCGGGCTCGGTCCTAGTGGACATCGCCGTCGACCAGGGTGGTTGCTTTGAAGACACCCGTCCCACCACCCATGACGATCCCACCTACCCGGTCCACGACACCCTGTTCTACTGCGTGGCGAACATGCCGGGTGCGGTGCCGAACACCTCGACCTATGCGCTGACCAACGCCACGCTGCCCTTCGTCGTGGCCCTGGCGAATAAGGGCTGGTTGCGCGCCACTCGTGAAGACCCGGCCCTGGCGCTCGGACTGAACACCCACGACGGCGCGCTCACCAACGCCCCGGTAGGGGCAGCGCATGGGTTGGAATCGGTGGCACTGGAATCGGTGATCGCGGCCTAACGCCGATACCCCGAGCGGCCACGTAGGCTAGGGGCGGCGCGCACGTGAATTGCGCGGCGCCCCCTGAATCGCCCAGAGAACGAAGGATCACCACCCGTGCCCGCCACCCTCGAAGCCTCCGAGCTCTACCTGTCCTACGGCGATGGCTACATCCTCGATGGGCTCAACATCGAGATCACCAGCAACACTCCGCCGGTCGGGCTGATCGGCGCGTCCGGGGTGGGCAAGACCACGCTGATGGCGACCCTGGCGGGCGCGTTCAAGCCTCCGCGCGGGACGGTCACCTTGGACGGGCGGCCGGTGGCGCGGCTGATCCTCAAGGCCAAGCAGGACTTCAAGGCGCGCGTTCGCCTGGTTTCGCAATACTCGATGTCCATCTCAGACCCGCGTACGACGGCGGCCCTTCAGATCACCAAGGCGTTGCGTCAGGCGCGGCGCGTGGGTCGTAGTCACGCCACCCCCGTGGAAGAAATTCTCACCGCCGTTGGACTCGGGCCCCAGCACGCCAACCGGCCGACGGTGACCCTCTCCGGCGGCGAACGGCAGCGAGTGGCGTTGGCGGTGGCACTGGCCACCCGGCCGGAGATCTTGTTGCTCGATGAGCCGCTCACCGGTCTGGACCCGCATTCGAAGGCGGCGCTGGCGCGTCACCTTAAGGGCCTCATCGAGCAGTTGGGCATGGGCGCCCTGGTGGCCTCACACGATGTGGACCTGATCCGGTCGCTGTGCCCAAGCGTGCACGCCATGGCGGAGGGCAAACTCATTGCCAACGGCCCCTTGGATGAGGTGCTGGCCAACGCCCCGCACCCCGACATCCGCGATATGGCCAACGCACTGCCGGAAGCAACAGCGCGCTTCCGCTGATCCCAGGGGCTGGGCCGGTTCGTCGTCTGCGACCGGTCTTTGTCCTGAACGCGCCCAAATGACATACGCCGGACACATCCACCCGGCACACTGAGGTCCATGTTCGACTACGACCTCGTTGTCATTGGATCCGGACCGGGCGGCCAAAAGGCCGCCATCGCGGGCGCGAAACTGGGCAAGCGCGTGGCCGTCGTGGAGAAACGACACATGGTGGGCGGGGTGTCGATCAACACCGGCACCATTCCCAGCAAAACGATGCGTGAGGCGATCCTGTACCTCACCGGCCTCAACCAGCGAGAGTTGTACGGCCACTCCTACCGGTTGAAGGAAGAGATCACCGTCGGTGACCTGAACGCCAGGACCCACCACGTCATCGGCAAGGAAATCGACGTCATCCGCAACCAGCTCAGCCGCAACCGGGTCACGTTGCTTACCGGAACCGCGCGTTTCCTGGACGACCACACTGTCGCCATCGCCGGTGATGACGGCACCGATCGGCAGGTCACAGCCGAGCATTTCGTGGTGGCAGTGGGCACCAAGCCGGCCCGGCCGGACACCGTTGAGTTTGACGGTGAGGTGATCGTGGACTCGGACCAGATCCTGGAACTGAAGTCCATTCCGTCCACCATGGTGGTGGTCGGCGCTGGTGTTATCGGCATCGAGTACGCCTCGATGTTCGCCGCCTTGGGCACCCGTGTGACCGTCATCGAATCCCGCCCGCAAATGCTGGACTTCGTCGACGCTGAGATCGTCGAGGCTCTGAAGTATCAGTTGCGGGACCTGGCCGTCACGTTCCGCTTCGGTGAGACGGTTGAGAAAGTGGAACGGTTCGACGGCGGTACGGTCACCTATCTGGCGAGCGGAAAGACCATTCCCGCCGACACGGTGATGTATTCCGCGGGCCGCCAGGGCATGGTCGATTCCCTGGATTTGGAGAAGGCAGGGCTGCAAGCCGATAAGCGCGGGCGCATCGAGGTGGATGCCAACTACTGCACCTCGGTCCCCACGATCTATGCCGTGGGGGATGTCATCGGCTTCCCGGCGCTGGCCGCGACGTCCATGGAGCAGGGACGGCGTGCGGCCTACCATGCGTTCGGGGAGTTCGTGAAGGAAGACCTCGCCACGTTGCAGCCGATCGGTATCTACACGATCCCAGAGATCAGTTACGTGGGCGCAACCGAAGATGAACTGACGCGGTCCGCAACGCCCTTTGAAGTGGGCGTGGCCAGATATCGCGAACTCGCGCGTGGAGCGATCCTCGGGGACTCTTACGGCCTTCTCAAGATCATCGTGCACGCCGATGATCGAACCCTGCTCGGGGTGCATGTATTCGGCACCAATGCCACCGAACTGGTGCACATCGGCCAAGCTGTCATGGGACTGGGCGGAACCGTGGACTACCTGGTGGATGCGGTGTTCAACTACCCAACTCTGGCCGAGTCCTACAAAGTTGCTGCCCTGGATGTCAGCAACAAACTGCGCGCGGTGCAGAGGCTGCAGGGCTGAAGGTAGCGCTGCCTTAAGGACGGGGTGCTGGCCGCGTGACCAACACCCCGCCCCGTCAGGCAGATGAGCGCGAAATGCCTTCGTGCCGTGCGGCTTCGCTGGGGGAGATTAGGCGTGTGGTTCTGCGGCGGTGGCCTGCGCGCGGACCTCGTCCATGTCCAGGGCCTGGATCTTTTCCACGACCTCGGTCAGGGACTTCTGCGGCAACGCACCCGGCTGGTTGAACACCATGATCCCGTCGCGGAATGCCATCAGCGTGGGGATCGAGGTGATCTGAGCCTGCGCGGCCAGGTTCTGGTTGGCGTCGGTGTCGACCTTGGCAAAGGTGACGTCGGGGTAGGAACCAGAGACCTTGTCGTAGATGGGCGCGAACTGCTTGCACGGACCGCACCAGTCGGCCCAGAAGTCCACCAGGACGATGCCCTCGCCCTGGACGGTGTCGCTAAAGTTCTCTTCGGTGATGTCGATCGTTGCCACAATTCTCCTTCTCGCGTGAATCTGTCATTGGCATAACGCCTGCGCTCACACCGTATTCCCACCAGCTCCGAGCGCGGCGGATTTGTAGCCAAACGCGACCCAACCCAACCGCACGGGCCCCGGGGGGTGCTCGGGACCG
>JBMDWZ010000284.1:0-7312 GCA_048594865.1 Beutenbergiaceae bacterium
CGGCGCGCTAGGCGCGATCGGGATCGTGGGCGGTACAGCGGTGGCGCTGGCCAACACCCCCGGTGACCAAGACGTCAGTGGACTGTCGCTACAGAACGAATCGGCGGTGCCGGGCGGCTCGGGCGCAATAGGCTCCCAGCTTGACCTGACCACCGCACGGTTGGAGGCCGCGGGCGGCGATGCGACCAAACTGCAGCCCGCGAACGTCACGACCTCCGCGCCCTCACTCACCACCCCCGTGAGTGCTGCGAGCGCCAGCCCGGTGACTCCCGTCAGTCCGCCGACACCGCAGAGCCCACCGAGCCCGCAGAGTCCGCCGACCCCGGACAGTCCGCCTAGCCCGGACAGTCCGCCCAGCCCGCCGACGCCACCGTCGCCGGTTTCGCCGGATTCCCCCGGCTCTCCGGACAGTCCTGAATCAGCGGACTGAGCGACCGGCCTGACTGAGCAACTGGTCTTGCTGGTCGGCCGGTTTTGCTGAGCGGCGCTGCTTAGATCAGCCGGTAGCCCATGCCGCGTACGGTCTCCAGGCGCTGCGCGCCGAGTTTCTTGCGCAGATAGCGCACGTACACGTCCACTACGTTGGAGCCGGGGTCAAAGTCGTAACCCCAGACCCGGGAAAGCAGCTGTTCCCTGCTGAGCACTTGGCCAGGGTTGCGCAGGAACGCCTCGGCGAGCGCGAACTCGCGCGCCGACAGGTCAACCTCCTTGCCGTCGACGCTGGCCCGCCGGGTGCGCAGGTCCAACGACAGCGATTCGTGCTGCAGCACCGTGGTCTGGCCGGAGTGCTGTTCCCCGCGCAACCGCAGCCGAACCCGGGCCAGGAGCTCTTCAAACTGAAACGGCTTGGCCATGTAGTCATCGGCGCCGTTCTCCAGCCCGGCAACGGTGTCAGACACCGAACTGCGGGCGGTCAAAATGATCACCGGCACGGTGACGTTCATCGAGCGAATTCGCTTCAGCGCGGTGAACCCGTCTTGATCGGGAAGGCCCAAATCCAGGATGAGCAGATCGAATTCCCCGGTGCCCGCCAGATCAACAGCCTGCGCCGCGGTGCCGACAGCCGTGGGGGCGTATCCGGCCGCCCGCAGGCCCTTGGACACGAACGACGCGATCCGAGGCTCATCCTCGGCGATCAAGATCTTGCTCATACGAACTGCTCCGACTCCTGAAGGTGTGCGGTGTTCCCAAGAATCGGGATCGCCAGCGTCATCGTGGTTCCCTGCCCGACGACGGAACTCACCTGAACTTCTCCGTCGTGCGCCAACGCTATCGACCGGACGATCGGTAGGCCCAATCCCGACCCTTCGATGTCGGGCTTCAGCCGTTCGAAGCGGCCGAAGATGCGCTTGATATCTTCCTCGGCGATCCCGGTGCCCTCATCGCGCACCCACAGGTACAACCAGCCGTGCTCGGCGCGGGACCCGACGGCGATGACGCTACCGTCAGCGGAAAACCGTACGGCGTTCGCGCACAGTTGCAACAGCGCCTGCGTCAGTCGCTGTGGGTCTACCTCGCAGGTGACGTCGGCGAGGTTGTCTATGGACCAGCGGCGCTGCCCGAGCAGCCTCGCTTTGCCGAGCACGTCATCGGTGAGCATGGCGATATCGGTGGACCGCGCCAGAACGAAGTCCGGCCGGCGGGCCTTGGCCAGGGTCATCAGGTCATCGACCAGCCGGTTCATCCGGCCCAGTTCGTCCAAGACGACGTCCTTGGTGGCGGCGGTGTCCTGCGGGTCGTTGGTGTCCATCAACTCCAGGTGACCCTGCACGATGGTGAGCGGGGTACGCAGCTCGTGTCCGGCGTCGTCCAGGAGCTGGCGTTGGGAGTCGAACGCCTGATCAAGGCGTTCCATCATGTCGTTGAAGGTTCTGGTGAGCGCGGCCATGTCGTCGTTGCCGGCGACGGTGAGCCGGTGGGACAGGTCAGATGAGGAAACGTTCTGGGCCGCCTCACGCAGCAGCCTGATGGGTCGCAGTATCCGGCCCACTGCGACCCAGCCGATGCCGGCGATGACGATGAGCGATCCGGCGGCGACTAGGGCGTACAACTGGAACGTTTCGGCCAATTCCCGGTGCTCAGCGCTGCGGTCGAACGCCATCACCATGGTTCCCAGTCGCTCATCTTCGGGCAGGCGAACGTGCTGGATGGCCACTCGGTAGGTGGTGGTGGAGGTTTGGATCACCGTCATCCGCCCGGTGGGTGCGGTGCCATCGGCGCCGTCGGCGATGGCTTGCTTCAGGATCGGATCCAGGGCCTGGGCAAACTCGTCATCGTCCTCAAGCCGCAACTCCACCGTGGTGGGCGCGTAGTTGGTGACAACGCCATCCACATAGGCAATGGCGCCCTCGTTGGGCGCCCTCGCGATGCGCTGTAGGCCGGTGCGAAGGAGCTCTTGCACCGAAGCGAAGTGCTCTCCGGTGCGTGCGTCTAGACCCTCGCGGGCCAACGTGCTGAACTCCTCAATGTTGCGGTGAAGGGAGTCGTCGATGTTGTCATCCAGGCGCAGGCGCTCAAAGTAGAACGCGGTAAGACCCGCGCCAGCCAGGGCCAGGGCGGTCATGAACACCAGGCCACCGAGCACACGTGTGCGCACCTTCGCCCCGCGACGCTGCGTGTTGGCCCTGACCATGGGACCAGTATTGCCGGTGCTGCGCGCTCGCGGGAGTGATGTAGATGACGATGGTTCGACCTACCTGTTTGTTACGCGTACACTCATGGGCGGTGGTTGACGCCCACCATGATGGTTTATGCCCAATATCGGGCGTGGCTGCGGGGTGTCGAAACCATAGGGCAGTGGCGCAATTGGTAGCGCACCGGTCTCCAAAACCGGCGGTTGTGGGTTCGAGTCCCGCCTGCCCTGCAGTACGGGCCAGTTGGCCTGGCGACTCATCGACATCACCCACAAGTAGGGAATCAACGCTGTGAGCACATCCGCGAACACGCCCGGTGACCCCGGACGTGACCGAGGTGATGACGCCGCCGACCCCTCCGAACCGCTCGATGCCGCTGATGGTGCTGGTGAGCAGGACGGCGGAGCCGGTGCTGGGTCGGATAAGGACATCACCAAGCGGATCCGCAAAGAGGCTAAGGACTCCGAAGCGGCCAGCAAGCGCGGTTCCGATGCAGGTGGGAAGTCGCCGAAGTCCGGTTCCGGTAAGGGATCGGGTAAGGACGCGCAGAAGTCTGAGAAGACCTCCGGTGTGCCCGGCCAGGAAGGCAAGAACGTCGGCTTCTTCGGCAGGATTCTGCTGTTCATCCGGCAGGTCTTCACTGAGATCCGTAAAGTTGTTACTCCCAGTCGAAACGAGCTGCTGACCTACTCGGTCGTGGTGATCGTTTTCATCCTGGTGATGATGGCCTACGTGGGGGTTCTGGATTACCTCATCGGCCGCCTCGTACTGTGGGTGTTTGGGAACTAAGGCAGATCCGGGAGCGATTCCGGTATTCATCAAGTGAGGAAAGCAGGGCAGGACGTGTCTGAGGAGACCAGCGACGTACGCGACGAGACCGTCGACGACGCTGCGCTAGCGGCGGCCGAGGGGCACGATGGCGCCGCTGCCGAGGAGACCGGCACCGACGAGGCCACCTCCGCCGATGTGCAGGACGACGAGCAAACTGACGACGCCGTCGAGCAGGATGACGACGCCGAGCAGGGCGACTCCGAAGGTGACGACATTGCAGCCGACGAGGCCGCGGTGCTCGAGCCAGAGGAGGAAGAGGACCCGGTCGCGGCATTCAAGCGCGAACTGCGGACCCAGCCGGGTGACTGGTACGTGATCCACTCCTACGCCGGGTATGAAAACCGGGTGAAGGTGAACCTGGAATCGCGGATCCAGTCGCTGAACATGGAGGACTACATCCATCAGGTCGAGGTACCGATGGAAGAAGTCGTGGAGATCAAGAACTCGGTGCGCAAGGTTGTTAAGCGCGTCCGGATTCCGTCCTACGTGTTGGTGCGCATGGACCTGACCGATGAGTCCTGGGGCGCCGTGCGGCACACCCCGGGCGTCACCGGCTTCGTGGGCCACGCGCACTCCCCGGTTCCGCTCACCCAGGACGAGATCATCTCGATGCTGGCGCCCACCATTGAGGCCAAGGCGCCGGCGCAGCGCACCGGCGCTCCAGCTCAGGGCAGTGCACCGGCCGTTCAGGTGGACTTCTCCGTTGGCGAGTCGGTGACCGTGACCGATGGTCCGTTCGACACCCTGCCGGCGACTATCTCGGAGATCAACGCCGAAAGCCAGAAGCTCAAGGTGCTGGTGTCGATCTTCGGCCGCGAAACCCCGGTCGAGCTGTCGTTCAACCAGGTCGCCAAGATCTGAGTCTGTTAAGCCTGGTCCGCTGACGCGGGCTAGTTCATTGGTCCGCGCTGCGGGCCAACTGCAACCGGGTCATCGCCCACGGCGTAGGCCCACGAAATAGGAGAGAAAAGTATGCCCCCCAAGAAGAAGGTCGCAGGCCTCATCAAGCTCCAGATTCAGGCTGGTGCTGCAAACCCCGCTCCGCCCATCGGGCCGGCACTGGGTCAGCACGGCGTGAACATCATGGAGTTCTGCAAGGCCTACAACGCCGCCACCGAATCACAGCGCGGCAACGTCGTTCCCGTAGAGATCACCGTCTATGAGGACCGTTCCTTCACCTTCATCACCAAGACGCCCCCGGCTGCCGAGCTGATCAAGAAGGCTGCCGGCGTCCCCAAGGGTTCGGGTACCCCGCACACCGACAAGGTTGGCACCGTGACCGCCGACCAGGTCCGCGAGATCGCCCAGACCAAGATGGAAGACCTGAACGCGCGCGACATCGACGCCGCGTCCAAGATCATCGCCGGCACCGCCCGGTCGATGGGGATCACCGTTAAGAACTGATCCCGCGCCCGGTCCGCATTCAGCGGCTGGGACACCGTGGAAGGGCCTGCGCGGCCCGCACCACAACTGCACAAGGAGAAAAGCAGATGACACAGCGCAGCAAGAGCTACAACAAGTCAGCCGAGCAGGTGGACCGCGACCGGCTGTACAGCCCGTTGCAGGCCGTCCGGTTGGCCAAGTCCAACTCCAGCACCAAGTTCGACTCCACCGTTGAGTTGTCCTTGCGTCTGGGCGTCGACCCGCGTAAGGCCGACCAGATGGTCCGCGGCACCGTGAGCCTGCCGCACGGAACCGGTAAGACCGCACGCGTGCTGGTCTTCGCTACCGGTGACCGCGCAGAGCAGGCGTTGGCCGCCGGGGCCGATGAGGTCGGTGGCGATGAGCTGATTCAGAAGGTGGCCGATGGCTACACCAACTTCGACTCGGCCGTTGCGACCCCGGACCTCATGGGTAAGGTCGGTCGGCTCGGACGTGTCCTGGGACCCCGTGGCTTGATGCCCAACCCCAAGACCGGCACCGTGACCATGGACGTGGCCAAGGCCGTCACCGACATTAAGGGTGGACGGATCGACTTCCGCGTCGACAAGCACGCCAACCTGCACGCGATCGTGGGTAAGGCCTCGTTCTCCGAGGAGAACCTGGTGGAGAACTACGCCGCACTGCTCGATGAGATCCTGCGTCTGAAGCCGGCTTCGGCAAAGGGTCGCTACATCATCAAGGCCACCCTGAGCACCACGATGGGCCCGGGAATCCCGCTGGATTCCTCGCTCACTCGTAACCTGCTCGAGGACGCCAGCTAACCGCTGGTTCTGGCTTAGCCAGCGGCCCGGTACCCCTTGTGGGGTGCCGGGCCGTTCGCATGGGTGGTGGTTGGGGCGCGCTGGGCCCACGACAGCAAATTCCGTACATTGGGTGCGGCCCGGTGCCTGATTGCCGGTGTTCGGGAGCAGATTCGGTACACCGCGTGCGCCCGCGCTGGCAGGTGGGGGGAGGTGCGGGGTGCCCAACGGCGGATCGCCCGCTCGGCTGCGGGGTCAGCGCCCGCCCACGCTCCCGCCGCCGCCACCGCCGCCGGAAAAGCCCCCGCCGCCTCCGGAGAATCCGCCACCGCTGGACCCCGATGAACCCGATGAGCCCGAGGACCCAGCGGTTGCGTTGATCGAAGAGCGCGCCGAGGCCGACACCGTTCCCACAGCCTCGGTCACCGAAGACAGCGACCGCACCAGGTCCTGAGAATTCCCGACGGCGAACCACGGAACGTCGGTGCCGCTCAGTTGGTGCGGGGAGAGTTGGGCGAAGACTTGCGCCCACCTATCGGCCACCCCGAACGCGATCGCGTACGGCAGGTAGGCGGAGAAGATGTCCTCATCCTCCTCGAACGTCAACTGTTCGGCGGTCGCGGTGGTGAGGAAGAGCTCGAATCCTCGAGCCTGCTCATACAACGCGCGCCCGTAGGCGGTGCGCACCCGGGTCTTGACGGTGGCGCCAATACCGGCGCACACCAGGGCCAGGGCGATCGATATCGCCATCAACACCTGGAACTCAAAGACGTCCGGTCCGCGTTCATCGGCGTTGGCCATGAACGTCACGGCCGCTACCCCGAACACGCCGGCCAGTATGAACGCCAGCCGCCGGGGCCAGCGCCGGGCATCGGTGAACACACCCGCCCGGTCCACCTCGTTGCGGAGCAACACGTGCGCCCTGGACAGCCGCCGGCCAAGGTTCGGATCCTTCGCGGAGAACTTCGCCTCATCATCTTTGCGCAGGATCGACTTGAGCAGCCTGCGCTCGTACGCGCTCAGCCCGGTGCCGGAGAGGTCGCGCAGCCGAGTGATGGTCCAGGCGTCTGGCGAGGTACTCGCCGAATCCGCGCTGATCTCGATGAACCCGCGCCGCGCCAGATCGATCAACGCGGCCGCCAGCCCGCGGCCCTCGGCGCGCTTACCCATCAATAGCGCCAGTTCCGCGGGGCGTAGGTCATCGGGGGGAGTGAAGCGCACCGCGACCTCCGGCTCACGCATCAAGGTGCCGGTCGGAGCATCGCGGCGGGCCTCTGGGACATTCCCGGGGGTGGTGTTGGTGAAGTGCTTGTCCCCACTGCGGCGCCGATTCAGCCAGCCCACTGCGCCAGCGAACAGCCCCCCGCCGCCGGTGACGTACCAGAATGGTGGTGCCAACCGGTTGCGGTTGCGTTCCAGGATGGCATCGGCCGCCTCGAACGTCCCGCGGGGATATTCCAGACGCAGATCGATCCGGTCATAAGCGTCCACCGACTGCGCCGATACCGCGATCTCCTGCCCATGAATCGCAACGTCGCCGCACTCATCGCGGCGCACTGCGCACTCCACCTGGTCAACCTCCGCCGGGCCGGTGGCCGTCACGGTCACGTCCGCAGCGGTGTTCGGCAGGTCCAGCGCCCTCCACTGGAACACCTCGGCGTCACC
>JBMDWZ010000285.1:0-2562 GCA_048594865.1 Beutenbergiaceae bacterium
GACGATCCAAACCCACAGGTCGGCTGCGTCCTGCTCAACGCTGGCGGCCAAGTGATCGGCGAGGGCTGGCACCGCGGCGCTGGCACCCCGCACGCCGAAGTGGCCGCGATCGCGAACACCCAAGCCAACGGCCACCAGACCCATGGCGCCACGGCGATCGTCACCCTGCAACCGTGCGCTACTCACGGCCGTACTCCGCCTTGCACAAGCGCTCTGATCGACGCTGGCGTTTCGCGCGTGATTTTCGCAGCGGCAGACCCCACCCAGGCCGAACCGGACCTGCGGGAGTCCGGGATCGCCGTCGTCGGGCCTGAGCACCTCGATTCGGCCACCCAGAGCGCCGCGCAACGTCTGGCAGATCGGTGGCTAGCCGCCCTTCCCACTCCCCCGGTACGCATCACGCTCAAGCTCGCCACCACCCTCGATGGCCGCATCGCCGCCGCCGACGGCACCAGCCAATGGATCACCGGCCCGCAGGCGCGCGCCCACGCCCACGCCCAGCGCGCCACCACCGGCGCGCTCATCATCGGCACCGGCACCGCCCTGGCCGATAACCCGTCGCTCACCGCCCGCGGCCCCGATGGCGCCCTTGCCCCAACGCAGCCGCTGCGCGTGGTGATGGGCCACCGCGAGATCCCCGAGCACGCCAACCTGCGGGGCCCCGGTGGCGGCCTGCTGCACCTGCGCACCCACCATCCGGCCACCGTGCTTCACCACCTGCACGGCTGCGGCATCACCAGCGCAATCGTTGAGGGCGGCCCGCAGATCGCCGCCGCGTTCCTGCGCGCTAATGCGGTCACCGAGGTTCACACCTACTTAGCCCCCGCCCTCCTGGGCGCCGGGGCCACCGCGATCACCGACCTGGGCATCGGCACCATCGCCGATGCCCTGCGCCTGACCACCCGCGAGCTCATCCCCCTCGGAAACGACGTCCTGCTCATCACCACCAAGGAGACACATGTTCACCGGCCTAGTTGAAACCATCGGCACCCTCACCCACCGCACCGATCACCCCGGCGGCACCGAAATCCGCATCCACGCCCCGGAAATCTGCGCCGATGCCCATGAAGGCGATTCCATCGCAGTGTCCGGGGTGTGCCTGACCGCACGCGACATTGCCGAGGGTTCCTTCACCGCCGACGCCGTACCGGAGACCCTGTCCCGCACCATCCTGGGCCATTGGCGACCGGGAACACCGGTGAACCTGGAACGCTCCATGCGCGCCGACGGACGGCTCGGCGGTCACATTGTGCAGGGCCACGTAGACGGCGTCGGCACCCTCACCCACCGGGTCGACGGCGAGCGGTGGCGAGACCTGCTCTTCACCACCAATTCTGAGCTACTTCCGATGATCGCCTCTAAAGGCTCCATCACTGTCTCCGGAGTCTCGCTCACCGTCACCACCGTGGCGGACTCGAGTTTCGGCGTCAGTCTCATCCCCACCACGCTGCGCGAAACCACCCTGGGAGACCTGAGCGTTGGCGATGAGGCGAACCTGGAGGTGGACGTGCTGGCCCGGTACGTCACCCGTGCGCTGCAAGCCTCCGGTGCGCTACCAGCCCCCGGTGCGTTACCCACGGCCAATGAACTACTGACGCAGGCGCAGCGATGACCGCAGGTACGCCCGCCGCATTCCGGGTGCAGAACGCGCTGGAAGCCCTGCGGGCCGGGCGCCCGGTGCTGGTGGCCGATGATGCCGACCGTGAAAACGAGGTCGACGTGATCATGGCGGCAGGGACGACGACGCAGGCGTGGATGGCATGGCTGGTTCGCCACACCTCGGGCTACGTCTGTGCGCCGATTCCTCATGAGTTGGCTGAACACCTTGACCTGCCGCCGATGGTGCAACGCAGCCAGGACTCCCTGGCCACCGATTACACCGTGAGCGTCGATGCCGCCGCGGGCATCACCACCGGGATCAGCGCGGCTGATCGCACCGCCACCGTGCGCGCACTCGCCGACCCTGCAGCTACCGCAGCCGACCTCATCCGGCCCGGGCACATCCTGCCGCTGCGGGCGGTGCCCGGTGGACTAGCCCAACGGCCCGGGCACACCGAAGCCGCCGTGGAACTGTGCACGCGCGCCGGACTGGCGCCGGTGGGGGTGATCGCCGAGTTGGTGCATGAGGCCGGTGAGCCAATGCGCACCAGCGCCGCCGCCGAGCTGGCCCAGCAGCACGACCTAGTCATGCTGAGCATCAGCGACCTGCTGGCGACCCTGGCGCCGGCCTCGACAACGCCGGAAGTCACACCGTTGCTCACACCGTTGCCATTGGCCGACCCCGCGCCGTCGCGCACTGACGGTCCAGGAGTCCGCCACATCAGCACCGCACAACTCCCCACCATTCACGGGGACCTCGTGGTGCACGCCTATGCCGATCTGCGCACCGGCGCCGAGCACCTGGCGCTGCTCGGTTCCGAGACCCGCGCTACGACGCACCCGGGAACCCCCACCCCGGTCCGGGTGCATTCGGAATGCCTCACCGGGGAAGCACTGGGGTCCCTGCGCTGCGACTGCGGGCCGCAACTCGATCACGCCCTGCAATTGGCGGCAGAGCACGGC
>JBMDWZ010000286.1:0-8538 GCA_048594865.1 Beutenbergiaceae bacterium
TCTTTTCGGTGCTAGTTAGCCGCGGTCATCCGCGGGCGACCCTCACTCGTCGCCTTCGTCCTCTTCCTCGGAGTCTCCGGGCTCGGAGTCCTCCAAGTCTTCGACGTCCTCACCGGTGTCCGAACCGTCGTGGTCCGAATCCGCACGCCAACCGACGTTGATCCAGCTATCGGTCTCATACAAGTTCGGTCCGATGTTGGCCAGACCCGAACGGTAGGCCCAGATCTGCGGGCCCAAGTGGGTGCTGAGGTAGTTGAAGTGAGTGGACAGCGCCTGCTGCTCGATCTGCTTGCCGAGCTCGATCCGGTCGTCCAGTTCCTCGGTGTTCTGCAGTTCGGCGATCATCTCATCCAGATCGTCGTCACCCAGGTTGGTCAGGTTGTAGTCCACCTGACCGAAGCGGGCGTTGACGGCGGTGCTGGGGTCGGCGTAGCCGAGGCTGAGGCCGATCCCCATCACGGCGTAGTCCTTTTCGCCAATCACTTCACTGAACTGTCCGGAGCCCAGGTTGTTGATCTGCAGGTCGATTCCACCGGCGCGCATCTGGGTCTGGAAGGCCTGCGACACCGCGGCACCCGTGGGGTCGTCACCGAACGTGGTGAGGGTGACCACGAGGTCCTCGCCGTCCTTGGTCATGATGCCATCGTCATCGCCCTCGTAGCCGGCCTCGCGCAAGGTCTCCCGCGCACCTTCAGGGTCGGCATCCTGGGTGGGGTAGTGATCTTCGTAGCGCTCATCGAAGGGCAGCAACAGCCAGGATCCCGGGGTTTCCGATTCCCAGTTCAGGCCCTGGAAGCGGACCTCGTTGAGCTGCTCGCGGTCGATCGCCTGGAACATCGCCTCACGAACTACAACGTCGGCGACCTCCCGGGCCTCACCGTTGAAGATGAATCCCGATCCGCCCGGGGATACCCCGCGGCGAACCTCGTAGTCGTCCTCGGACCAGCTTTCGAGCTCTGAGAACCGAGAAGCATTGGAGACCGCGACCCGGTCGATTTCGCCGTTTTGGAAGGCCTGCAGGTCCGCCGAGCTCTCGTACTGAACAAAGTTGATGCGGTCCAGCACCGGCTCCTCGCCCCACCAGTTCGGGTTCGGCACTACCGACACCACGTTCGCGGAGCGGTCGTAGATGTCCAGGATGAACGGGCCGGCGCGCCAGTCCGGGCGGATGTCGTCGACGAACCCGTCGTTGAAGAGATCCGGGGTATTGACGTCGGGGTGGATGATGCCGTTCTCAAACATCGTCTGCCACGGCTGGTACATCTGCTCCATGGTGACGGTGAAGGACCAGTCATCCTCGCGCTCAAAGGACGCCACCTGGTCATACATGTTGGTGTCGCCCAGGTCGTACTCTTCGTCTTCACCGGTGCGGATGTTGAAGGTGTGCTCGTAGGTGTCGACGTCGATCGGCGTGCCGTCGTTCCAGACCGCGTCCGGGTTCAGCTCATACGTGAGCACCTGGGTGCCGTCGTCGGTAATCTCCTGCTCGGCGGACAGGAAGTAGTCCTCATTCAGGACGTACTCGCCCACCGGGTCCACCGTCCAGGCACCCACGTTGTACATGCTGCCCATGATGAAGCGAATGTCCGCCAACCCCGTCACCAGGTCCCAGTCGGGTCCGACCGCGCCAACGCCCAGGGTGATCTGGCCGCCTTCTTGGAGATCTTCGCGCGCGGTTTCACCGATGTCGTAAACCTCATCGAGGTCGACACCTGCCTCCGCGGCGTCGGGGCTAAACGACTCTTCGTCGTTGCCGTTACTGCATGCCGCAAGCACGAGCGCGGCCGCTGCGCCTGCAGCAACAACGCTGCCCACGCGGCGGGATATCGAAGGACTCTTCACGGTGTTCCTCTCATCGGGACCTCAAACGGCGATATGACAGCGCCGTCATATTTAACGTAGCAGGCGTTCGCCCAAGAAACTCGCCTACCTTGTTACAACTGGGTGACAAACGCGCGTGTTCGCGCCGCAACCGCCATTGCTCACCCCGCCACCGGCATTGCGAGGGGGTGGAGGATGGTTGCGGGAACGCTCGCTACCAATTGGGAGGCGAGGCCGGCTCCCAGACGGCAGTGACGCCGTCGGGCACTTAGGCGATAACGTCGCGGATGGTGACCGGCACGCAGATTCCACGCGTGGGACGTGGCGCGCCGCTGACCCGCTCCAGCAGCAACTGGGCCGCGACCCGGCCGATCTCGGCCTGCTCATAGGCCAGCAGCGTCACCGGCACCCCGAGGTAACTGGCTTCGGGAACGTCGTCGAAGCCGATCACTCGCACCTGGCCGCCAGTAGTTCGAAGGGCGAGCAGCACGCCAAGGCAGTTGAGGTTGTTGGAAGCAAAGATGGCCGACGGCGGGTCGGTGCGAGCCAGCAAATCGTGGGTGATCGCGGTGGCCGATTCGGGCGTCCTGCTCCCGAACACCACGAGGTCCGGATCCACCGGAATTCCGGCATCCCGGTGCGCCTGCAGGTAACCCTGATGGCGCTGGGCGATGTTGTAGATGTAGTCCAGGTCGCCGATAAAGGCGATCCGGCGGTGCCCGGCGCGCAGCAGCCCGGCTACCTGTTTGCGGGTCGCATCGAAGTCATCGGGAGAGACCGAATCGGCCTCCAGGCCCTCGATCACGCGGTGCGCGAGCACCAGGGACATGTGATCGGCGGCCTCGGCCAGGTGTTCATGTTCGCGGCCCGAAGGCACCAGCACCACGGCATCGACGCCGCGATCACGGAATTCCAACAGCAGCTTGCGCTCTACCTCGGGATCCTCCCCCGAGGAGGCGATCACCAGCGAGAACCCCTCGGCGCGCAGCACCCGTTCCATCCCCCGCATGGCCTCAACGCCGTAGGGGTTCAGGGTGCTGACGATCAGCCCCGCCAGGCGCAGGCGCTGCCCCCGGGCGAGGCTGCGGGCTGCCTGGTCGGGCCGGAATCCCAGTTCGCGGATCGCCTGGCGCACCCGCTCGGAGGTGGCGGGGGCCACGTACCGTTCACCGTTGACCACCCGGGATACAGTCTTGGCGCTGACGTTCGCGAGCTTGGCGACGTCCTCCAGGCGCGGCCGCCGACCATTGGCAGGCTCCCCACTCACCCCGGCAACCACGGCTCAGCCCGGTGAGGTCATAGTGGTGACATCGAGCGCAGCATCGAGTTGCTCGGCGGTGACCTCACCGCGCTCGACGTACCCGAGTTCCTCCACCGCCTGGCGCACGGTCACGCTGTTGCCGACCGCATGCTTAGCGATCTTGGCGGCCGCTTCGTAGCCGATCAGTCGGTTCAGTGGGGTGACGATCGACGGCGAGGACTCGGCCAATTCCAGGGCCCGCTCGGTGTTGGCGGTGATCCCATCGACGCACTTGGCCGCCAGGTGCTCACTGGCATTGCCGAGCAGGGTGACGGACTCCAGGATGTTGCGGGCCAGCACCGGCAGCATGACGTTCAGTTCGAAGGAGCCCGAAGCGCCGGCGAAGGTGATCGTCGAGTCGTTTCCGATGACCTGCGCGCAGACCATCAGCACCGCTTCGGGGATCACCGGGTTGACCTTGCCGGGCATGATCGAGGACCCGGGCTGCAGGTCTGGGATGGCGATTTCGCCAAGGCCGGTGTTCGGCCCCGAGCCCATCCAACGAAGGTCATTGCAGATCTTGACCATCGATACCGCGACGGTGCGGATCTGGCCGGAGGCTTCAACGATCGCATCCTGCGCGCTCTGGGCCTCGAAGTGGTTAGCGGTCTCGGTCAGCGGCAGTCCGGAGTTCTGCGCGATCAGTTCGATCACCCGTGGGGCAAAGCCCCGGGGGGTGTTGATTCCGGTACCCACCGCGGTGCCACCAAGCGGGAGTTCGGCCAGCCGGGGAATGACGCCTTGGACCCGGTCGATGCCGTTGCGGATCTGCTGGGCGTATCCGGAGAACTCCTGGCCCAAAGTGACCGGGGTGGCATCCATCAGGTGGGTTCGTCCGGCCTTGACCACATCGGCAAACTCCTGCGCCTTGCGCTCCAGCGACGTCGCCAGAATCTCCAGGCGAGGCAGCAACTCTTCCACCACGGCCTGGGTGGCGGCGATGTGGATCGATGCCGGGAACACGTCGTTGGAGGACTGTGAGGCGTTGACGTGATCGTTGGGGTGCACGCTGAGGTCGTCGGTGCTGGCGAGGGTGGCGATCACCTCGTTGGTGTTCATGTTCGAGGAGGTGCCCGAGCCGGTTTGGAACACATCGACCGGGAAGTCATGGTCAAATTCCCCGGCGATCACACGGTCAGCGGCCGCGGAAATCGCATCGGCGGTGGCCTGATCGATCACGCCGAGCTCGGCGTTCGCCAGCGCGGCGGCGCGCTTGACCTGCGCCAACGCGGCGATGTGGTGGCGAGAGATTCCGATCCCGGAGATCGCGAAATTCTCTACGGCGCGCTGGGTTTGCGCGCGGTAGGTCGCGTTCTTGGGCACCCGGACTTCACCCATGGTGTCGTGCTCGATGCGGTATTCCTCGCTCATCACTGCTTCCCTGACGTGGCGGACGATGTGCTGCGATTAGCCTATCCGCCCCGCGGCGACGCGGTGGCCGCTGCTGGGGTGGATGGGCACGGGGCCGGCGCGGTCTTGGCTCGCTAGGAGGTGAACCATTTGCCGTAGACGAGCGTCTGTTGATCGGTGTACCCGTGGTGCAGGTAGAAGTCGCCCACCGGGTTGGTATTGCGCACCATCAGTTGAACCTTGCGCGCGCCATGGCGGGCCAACCACTGCTCACTGGCGGTGAGCATCTGCTCACCGTGCCCGCGCCCTTGCGCCTGCGGGTCCACCGCCAGGTAGTAGATCCAGCCGCGGTGGCCATCGACGCCGACCATGGCGGTGGCGACCGCCCGGCCGTCGGGTTCAGTGCCGCTCTGCTCGCAGCCAAGAAGGATCGACGACGTCGGACCCTCGATCGCCTGGGCGAAGTCGGTATCAGGGTCGTTCCACGGCCGGGTGAGTTCGGTGGCGCGCCACAGCGCGATCACCTCAGCGGCATCATCCGGCCCGGCTTCCCGGACTCGCATCCGGCTCACCGGCTGGGGCGCGCCGCCATTTGGCGCGGGCTGCTCGGGCACTGGCGATGCGCCCGGTCAGCTCGGGTAGTACGGCGAGACCACGACTTCGACCCGCTGGAACTCCTTGACGTCGGTGTACCCGGTGGTGGCCATCGCCCGACGTAGGGCGCCGATCATGTTCACCGTGCCATCAGCCTGTGAGCCGGGCCCGAGCAGCACCTGCTCCATCGGGCCGACGGTGTCTACCTGCACGCGCTCACCACGGGGTAGGTCGGGGTGGTAGGCCTCGGGGCCCCAGTGCCAGCCCTTGCCGGGGGCGTCGGAGGCGCGGGCCAACGCGGCTCCGAGCATCACCGCATCGGCTCCGCAACCGATCGCCTTGACCAGGTCGCCGCTTCGTCCTACTCCGCCGTCGGCAATCACGTGCACGTACCGGCCACCGGACTCATCCAAGTAGTCCCTGCGGGCCGCGGCGACGTCGGCGACCGCGGTCGCCATCGGAGCGTGGATGCCCAGGGTGGTGCGGGTGGTGTGCGCTGCTCCGCCACCGAATCCAACCAGGACGCCGGCCGCGCCGGTGCGCATGAGGTGCAGCGCAGCGGTGTAGGTGGCCGCACCCCCGACGATCACGGGCACATCGAGTTCGTAAATGAAGCGCTTGAGGTTCAGCGGTTCGGCGGAGGAGGAGACGTGCTCGGCGCTCACCGTGGTGCCGCGGATGACGAACAGGTCCACACCGGCCGCCACGACCGAGCGCCAGTGCTCCTGGGTGCGCTGGGGGGACAGCGCCCCGGCCACGGTGACACCGGATTCACGGATCTCACGGAACCGCTCGGTGATGAGTTCGGGGATGATCGGCGCGGAGTAGATCTCCTGCATCCGCTTGGTCGCGCCATCCGGCGGGAGCTGGGCGATCTCTTCGAGGAGCGGTTCGGGGTTCTCGTACTTGGTCCACAGGCCCTCGAGGTCCAGCACGCCGATCCCGCCCAGGCGTCCCAACTCGATTGCACTCGCCGGGCTCATCACCGAGTCCATCGGGGCCGCCAGCACCGGCAGGTCGACGTAATAGGCGTCGATCTGCCAGCCAACGGACACCTCCTCGGGTGAGCGGGTGCGCCGGGAGGGCACAACGGCTACGTCGTCGAAGGAGTAGGCGCGCCGGCCTCGTTTACCGCGTCCGATTTCAATCTCATGACTCACGGTCAGCAAGGCTACTCGCCCGCGCCAACACTTGCTGACGAGTTCGGAGTCTTTTGGGCAACGCCGGGGGGCCTGGGCGGGTTTGTCAGTGGCCTATGTCAGAGTCGGGTGCAACGCCAAGGACCGGCCGCTGCAGGGCCGGGATCCGCCGGCGGACGCAATGACACAGACCAGCCAAGACCACACACAACGAGGTTGCCATGACGACGCTCACCCAGGGCCCACTGCTTGGTTTCGATACCGAGACCACTGGCGTGAACCCGTTCCGGGATCGAATCGTCACCGCCGCACTCGTGGGCCGTGGCCCGGCAGGCACGTGGCAGCGCACCTGGTTGATCGATCCGAAGGTTGAGATTCCCGAGCAGGCCGCGGCCATCCACGGAATCAGCACCGAATACGCCCGAGCCAACGGCGTGGACGCCGCAAGCGCGTTGGAAGAGATCGCCGCCGAGCTCACCGCCGCTTTTCAGAATCAGATCCCGGTGGTCGCATTCAACGCCGCGTTCGATCTGACGATCATCGAATCCGAACTGGAGCGGCACGGCCTGACCACGATCGGTGAACGTTTGGGGCGCCCGCTATCGCCTGTGGTCGATCCGCTGGTGCTGGATCGCGCCTTGGACCGCTACCGGCCGGGCAAGCGGAAGCTGGGCGATCTCATCGAGATCTACGGGGTGAAGGAGACGGGGCGTTTGCACACCGCCGATGCCGATGTCGCCGCCACCCTGGAAGTACTCGCCGCTCTGGCCACCAAACACCCCGAACTCTCGGCGCAGGACCTAGATAATCTGCACGCCTGGCAGGCCGGGCAGCATCGCGCCTGGGCCACCGGTTTTAACAAGTGGCGCGCGAGCCAGGGTCACGAGGGCCCCGGTGCCAGCATGGACTGGCCGCTCAGTCGTGCGGAGGAAGCACCCGACCCTGCGGCACGCCCGACGGTTGCGAGCGGTGGCCGCGAAGGCTCGGCCAGCAACGCCGCCTAACCAGCAACGCCGCTTAACCAGCAACGCCTAGTTGGCCTGCTGGGTTATCGGCGGGCGTGGTAGTTCGGAGCTTCGGACACCATCTGCACATCGTGGGGGTGAGACTCTTTGAGCCCCGCCGAGGTGATCCGCACGAACGTGCCGCGTTCCTTCAGTTCCCCGACGGTCCGGGCGCCGACGTAAAACATCGACTGCCGCAGCCCACCGACCAACTGGTGCGCCACTTGGGCCAAAGGACCGCGATACGGAACCTGAGCTTCGATGCCCTCGGTGATGATCTCGTCGTCGGACAGGTCGCCCTGGAAGTACCGGTCTTTGGAGTACGAACGCCGGTCGCCGCGGCTTTGCATGGCGCCGAGTGAGGCCATCCCGCGATAGTGCTTGTACTGCTTCCCGTTGACCAAAACCAGGTCCCCGGGCGACTCATCGCTTCCGGCAAGCAGACCGCCGAGCATCACCGAATCGGCTCCGGCGACCAGCGCCTTGGCGATGTCACCGGAGTGCTGCAGACCGCCGTCGGCAATCACCGGCACACCGGCTGGTCCGGCGGCCAACGAGGCCTGGTGCACAGCCGAAACCTGGGGAACCCCGACGCCCGCGACCACGCGGGTGGTGCAGATGGCGCCGGGACCGACGCCTACCTTGACCGCGTCGACGCCGGCGTCCACCAGCGCCTGGGCGCCGGCTCGGGTGGCGATGTTGCCGCCGATGATTTGGACCCCGGAGGTGGCCGGGTCGGCTTTGAGCCGGCGCACCATGTCCAGCATCAGGCGAGCGTGCCCGTTGGCGGTGTCGACCACGAGCACGTCGACACCGGCTTCAACCAGTGCGAGCGCGCGGTCCCAAGCGTCGCCGTAGAACCCGACGGCGGCGCCCACCCGCAGGCGACCCTCGTCATCCTTGGTGGCATTGGGGTACTTCTCGGACTTCACGAAGTCCTTGACGGTGATGAGGCCCCGCAGGACGTTGTCGCCGTCGACCAGGGGGAGCTTCTCGACCTTGTGCTTGGCCAGCAGCGCCGCTGATTCTTCGCGGCTGATCCCCACGTTGCCGGTGACCAGAGGCATCCGAGTCATCGCCTCGTGGACCAGCGTGGTGTCAAAGGCGTCGGAGGGCACGAACCGCAGGTCACGGTTGGTGATGATCCCCAGCAGCACGCCGGCCTCGTCGACCACGGGCAGCCCAGAAACCCGGAACTTGCCACACAGTTCGTCCAGTTCGGTGAGCGTTGCCTGCGGACCGATGGTGAGCGGGTCGGTGACCATGCCCGACTCCGAGCGCTTGACCAGGTCCACCTGGGCGGCCTGATCGGCGATCGAGAGGTTGCGGT
>JBMDWZ010000287.1:0-1998 GCA_048594865.1 Beutenbergiaceae bacterium
GTACTGGCCTACCTGGCACTGGGAATGGTGGCGAATGTGCTGGTTATGGTTGCCATTTTCGCCGTGCCATACGGCGTCACCATGACCGGCGAGGTCAGCATCGTGTCCTTCAGCGCTTGGAACGACCTAGTCTCAGGTACCTCCTCAGACGTCATGCCCTTGGGCTTTGTGCCCGTGCTCGCGGCGATGTTCGCTTTCTGCATCTGGCGCACGGCGCGCTCGTGGAACAAACGAGTCAATCTCGCCTAGAGGTGTAGCGCGAGCAACCACGTTCGCTATCGCAGCAACGTCACGGTTGCAGCAACGTCACGCCGTCGCCTTTGGCCGCATCGAGTGCGCTGCGGCGCCCGGTGAGTAACAGCATGAGGGTGGCGGCGGTGCCTTGCACCGGCCGCCCCTTCGCCCGCTGTCCAACCCACATCGGTGGCCTCCCATCGCACCCCGGGCACGTATCGGGCGATGCCGTTCTTCGGGGTAGTCAGGTACGCCAGCACAGCAAGCTTGGATGGCTCGGGCACGGGGTGATCGATACCCAATGGGACGCACACGTCCAACCCATGCACGACGACGTCGGTCAGGGGAGCGCGCGCATCGTACCCAGGTGGAGTGAACCGTGATGTGGCCCGCTGGCGCAGGATCCGCGCGACCTCGCGCCCATGCTTTCGTTGCATGGCGACGGCTGCGTTGTGGTTTGCCCGATCGAAGTTCCCACCGGCCCGTAGCATCGTTAAGCCAAAACGCCACATCGGCGTAATCAGCGGCACCACAAGATGCGCGGCTACCTCGCCCACGCTCCATCCGCTACACAACGACTGAGTGGCCCACTGCTGTTCGTCCAGCCCTTGGAGGACATCGGCCAGTGCACGCCGCTCGCGCGCGATCTCCTCAAAGATGTCCCCATCATCCCAATCCGCCGGGGTGCTCATCGGAGCCTCATCCTTTCGCTGCGGCTCGGGCGGCTACGAATCCGTGCGCTTCCAGGAGAAGCTCGCCCCAGGTTTCGGAGATGCCCGTTGCGCCCGGCTCCAATGCCGGCACCACGGCCCATTCGCGCATGGTCTTCTTGCCCATGCTCACCTGCTCAGCGATCCCAGCGGTCTCCAATTCGGCGATGCGACCTGCTGGCAGTTTCACAAGCAGTTCGTCGTCAAAGCCCATGAACGCGAAGACGGCACCTCGATAACGCAGCGCCGGGCGCCGGAACATCGACCCGATTTCGGCCTCGGCGTTCTGAACGTGGCAATGCGCGGCCAATTCTTCGATGAGTTCGTCACTGCTCATGGCCGCCTCTCATCCGCCCCTGGTTACCTATGGGCTATCGAAGCACCCTTCAGGTCCGGCGCGCCAGCAAACTGTAGGTATTGGGCACCCGACCATCCCACGCCGCAGCCTCCACCTCGCCGGGCTTCCAAAATGGCTCGGGGTGCTCGGCCAGGTGCTCCAGGGTGAATCCGGCGCCCTGCACGGCCATCACGATCTGGGCCAGCGTGTGCTGGTGCTCCACCGCACCACCGGCAGGGAAGGTGTCATTGACGGGGCTGGGTGCAAAGTAGGACCTGTCTTCGCGCACCGCGATCGCATCTGGGTCCACAGTCCACAACGGCACCAGCGGGTGCGCCTCATAGATGAACAGGTGGCCGCCGGCGCGCACGAGCCGGGCCATATCCGCCGCCCACGCACCTAGATCCGACATCCAGATCAGCGCGCCCTGGCCGGTGTAGAGGAGATCGGCGCAGCCGTCGGCCAACGGAGTCGGCGGCACAGCCGCGCACACATACCTGGCGTTGATCCCCAGCTCAATCGCGCGACGGTTGGTGCTCGCGGCCGCCCGAAGGGTGTAGTCCACACCGATCACTTCGCGGGCGCCGAGCGCGAGCAGCGCCGCATCATCCAGACCGTTACCGCTGAGCGGGTGCACCACCCGGGCGCCGGGAAGCAGCGGCTCGAGCACCTGGCGCTCAATGTCGACCAATCGCGGATCGGCCGCCTGCGCCAGCA
>JBMDWZ010000288.1:0-6151 GCA_048594865.1 Beutenbergiaceae bacterium
CGCGCGGGGATCAGGTCGACGCCACTGCGGGCATGCCAATAGCGGATAAGGATCGACGCGGCGATCCAGCCACACGTGCGCGAGGTGTTGGGGTACAGCTGGCAGCCGGTGATCAGGTGCGCCTGCGGCACCAGGGTTTCGACGCCGCTGCCAGACACCGCCGATACCCCGCGGAAGTCCCTAGACCATCCGCCCGGCGAACGACAGCGCCTGGCGGATCAGCACCCCGTGGCCCTCAACCATCTCGGCCTGCACGCTGTGGTCCAGGGCTTCTTCGGGAGTGAGCCAGGTGATGTCCAGGGCGTCGGACTGCGGGGTGGTGTCGCCGTCGATCGGGACCACATACGCCATCGACACCGCATGCTGCCGAGGGTCGTGATACGGGGTGATCCCGGGGGTAGGGAAGTACTCAGCCACGGTGAATGGCACGAGCGAAACAGGCAGGCGCGGCAGCGCCATCGGGCCAAGGTCCTTATCCAGGTGCCGCGCCAGGGCATCGCGAATCCGCTCGTGGTACAGCACCCGGCCGGAAACCAGGGCGCGCTGAATTGCGCCGTCGCGTGGGGTGCGCAGCAGCACGGCGACCTTCTGGATCGCGCCATCGGCGTCGACCCGCACCGGTACCGCGTCGATGTACAGGATCGGTAGTTTGCGTCGGATCCGAGCCAACTCTTCGGGGTCGAACCAACTGCTGATGTCATCCGAGGCGATATCGCTCACGGTTCCTCCGCATTCTGCCGCTGTTCCTTACTCAGGTAACGGTATCGCCCAACGCGCCATGCTGGCGCGCACCGATGCGGTGGTGCGCGCGATGCGATTCACGGTGCACCATAGTCCGGTGACCGACGCCCGCCACAACAGTTCCGATGAGCCCGACACCGAGCAGTTTGCCGGACGCGCGGAGATCATTCGGGCGACGATCGGGCTCTCTGTGTACGCGCTGATGTTCGGTACCACCTTTGGAGCGGTCGCAGTGTCCTCCGGGCTCAGCGTGGCTCAGGCGATGGTGCTGTCCCTGGTGCTCTTTTCCGGCGCCTCACAGTTCGCGTTCGTGGGCGTGGCGGCCACCGGTTCACCGTTCGCGGCGATCCCGGCGGCGTTGCTGCTCGGGGTCCGGAACTCGTTCTACGGCCTAACGATCTCCCAGATCTTGCGTCCGCGGGGGATCAAGCGACTGCTATCGGCGCAATTCTTCATCGATGAGACCACCGCGCTCACGGTGGCCCAACGAAGCCCGCAAGCCAAGCGGTTCGCGTTCTGGGCCAGTGCCGGGGCGATGTTCACCCTGTGGAACATCGGCACGCTCCTGGGTGCGGTCTTGGGCAGCGCCGTGGACACCGAGGCCTTCGGGCTCGATGCCGCGGCACCGATCGTGTTCATCGCCCTGATATGGCCGGCGCTGCGCAGCGTCAGTGCGCGGGTGGTGGCGGGCGTCGGCGCCGGGCTGGCGTTGCTGCTGATCCCCTTGAGCCCGCCGGGCGTACCGGTGATGGCGGCCGTGGGGGTGGCGGTCGTCGCCGGGATCTGGGTCACCTACCACCGGCCAGCGGCCGCCGAGGGGAGCGAGGGATGACGGCGTTGTGGATCGCGACGATCGTCGCGGCGGTTGGGTCCTATCTACTTAAGCTACTCGGCGCATCAATGCCCGAATCGGTGCTCGATCGGCCGGTGGTGCAGGCGATCGCCAGCTACCTGCCGGTGGCCATGTTGGCGGCACTGGTGGTCACCGAACTCGCTGCCGGCGACCGACAGTTCAGCGTGGACTGGCGGGTGCTCGCCGGTGTGGCTGCCGGGGTGGTGGCACTCGCGCTGCGAGCCAGTTTCCTGGTGGTTTTCGTGGTCGCCATCGCGGTGACGGCATTGCTGCGGCTGCTCACCTAAGGGCGCTACTGGGTGGTCTCGTTCTCCGCTGGGTCCATAGGGCTCTCGCACAGGAAGAAATCCTGGTCGAGCGCGGAATGGTAGAAGTACTCGCGGTCCGCAATGGTGAGGATGAGTTGCTGCCCATCTACCAGGGCCTGGGTGTACATCTGGTCGGGCTCGGGGCATCCGAGGCTGCCATCGGGCCAGGTCACTCGGTTTAGTTCGGCGATACCGATCGACGCCGGATCCACCTCGGCATGATCGGCTAAGTCTTCGATGGCGGACTGCACGCGTGGGTCGTCACCGCCGTCGGTCGGTTCGCCATCGCCGGTTGACTCGCCATCGTCGGTTGGCTCGCCATCTGTTGGCTCTTCGTCTGTTGGTGCGGTTTGTGTCGGTTCTGGTTCCGACGCGCTGGTCGTGGGGTCCTTCGAAGGGTCGCCGGAACCCTCGGCGCAGCCAGCAACCACCAGTCCGAGCACGGCAGCGGTCAGCGCAATGCCGCGGAGCGTTGCGAGGCTCGTGCCTCGCATGCGCTGGGGCGTTGAATAGGCCACCGGCCACCTCGTTATCTGCAAGAACGGAGCCCCAGCATAGCGAAAGCCAGCATGGTGAAAGCGCGTGAATACACTCAAAACCGTGCGGGGGTTGACAGTGCCGTTACCTTTTTCCATGACCAATCTGTGACGCCTATGCGAATAGAAACTGGTCAAAATGTGAATGACTTGTAACGACTCCAGCCAGCGACGGGCAATCCCATTACACGTTCAGCAGCCTCATCCCACCGTTCCGCGCGAGGTCTGTTGGCCGCCGCGACCGCCGCAGCACTCGCCATCGCCGGCGCTAGCGTCGCCCACGCCGATCCCGATGGGGATTCCGGGCCCGAGGCCATCGAGTCCGGACCGGCAACCGAAACTCAGGCGCAGCCGTTGCCGCAGGCCGATGGCCGGTCCGAGGTGTTCGTGCAGTTCGACGTCATGCCCGGCATCGAGGCGGCACGAGCAGACGGCGTCCCCGTCGATGACGGTGCGGCGCTTGCTCCCAACGCTCGGCTTCAACGTAGTGGCAGCACGGCCATGTCCGACGCGTCCGCACAAGTGCAGCAACTGGCTCAGGCGGTCCTCAGCGAACTCAGCGATCCCACCGAGTTGTACACCACCGAGTACGGCATCGCCGGTCTCGCCGTGGAGGCCGACGCAGCGGAACTGCAGGCGTTGACCGACCTGGACGGTGTAGCCGGGGTGGTGCCGCTGCCGAAGATGGAGCCGGCATCCGCGGCGGCCAATGCCCACACCGGCGTGGTGGACGTGTGGCAGAACCTGCAGCAGTACGGCGATGGCACCACGATCGCCGTCATCGACTCCGGAGTCGACTACACCCACCCAACCTTCGATCCCGACGCCGAGGCGTACCCGACCGCGGAGGGCTCGCTCGCTGAGGAGGTCGACTGGCCCAAGGGCAACGTCGTCGGAGGCTGGGACTTCGTCGGGTTGAACTACTCCGGCGGGGCCGGTTCACCGGAGGCCGCGCCGGACCCCAATCCGATCGATGAAGCCGAGGGCCTGTGTAGTCCGCCGCCAAACGTCGGCCTGGCCGGCGGCCACGGCACCCACGTTGCCGGCATCGCCGCCGGGCAGGGTGTGGACGCCGAGGGCCAAACGTTCACCGGCGACTACCAGGACCTCAGCGCGGCGGACCTCGAGGACTTTGAGGTGGCCCCGGGATCGGCACCGGAAGCAAAAATCATCGCGCTGAAGGTCTTCGGATGTGCAGGGTCGACGGCGTATGCGATGGCTGCCATGGAATGGGTCCTTGCGTACAACGCCGGAGAGCCCGTCGATGGGGCCCCCGCCCCGCAAGAGCGTGAATTCATCGACGTGGTCAACCTGTCCCTCGGTTCGGTGTTCGGGCTTCCCGAGGACCCGCAGAACGCCGTGGTGCAGCAACTCACCGAGCAGGGAGTCGTCGTCGTCATCGCCGCTGGAAACTCCGGTGACACGGTCTCGGTAGGTGGCTCGCCGGCCGCCGCGCCGTCATCGCTCGCGGTGGCCAACGCCGCCACCGGTCAGCAGTTCTTCGACGGGCTGGAGGTCAACGTCGCCGGCTCCGAGGAGGTGCAGGTTCAACGCGGCCAGTTCTCGGTGGAATACAACGAACCGAGCTGGGAAGGGTCCATGCCGCTGGTGGCGCTGGACGCCGATGAGATCGAGCCGGGTCCAGGCATCAGCGACCTGGACTACCTCTCCGGCTGTGGGCCGTTCTCCGCCTCCGACGCTGCGGTCATCGACGGCAATGTACTGATGCTCGCCTGGGACGACGATGTCGCCCTGCCGTGCGGGTCCGCCGCGCGCTTTGACAATGCCTTCGCCGCAGGGGCGACCGGTGTGGTGTTGACCGGCACCGTGGACACCTTCACCGCCGGCATCGCGGGCAACGCGGACATCCCTGGATTTCAGTTGACGGCCTCGGCTTTGGAGCCGATCGCCGACTACGCCCCCGAGACCGGAGCGATCACCCTGCTCGATGACTTCGAGGTGCGCTTCAACTTCGAGCTAGAGCGCGTTGACAGTGAGGTGTTCCCGAACCTCACCGATACGTTGAACCCCAGCTCCTCGCGTGGTCAGCACGGGATGATGGGCGTGGTGAAGCCAGACCTGGCGGCCCCCGGAACGTTGATCGCCAACGCCGAGGTGGGCAGCGGGGGCGTCGCAGTCATGTCCGGCACCTCGATGGCCGCGCCGCACGCCGCCGGTGTTGCGGCCCTCACGGTGGCTCAGAAGGATGAGTCGTGGACCGCTGGTGAGATCAAGGCGAACCTGATGAACACCGCCACCACATCGATCGTCACGGAGCGCGATGACGATGGCACCGCAACCGGCCCAGCCTTCGGCCCGCAGCGCGTGGGCGCCGGAGGTATCAATGCCGAGGCTGCCCTGGACAACGACGTGGTGGCTTTCGACGCCGATGACCCGGAGCTGGTGTCGGTGAACTTTGGCCCAATCGAAGTGGGCGATGAGTCCTTGGAGCTGACCCGAACAATCCAGGTGGACAACAAGGGCGAAGCGGCTCAAACGCTAGACGTCTCCTACTCCGAACAGGCCGGGATCCCGGGGGTTGAGTACTCGCTCTCGGCATCCTCCGCTCAGGTCCCTGCCGGTGGCTCGGCGTCGGTTGACCTGACCCTCAGCGTCAGCGACCCCAGCGCGCTAGCCAAGTCCATGGACCCAGCGACCAGCCCCACTGATCATCTGCTGGCTGGCGTGCCCAAGGAATTCTTGGCCACCGCCATGGGGTGGGTGGAGTTCAGCGGGGCTCCGCAAACGCCTCTGCGGGTTCCGGTCAACGCGACCGTGCGCCCGTTCGCCTCGATCGCGGGCGCCGATGTGGAGTTCGGTGAGGATGAGGCGACCGCGCCGTTGGCCCTGTCTGGGCGAGGACTCGATCAGGGCGGCGCCAGCGGGGCCTACCAGTCGATCGTGGTGCCCTTGGAGTTGGCCGCCACCTCCGAGCAGGGGGAGTACCCCGAGGGATCCATCTACGGTGGCGGTGACCTCGCCGCTGTTGGGACGTCGTCGTACACGGTGCCCGACGCCGCAGGTGAGCAAGTCCCCTTCGTTGGGTTCGGCATTGCGACCCATGGCCAGTGGAACACCCTGGGTGAGCGTGTGCGCTTCGGCGTATTCGTCGATCGCCCCGAGGGCGTGTACAGCATCGTGACGTCCAAACCTGTCTCGGGCCCAACACGCGGTGACGTCACCCTGGTTCAGGTAATCCCGCCGGGCGAGGATGGTCAAGTGCTGTCCCGCCAGATCCATGGGGTGCCCGCCACAGTCGACACCAACACCTTCGACACCAACGTCACCTTCCTGCCGGTCGCCCTGCAGGATCTTGGGTTCTCCGAAGAGGAGATCGCCAATGGTGAGGTGAGCTTTGACTACACGGTGGAATCGCTGGTGCAACACGGCGAGAACAGGGCGGACTTCGTGGAGGGTCTCAGTTGGTCGCAGGACGCCGCTGTGACCTTCGGCACCGGTGTTGGCGCCCTGTACCCCTCGGCCGACGATACGCAGATCCCGGTGACGCTGCCGCAGGGCGGGGAGGTGGCACCGGCCGTTGCTCAGGACAGCAGCAGCCAGGACAGCAGCACCCAGGACAGCAACGCTCAGGGCGCTGCTGGTCAGTCCGGCCAAGCGAGCATCATTGCGGCCAATACCGTTCAGCCGCTGGCGGTCGAGGAGCGGGGCGACCTGCTGTTGTTGCACCTGCACAACGAGGCCGGGGCGCGGTA
>JBMDWZ010000289.1:0-2292 GCA_048594865.1 Beutenbergiaceae bacterium
CGCAGCGCGTCGATCTCGTTGGTGCGCTTGTAGTCGATCCACGTCTCGATGAGGTCGGCGGTGAACACGTCGCCCTCGGTGAGGTAGTCGTGGTCGGCCTCGAGTGCGTCCAGGGCGCCCGACAGAGAGTCCGGAACCTGCCCGATCTGTGCGTGCTCCTCGGGGGGCAGCTCGTACAGGTCCTTGTCTACCGGCTCCGGCGGCTCGATCCGGTTGCGGATTCCGTCCAGGCCAGCCATCAGCATGGCAGCGAACGCCAGGTAGGGGTTCGAGCTCGGGTCCGGCACGCGGAATTCCACGCGCTTGGCCTTCGGCGAGGAACCGGTGATCGGGATGCGGATGCAGGCCGAACGGTTACGGGCCGAGTACACCAGGTTGACCGGAGCTTCGAAGCCCGGGACCAGACGGTGGTAGGAGTTAGCCGAGGGGTTGGTGAACGCCAGCAGCGAAGGTGCGTGTGCCAGCAGACCACCGATGTACCAACGGGCGGTGTCGGACAGGCCACCGTAACCGGCCTCGTCGAAGAACAGCGGGTCGCCGTTCTTCCACAGCGACTGGTGGGAGTGCATACCCGAACCGTTGTCACCGAAGATCGGCTTAGGCATGAAGGTGGCCGACTTGCCGGCGTTCCATGCCACGTTCTTCACCACGTACTTGAACTTCATCAGGTCGTCAGCGGCGCTGCGCAGGGTGTTGAACTTGTAGTTGATTTCCTGCTGGCCGGCGGTGCCCACCTCGTGGTGCGCGCGCTCGACCTCGAGGCCAACGTCCTGCAGCGTGGTGACGATGGAGTCACGCAGGTCGGCCAGCTGGTCGCTGGGGGAGACGGGGAAGTAGCCGCCCTTGAAGCGGGTCTTGTACCCCTTGTTGCCGCCCTCTTCTTCGCGGCCGGTGTTCCAAGCCGCTTCGACGGAGTCGATGTGGTAGAAGCTGGACTCGGCGCTGGTGGAGAAGCGGACGTCGTCGAACAGGTAGAACTCGGCTTCGGGGCCGAAGAACACGGTGTCGGCGATGCCGGTGGAGGCCAGGTAAGCCTCGGCCTTGGCGGCAATGTTGCGCGGGTCGCGGGAGTAGGGCTCGTCGGTGAACGGGTCAACGATCGAGAAGTAGACCACGAGGGTCTTCTGGGCTCGGAACGGGTCGACGAACGCGCTGGACACGTCCGGAACCAGCTTCATGTCCGACTCGTGGATCTCCTGGAATCCCCGGATGGAGGAGCCATCGAACATCAGACCGTCCGTGAACGCGTCCTCGTTAAATGCCTCGACTGGGATGTTGAAGTGCTGGATCACCCCCGGGAGGTCACAGAACCGGACGTCGACGAACTTGACGTCCTGCTCCTTGGTGAAGGCGATGGCCTCCTCAGCAGTGCTGAACATTCGGTTGTCTCCTTGATAGGCGATTTACCCACTCGGGCTGCCCTCACGCTATGAGCGAGCCGTTACCCGACCATGACGTCAATGTGTCCGTCATGTTAAACAGCGCGCCAAAGGCGATGACGTGCTCACGCCTCGGGCGCACTACCGTAGGTGGGTGCCCTCCGACCCTACCGAGCCGAAGCCTGATGGTTCACATCCATCTCAAAATCGGCCCAACAACTACCTCGGCCGCCGCATCATCGCGCTCGTGATCGATTGGCTGTGGGCGTATGGAATCAGTTTGGGCTTCTTCCAGGGCCACCCGATGGTCACGCTCGGGATCTTCGCGGTTGCGACGTTCGTCCTGCAGGCGACGCTCGGGACGACGATCGGTCACCGCATCGTTGGCGTGTGGGTGAGATCTGAGGACGGCGACATCCCGGGGTTTCGTAGAGCGGCGATCCGTACCGTGTTGCTGTGTCTGATCATTCCGGCAGTGATACTCGACGACGAAGGTCGGGGTTGGCACGAAAAGATCTCGGGCACGCGAGTGGTGCGGACCTAGTTCGCGTTGGCTGAGGCCGTGTCGCGACTGGTCCGTGTGCCCTGTGAACTTTCCCTGGTCCGGGGCCAGCCATGATGGCACGTCAGTAGTGCGCTCCGTGCTCTTGCTGTCGGCCAGGTCGTCTGCCCGGCTACTCGTGCAGGCTGTAGTCACGCGGGCAGGCTGTAGTGACTCGGGCGGTCCTTGTTCATCGCTGGCCCGCTCACTCTGTGTGCTGGGTGCTGGGCGCTGGGTGGTGGGTCAGGGTGGGTCGGGGTGGGTCGGGGTCGGTTTCTGAGTTCGCGTCGGCTTCTGATGCGGGAGTTTTGGCGTTGGTGGAGGTGAGGGTGAGGTGGATGGTGGTGTTCAGCCTGGTGGTTGCTAGGGGTT
>JBMDWZ010000029.1:0-2869 GCA_048594865.1 Beutenbergiaceae bacterium
ACCGACCTGTACGGCGAGCGCAAACTCCTCACCACCGGCCTCATCCCGCCCGAACTGGTGTTGGGCCACCCCGGGTTCCTGCGGAACGTGGACGGCATCACGATCCCCGGGCCGCACCAACTCTTCCTGCACGCCCCGGACCTGGCACGCAACGCTGATGGCACCTGGCGCGTCCTGGGAGACCGCACCGGAGCACCCTCGGGCCTGGGATTCGCGATGGCCGACCGCCGGGTCATCGGCCAGGTGCTCTCCGGCCTGTATCGCCAGGCCCGGATCCGGCGCCTTGGCCCCTTTTTCCACTCCCTGCGCACCGCCTTGCAGGACGTGGCTCCGGCCGGCGCCGGGGACACCCCGCGGATCGCGATGCTCACCCCCGGCCCGTTCTCCGAGACCGCGTTCGATCAGGGCTACCTGTCCACGATGCTGGGTCTGCCGCTAGTCGAAGGAGAGGACCTGGAGGTCAGCGACGGCCGAGTGTGGATGCGGTCGGTGCAGGGCCGCGAACCCGTTGACGTGCTCATCCGCCGGGTCGATGCCGACTACTGCGACCCGCTGGACCTGCGCGGCGACTCCCGCCTGGGGGTGGCCGGGCTGGTGCAAACGGCACGCGAGGGCGGGGTCACCATCGTCAACTCCCTGGGCAGCGGTGTGCTGGAGAACCCGGCGCTGCTGACCTACCTGCCGCAACTGTGCCGAACGTTGCGCGGCGAGGAACTCCTGATGCCTTCGGCGGTGACGTATTGGTGCGGGCAGCGCTCTATGTGCTCACATGTGATCGCCAACCTGGACCGGCTGGTGCTGAAGAACACCGCCCCTGGCTCGGCCGCCATCCACGGCTGGGAACTCAGCGCCGATCAGCGCGCCGACCTGTCGGTGCAGATCGCCAACGACCCGCACCAGTGGGTGGGCCAGGAACCCGTAGAAGCCTCCACCACCCCCACCGTGGGAGCGGGCAGTTTGCAAGCCCGCCCGACGGCGTTGCGAACCTTCGCCCTGGCCCGTCCCCAGGGGTATCAGGTGATGTCGGGCGCGTTGGCGACCGTGACTCCGCGGCCCGCGATGATCAACGACGCCCCCACCGACAACGCCGTCGCGAAGGACGTGTGGATTCTGTCCACCGAACCGCAACAGGCACTGGAGCCGTGGCTGCGTGAGGAAGACCTCGGGCCCAGGTTCGCGCCGGCGCACTCGATTTCCGCCGGTGCCGCCGAGGATCTGTTCTGGTTCGGCCGCTACGCCGAGCGTGCCGAGGCCACCGTGCGGATGATGCGCGTACTGGATGACCTGTGGGCGGATTATCACGCGATGCCGGCCTCCCCCGGCGGACGGGCGCTGGCCGTCATGGACCACGTGCTCGCCGAGGTGACCACCACCGGGGAACTGGAAGACCTACTCCTGCAGACCCGCCCGGGCACGGTGAGCTTCGCGGTGGAACGGATGACCCGGACCGCGACCGCAGTGCGTGACCAACTGTCCTCAGACACCTGGCTGGCACTATCCGCCGTCGACCGGGCCATCACCCGGGAACGGGACCGGCGCCGACGCGGCCGCCCCGGCGATCTGGGGCGCACCCTCGCGCGGGTGACCGAGGGGTTACTGGCGCTTTCGGGAATCGGCGCGGAGTCGATGGTGCGCGACGTCGGCTGGTCGCTGATGGACATTGGCCGGCGGATCGAACGCGCCCAGCACCTTGTGCTGACCTTGCGCGCGTCCCTGTCCCGGCACCGGGAGGCGGCGGTGGATTCGGGGGTGCTGGAGTCGCTGCTGATCGCCCACGAGTCGGTCATCACCTACCGGCGCCGCTACCAAACCCACGCCCGGGTGGACACGTTCCTCGACCTGCTGCTGCTCGATGCCACCAACCCGCGATCGTTGGTGTACCAACTGGACATCATCGGCACCCGACTGGCGAGCGTGCCGATCCCGGTGCGCGACGCCGGCTCCCGGGACCAACTGTTGGCCGACCTCACCGACCTGCTCGCCGAAGCCGACACCACCCTGCTGGCTCAGGCCGACGCTGAACAGCGCCGGCCGCTGCTCGAAGAACTCCTGGAGTCCCTGCACTGGCGTCTGGGTGAACTGGCGCATGAGATCGGCCGGGTGCACTTCTCACACCGGGTGCCCAGCCAATGGATGGACGCCGTGGGCGTCACCGTGGCCCCCGATCCACAGCAGCACGGCGAGCCCACACCACAGGTGGGAGGTCAGCCATGAGCCACACCGGCGAGCACGTGCGTCACTACCAGCTGACCCACACCACCACGTATACCTATCCACAGGACGTCACCTCTTCCTACGGGCGCGCGGTGCTCCTTCCCCGCGCCGGGCATGGGCAGCAGGTGCACGTGGCGGGCATCGCGGTTGACCCAGGCGCCGCGCACAGCAACGAGCACATGGACTGGGCGGGGAACCGCTCGGCGTACTTCCACGTCACGCAGCCGCACCAACGCCTGGCGGTGACGGCCACCTCGGTGCTGACCTCCAACCGGCGCCCGGTGGACCCCTCGCGGTTGCCGCAGCACACCTGGGAGCACGTGGTTCAGGCCGCCCGATCGGTGACCACCAAAGGTGACCTGCAGAGCGTCGGCGGACCGGCCACGATCATGGCGATTGCCGAGTCTCGCCTGCCCTCACCGATGATCGACGTAACCGAAGAGGTCCGCGCCTACGCTGCGCCGTCGTTCGCTCCCGGACGCGCCCTGACCGATGTGGTTCTGGACCTGTGCTCCCGGATCTACAACGACTTCAAGTTTTCATCCGGGGCCACGCGGGTGGACACCCGGCTGCCGGAGATCCTGGAGCGGCGAGTGGGGGTGTGCCAGCACTTTGCGCACCTGATGATCGGGTGCGCCCGGTCGATGGGCCTGGC
>JBMDWZ010000290.1:0-15561 GCA_048594865.1 Beutenbergiaceae bacterium
CACCGTCGGAGTCGGCAAAACTGCGGGGATAGACCTGGTAGATGACACAGTCTTCCCACCAGGGGTCTGGGGCCGTCATGGCCTCATTTTGCCTGGTGATCGCCACTACGCGAGTCGAGCACGGTGGGAGAGGAGGCTACGTCGTCGTCCATGGGCACTCTCGATCGCCACGGCCACCACACCGCGCGTCCCAACTCGTAGACCGTCCCGGAGACCAGCAGGCTGCGCACGATGAAGGTGTCGATGAGGACTCCGACGGCCACGATGAACGCCAACTGGGCCAGGAACAGCAGCGGGATCACACCCAGTGCGCCAAAGGTGGCGGCCAGCACCACCCCGGCTGAGGTGATGACTCCGCCGGTCATCGCCAAGCCGCGCTGTACACCTACCTTGGTGCCGTGCAGCAGGGACTCTTCGCGCACCCTGGTCATGAGGAAGATGGAGTAGTCGATGCTCAGCGCCACCAGGAAGATGAACCCGAACAACGGCACGGTGGCATCGGCGCCCGGGAAGCCGAAGACGTGGTTGAAGAAGATCGCCGAAAGACCCATGGTCGCAGCGAAGGAGAGCACGTTGACGGCCAGGATCAGCAGCGGTGCCACCAGTGAGCGCAGCAGCAACGTCAGCATCACGAAGATCACGCCGAGCACCAGCGGAATGATGGTGCGCAGGTCCGCCGCGGCGGTCTCTTGGGTGTCGAGGCGTTGCGCGGCCGCCCCGCCCACAAGAGTGTCTGAATCGACCTCATGCACTGCGGTGCGCACCTCACCGGCTACCCGGCTTGCCTCTTGGCTCTCGGCGGTGGCTTCGGTGGCCGCCTCGATCAGCACCCGGCCATCGACGGTGAGCACCTGATCGTCTTGGGTTTGCAGATCGGCCTGCTGGATACCGGACACCCCGCTGACCGCTTCAAGGACCGCCTCCCCGGAGCCTTCCGGGGAGATAATCACCAGCGGATCCACTTGACCGGCATCGAAGTGCTCGCTGAGCACCTGTTCCCCATCGACCGACTCGGTCTCGTTAAGGAAGACGTCCGCCTCGCCGGTGCCATCGGCTTGCAGGGTGGGCAGAAAGGCAGCAAGTCCAAGCAGGACGACGGCGGAGCTCGCCCAGACAACGCGGGGTCGCCTGGCCACGAGTGCGGCCACCCGGCCCCAGATTCCGGTGTTGCGCAGGTGGTTCTCGGTGCTCTCGCTGGGTTGGTGCTCACCGTCTTCGGCGCTCTCGCCGGTGAATGCTGGCACCTTGGGCCAGAACAACGCCCGGGATTTGCTTCCTGCGATGAGCAAGAGTGCCGGGAGCAGGGTCAGGGATGCCAGGACCGCGGCGGCGATTCCGATAGCCCCCACCGGTCCCAGGCTGGCGTTGGAGCTGAGGTCTGAAAGCAGCAGGCACAGTAGCCCGGCGATCACCGTTCCGGCACTGGCCGCGATCGGGGGCAGCGAGGCTCTCCAGGCGCGGCGCATCGCGGCGAACGGTGAGGCGGTGCGGGTGAGTTCCTCGCGATAACGCGCCACCACCAGTAAGCAGTAGTCGGTGGCGGCGCCGATCACCAAGATCGACAGAATGCCCTGGCTTTGGCCATTGAGCACGAGCGCTCCGCTGCCGGCGAGCGGTTTGATCACCAGGGCCGCGGCGCATAGGGCAAAGACGGCGCTGATGAGGACCGTGAACGGCAGTACCGGTGAGCGGTAGACCAGGAACAGGATGATGAGGACCACCACGAGTGCCACCGCCAGCAGCACCCCGTCGATGCCGGCGAAGGCGCCCACCAGGTCGGCAACGAAACCGGCCGGCCCGGTTACCCAGGCCTGCAAGTCGGCGCCCGGCAGGGTGTCTGAGACCATGGCACGCAGTTCGTCGATAACCACCACCGAGACTCGGTCGCCGGTGTCGCCGAGTAGTTCGTCGGCTTCGCCTGCGTCGATGGGGACCGGGATCATCACCGCCTGGCCGTCCTCGGATGGGATCACCGCGATATCTCCGAGTAGTACGTCTGCGATGGTGCGCCCGTCGGGCAATTCACGATCGGGTATCTGCTCGGCTAGGTCTTGGGCGGCCGCTAGTTGCTCGCTGGTGACGTCCTCGCCGTCGGTGCTGGTGGCGATGATCAGCGCCGGAAGTGCTTGGTCATCAGAGAACTCTTGCGCCAGGGTTCCCGCGCGCGTGGACTCGGCAGACTCGGGCAAGAATGCGCCCTGATCGTTCTCCTGGACCTGAGACAGGCTGCCTTGGGCCATGCCCCCAAACGCGCCGATCGCGAACCACACCCCGATGGCCGCCACAATCACCAGTGCGCGCACCGCCGCGGCCGCAGTGGCGCTGCCCGGCTTGCGATGTGAGGCGCCACCCCTACGATTACTAAGCATGCTTAGTATTGTTGATCCTGGGGGCCGGATGCACAAATCGGACACGCCTGCTGCTGGCTTCGCAGTGGAAGCGCTGCTGTGTGGAAACTCAGTTGGGCGGACTTCCTGAGATCATGGGTCGGTGGCGGAACACGAGATGACGGCGGAGCAGACCGCGGCCTCGCGGCGTCCCGATTCCACCAATCCGCAGGATTGGCCGACCGGCCGGCTGCTCTCGGCGGCCGCCAGGCGGGTGGAGCGCGCGTGGGACACCTACCTAGCGCAGTGGGACCTCTCCCATGCCTCGGTTCCGGTGCTCGTGGCCCTGCTGCGCGGCGGGCTATCCCAGCGCGAGATCGCCGCTCATATGCACGTGACCGAACAGAGCATCGGCCGGGTGGTGCGGGGCCTGCAGGATCAGGGTTACGTCACCCGTTCGGAGCATTCGGCAGACCGCCGGCGCCAGGTCGTCACCATCACCACCGAAGGCCGCAGGGTCCTGGTAGCCCTAGACAGGCGCCAGGCGGTTGACTCCCTGATGGGCGAATCCCTGAGCGCCGCCGAGACCGAGACGCTTCGCGGCCTGCTCATTCAGATGCTCAACGATTCGCCGCAGCCCCCGGACTAGGCCGTGAGGCGAGCACTACGCTGAGGTGTGGACTCCAACGCGTACGCGCGCTTCTTGCCCGCCGGATACCGCCAGCATGCCGAGTTGCCGCCGGAGCCCAGATGGTGGCCCTGGCGCGAGCACACGGTACACATCGCCCAAGCACGCCGGCCGGGCTCTGCGGTTCGACTGCTCGTGGTGCATGGTGCCGGCGGACACAGCGGGGCGTTGTGGCCCATCGCCGCTCAGTTCGCCGCACGGGATCTGGACGTCACCGCTGTGGACCTCCCCCTGTACGGCCGAACGGTCTGCCCGAAACCCCAGAGCGTTCGGTATGAGCAGTGGGTGGAGTTACTGGTGGACTTCTTGCGGGAGCACGACGACGGCCGTCCGGTGGTGTTGTTGGGCGCGAGTATCGGCGGGCTACTTGCCTATGAGGTCTCCAGCCGTGCCCCACAGGCAGCCGCGGTGGCTGCGACATGCCTGTTGGACCCGGCGGGGTGGAGACAACGAGCCCACATGACGCGGTTCGGCACGTTCGGCGCGCTGGGCGGACCACTCTCCGCCCTGGCTCGCGGCCGAGTTTCTGATGCGATGGTCCCGATGTCTGCAGTGGCGAACCTGGCGAAGATGAGCCGCAACCCGCAGTTGTCCCGACTGTGCGCCAAGGACCCGCGCGGAGGTGCGGCACGAGTGCCGCTAGGGTTCTTGGCTTCCTACATGCGCTTCAAACATTCGCCACCCGAGCAGAACGACACACCCGTGACCTTGTTGCACCCCAGTGCGGACGCCTGGACCCCGGTCGAACTGAGTGTGGGGATCTTAGCCCGGGCCGCCGGGCGGAGCGAACTGGCGATGCTGCGGGAGTGTGGGCATTTCCCCATCGAGGAGCCGGGATTCGGCGACCTGATCGACGGCGTCGTGAAGATCAGCGTGAAGGTTGCAGGTCGAGCAACCCGCTAACGCGCTGCCAGAACTCATCGACGAGCCCGTTGTCTCCAACCTGTGGATTTGTCTGCCGCGGACGCGCCAAGGTTGTTTGAGAGTAGAACCGACCGCGCTCCCAGCCGTCACCGGGCCTCTCGACGAGGAAGTAGGCAAGGTTTGAGCCGCCGCGCTCAGCGGAGATCAGCACCAGACGCGAGAGTGGCGTGCGGTACAGCAGGCGGGTTAGCAGGTCAATGTTCTCAGCCCCAAAGCTCGTGCGAACATTTCCCGGGTCAAAGGCGACTGCATTGATTCCTTGGGCGCCATACCGCCGGTCGAGCCCACGCGCGAACAGGATGTTGGCAAGCTTGGCATCCCCGTACGCTTTCATCGGCTTGTAGGAGGCCTCGTGGTTGAGGTCCCCGAGATCGACTTTGCCCACGATCTTGGCCGAGGCACTGGAGGTGTTCACTACAACCCCTTGGCCCGCGAGGAGCAGATCGTGCACCAAGTGGGTGAGTAGGAACGGTGCGAGCAGGTTCACTTGAAACGTCTCTTCATTGCCGTCCACGGTGACCGTGCGCTCGCCGAAGACTCCCCCGGCGTTGTTGGCGAGCACGTCGATGCGACCCACCAACTGGCGGATCTCGATCGCCAACCGGCGAACGTCGTCGAGCTTGGCGTAATCAGCCAGCAGATATTCAGCACCCACCGTGCTCGCCACCGCAGCGGTCTTCTCCGGTGAGCGCCCCACGAGTATGAGGCGATCGCCGGGTCGCCTCTGAGCGTGCTGCCGCGCGGCCTCGGCGCCGATGCCATCAGATCCGCCGGTAATCACAATGACTCGTTGGGCCATGGTGTCTCTCCTGTCTCATTGTCACCTAAATGCCTCGCCTGGCACTTGAGTGCCATTACTGACGTGACGGTAGCATGTGGTCGATGAGTAACGTGAATCAGACTCTGCGCGAGCGAACGCGACGCGCCGTTCGATTAGAGATTGCCGAGGCTGCCCTGACCCTGTTCCTCAAGGACGGGTTCGAGGTCACCACGATCGAGTCCATCGCGGCGGCTGCGGGAATCTCGCGCAGAAGCTATTTCCGGTACTTCGCGAGCAAAGAGGAGGCCTTGGCCGAAGCGCTTGCTGGCACCGGAGACACCATCACAACCGCCCTTGCCCAGCGGCCGGCGTCCGAACCAGCTTGGACCGCATTGCGGCGATCTTTTGACGCACTGATCACTCGCGCGCAATCCGAGGACAACGCCGAGGCACTGGGCCGCCTCATGTTGGAACGTCCCGACCTTCAACAGGGCAAAGATTCGCGATGGCGAGACTCGATCGCCGACTTGCTGGCGGACCGCGCTGACGCGGCCCCCGATGACACAGCCTTGCAGAGTCGCGCGATCGCCAGCGCGGCTATCGCGTGTCTCAACACCGCTCAAAAGCAATGGCTCGACCCCCACGAGCGGCGTTCGCTAGGCACCCTGCTAGACCTCACCATGGGTGCGGTTCGACCACTGTGAGCAAGGCGCTAGTCTTTTCCCGCAGAGGGGGCACCGTCGAGTGCGCCCCGGGGCCGTCCGCAATCAGATCGCGGACCTATTACTAGGAAATGAGTTGCTGTGAGCACGCAACAAGGAAACCGCACGTTTGAACACTTTCTTGATCCCGAGAGGGAAAAGAAAGCCGCGAACCGTTACATCGTCGTAGCGATCGTGAGCGTCTTGGTCGCGGTTTTCGGATTCGTGGTCGCCGCCACCGGCTGGGACCCACGCGGCTACTTCTTGGGTCCGCTGGCGATAGCCTCGGCGCTGCTCTTCAGCTACCTAGCCATCCGAAACCGGAATCTCAGCAAGCTCACCGGTGATGACCGCCTCATTATCGCCTTGGACGATGAGGGCATCTTGGGGCCGGACCTCATTCGCGCCCCGTGGCCCGAAATCGAGGTGGTGCAGGTGCGCGAATTCAATAAGGGCAGCGCGGTCAACAACCCGATCAACCCCAGCCACCAGGTCCAGTTGATGGTGGTGGTGTCAGACCACGATGCACTCGCCGCACGAGCCCAGGGACCCCAACGCCGCTACGTGGGCAAACTGAAGGACGGCAAGGCCGAAATCCCCATCGGGCTTGGCTCCATCACCACGGAGTCCTATACCCGGGCGCTGCAGGCGCTTGAGGCCGAAGCCGAACAACGCGGCTTCGCGATCGATCACCGCTAGCGGCTCACGACTAACGGCCATCACTTAGGGGCCCGCCCACGGCATCGGCCGCTCCGGCGCCCGAGAGCTGTCGTCAGGGACGTGCGGCAACTGCTCGCCACCTGCCCGCAGACACAGCCACCGCAGTTCGCCGTCACTGTCGGGGTGGGCTCGCCACGTACGTAACACCCCTTGCCCCACGCGCACCACCGTTCCGGGACCAACGGGCACTACGTCGTCGTCCAATCCCATCTCGCCGCGCCCATCCAGGAAGACGTAGACCTCCTCGACCTTCGCGTGCCGATGCCAGTATCCGGCTTCTTCCCCCGGTGCGAGGGCGTTGGCCGACATCCCGATGTATTGCATCGTCAGTTCGTGGTCCACGATCCGGCGGCCCTGACGCGAACGCGAGGCGTCGAATCCGCCAACGTGCTGGCGCCACTCTTGCGGAGCACCAATCTCAACTACCTCATAGTCAGCCATTCTTCCCTTTCTCATCCTGACCATCTGGTGCCGCGCCCTTGCCCGAGCATTCCCAGGCATTTTCGACGCGGCGATAGATCACTCGGTGGTGGTTTCGATCCTCCGACCCCTGCCAAAACTCCACACGCTGCGGACGGATCCACCAGCGCATCCAATCCCCTCGTGCGGTCTGTGATGCCGCCGGGCGAGCGGCGAGATCCGCCTCCACCTCAGCCCCAGATGCCCGTGCCACAGTTCCCTGGACGCGAACGGCGCGGACCAGCGGTTGCCACCAGAAGTTCAACGCAGCCATCGGAACCTGCGCCAATTGGATGCCCTTGGCCGATGACAATGGACCGGCCACGGCAAATCCGCGATCAGGGTGTGCGTCCTTCAAGACCAGGGTGCGGGCGTCGGGCATCCGATCCGCACCGACGGTGGCAAGGGTGGCCACGTGCGCTTCAGGTACGCCAGCATCGACGGCTCCACGCAGCCAGGCCTCGAACATCTCGATGGGCTCATCTGGCAAGGCGGAGTAACTCAAGTCCGGCGCGGTGCCCTGCAGGGTGGGCAGCGCCCGCAACCATCGCCCAAGGTCACTCATCCTTCGCTCCCTCGAGCAGGTCGAGCATTCCACGCACCGCGCTGCGCATTCGCTCGGGATCACCGGTAGCTCTAGCCAGCACATATCCCCCTTGCACCACCGCCACTAGAGCAGTGGCGCGATCGTGGGCGCGCGCCGGCGCAAGCCCCGCTTCCTCAAGGACGCCGCGCAGCAAGCTGATGAGCTCTGAAAAGTAGTTCTCAACGTGGGCAAAGAGTTCGGACTCGCCCATCACCGTGGGGTCGGCGGTCAGTCGACCAATCCGGCAACCGGCGACGGCGTCACGGTCGCGCCGTAGGTAGGTCTCGATCCGATCGGGGGCATCCAGAGCGCTCTCCAGCACCAACTCTGCGGCCTGGAGTTGTTGCTCGGCGGTGCGCCCGACGGCCGCGTTTGCCAGATCCTGCTTTGTTGGGAAGTGGTGATACAGACTCCCTTGGCCCACGCCGCTGCGCTGTAGTACCTGCCGTGGCGTGGTGGCAGCGACGCCGCGTTCGGCGAAGAGTTCTTGGGCGGCGACGATCAGTCTCTCGCGTGCGCCGGTTGCGGTCGCGGGTGCTGGGGTCACACCTCAAGCATACATACCTACAGGTAGGTATGGGCGCCTAGTTTTGTCACGTCGATGGCGTGGCGCGTCCCGTCGCACTGGTTACGCTGGTTCGAAAGACCTCGGTAAGGAGCGGCAATGGCGCACCATCCCACGCCCATGGCGGGCGCTGAGCGCGCGGAGTTCTTGGATCCGACACCGCCCGCGCCAACCTCCGAGGTTTACTCACAAGCCGTGCGGGTTGGCGATCGCGTGCTCCTGTCAGGTCAGGGCGGGTGGGTCCCGGGCGGCAGCATTCCCGACGTGCTGGAGGCCGAGGTTACCCAGGCGTTCGACAACGTTGCCGGGGTGCTGGCAGCCGCGAACGTGACCTGGGCCGACGTGAGGCATGCGGCGTCCTTCTACGTCGGCGATGCGGTGCCGGAGCTGGCCGCTCGGGAGCTACGGCGCCGAGGTGCCAGAGCGGACATTCGGTGGCGCGATGAGCCCGTACCGATGCTCGGGGCGCAGATGCACATCGAGATCAAAGTGAGCGCCGGCGCCGAGCCTGCCGACGACCGGATCACGCACACCACCATCCATTCTGGTGAGAGGGCTGCCGGGCAGGTCCCGGCCACCGAGGAGCAGGAGATCGCCCAAGCTTTTACGAACCTGGAATCCGAGCTGCGGGCCATGGGGGCCACCTGGGAACAGGTGATCGGCCTGGACTCTTGGCACCGGCACCTGGACCTGGAGGTGTTCACGATCATCAGTGACCTGTCGCGACTCATACCCCACCATCGGCCAATCTGGACATGCGTGGGCGCCAACCCAACCGACCCCCGGGTGGCGCACCTGATCCAGGCCTCGGTGCTTCACTCCCCTACATCCGAGCAGGCACCGTGAACACCGAACTACACCGGACCTTCAACGCCAGCAGCAGGCCCACGATCGTGTGCCTCTGCGGATCCAGCCGGTTCTATGAGGCCTTCCAGCGCGCCAACTACGAGCTGACCATGGCGGGCGAAATCGTGTTGTCCATTGGCTTCTACCCCCACGCCACAGCCGAGCACGGTCACGGCGAAGGCGTGGCGCACGACTCGGCGGACAAGGTCGCCCTCGATGACTTGCACAAGCGCAAGATTGATCTGGCCGACTACATCTACGTACTGGACGTCGATGGCTACGTGGGCGAGTCAACGGCGTCGGAGATCGCCTACGCCGCCGCGCGCGGAATCCCTGTTCGGTACCTCTCTGAGAAGTCCTGAGCCTGCCATTTCGCCGCTACCACAGGCGGGATCTGGATAATGTCGCCATGCCACTAGATTCCGCGGACGAACAGGGCCTGTATGAGGAAGCTCGGCCAGACTCCCCGCACATTCAGTGCATCTGGCAGGCGCGCGCGGTCCGAGACGAGCGCTACCTCGTGCCCGCTGTGGAGTATTGGGACGTGTGGTTCGCGCGCGACACTGCCGGTGCGGTGAGCGCGGGGCTGTCCGGACCTAGCCTGGGGCACCGCTGGATCAGGTCCGAGGTCGGCGAGTACTCCTGGGGTCTGCAGTTCCAGGCCCATGTGGCCTTGCCTGGGCTGAACAAACAAGCGGTCATGGGTACCGAACTACCGCTTCAGGTGGCGGGTGGGCGCGTGCAGATCATGGGCCACCACGTCCCGTTACCCGACTATGGCAACCTCGTGGCCTTCGCTGACCACCTGCTCGCGCTCGGCGTCGTCCATTCTGATGAAGACGTGCGGCGTGCACTGAGCGGTGATGACGCGGGCTATTCGCAGCGGCAGTGGCAGCGCCGGGTGCGTGGATCCACCGGCCTGACTCGCAAGCAGATTGCGCAGTTGGTTCGGGCCCGGGAGGCCTTTACATTGCTGCAGCAGGGCCTGTCCCCGGCACAGTGCGCGAGTGAGTGCGGGTACTCCGACCAGGCGCACTTAACCCGGTCCTTGCGGATGTTCCATGGGCTGACCCCCGCACGCATCTTGGCCTCGGGAAGGACGGCGGAAATCTTCAATCCCCCAGACCCATCCGCTTGATGGACTAAGGGCATCGATTCGGAACTACTCAAGGAGAGTCCATGTCCATCCCCAACGCACCCCAGGGCTACGCCACCGTCAACCCGTTCATCATCACTACCGGCGCGCAAGCGCTGACGCAGTTCATCGTGGACGTCTTCGGCGGCGTCGAGCGTCCCGAGGCTCGCACCATGGACGACGACGGACTCCTGCTGCAGGGCGAGGTGCTGGTTGGAACAACCACCATCATGCTGGCCGAACGCAAGCCCGATTGGCCGTTCACGCCCAGCCTGCTACAGGTGTACGTGGACGACATCGGCGCCACGATCGAGCGTGCCCTGGCGGCCGGCGCAACGCTCATCACCCGTTCGACGGACTTCTTCGGCACCCAGTTCGCCCGCGTCCAGGACGCCAGCGCGAACCTGTGGTGGATCTGGCAGCACGGTGAAATGCAATGGGACGGCGATGGGGAGGCGTGGAGCGATGACGCTCCGGCGCAGGACTGGAACGCTGTGTCCCCCGAGCTGGGTTACATCCACGACACCTTGCTCGGCGCGATGTCGGCGCTCAAGGACCCCACGGACGGCTGAGCGCCGGCGCGGCCTCGCTGGCCGCTTGCAGACTGGCTACCTGACGACGTGATGCAGGTAGCCAGTTTTGACTTTGGTTCCTTGTATTGCAAGGATGCATGTTGTGCCTACTAGTGACCGGATCAGACAGCTCCGCAAAGGCGTGCTGGAACTGGCGATCCTCGCGGTGCTGAATCGCCAAGAGTGCTACTCGATCGAGATCATTACTCGACTCGACGCCTACCCCTCCCTCAGCGCCACGCCTGGCACGGTCTACCCACTGCTCGCCAGGTTGGACAAGTCGGGTCTGGTTGCTACCCGTTGGGTGGAGGCGCCGGGCGGTCCGCCGCGCAAGTACTACCGGCTCACCCGCCAGGGGCGTACCTCGCTCACGCAGGGCGCGGGTGCGTGGGGTGCCTTGAGCGATGCCATGACAGAGATTCTCGAACAAGGAGCGCCATGACGGCGGAATACCTGCGCGCCGTGGGCGCGCATCTAGGACCACTGCCCCGCGGCGACCGGAAACGGGCACTCGGCGCCCTGGCGGCCCAAGTGCAAGAGATCGAGGAACTCGGGGGCGACCCGCGCGCTGTGCTCGGCGAACCGGCCCAGTACGCGGCCGAACTCATCGATGCCCTGGCACACCACTCCCCCGCAGATTCACCCAACTGGCGTGTGCTGGGCGTGCCGATCGAAACCCGTGGCGCGACCAACGCAGACGTTCGTTCCCGGGTGTGGGACCCCGCTAACCCCCAACTCCTTGTGCCTCGACTTCTCGGGATCGGGTGGTCGGTGAACCTCGGCGCCCTGGCCGCGAGACTCGGACTGATCCGCCCCGACGACACCGACGGCGAAGTCCTCGAAGCGATCCCCGAGCGTGATCTGCAGTTGGCGCGGGGCGTTCCGCTGGTGATCGCCGGCGCTTCGGCTGCCACGCTCGCGGTGCTGTGGCGCTCACTGCCGGACTCGGTCGCATCGGGATTCACCGCCACCGGCTTACCGCGCAGCGAAGCGCCAAAGTGGACTTTGCTCGCCACCCTGGGGCTTGGACTGGGGCCGGCGCTATGGGCGCAGCGCCCTGACGTACCCGTGGAGGACGCCTTGGTGCGGGCAGCCAGTGCGACGTCGCTCGCGGTGATCTCGGCAAGCGTCGTTGCGGCGACGGTTCTGCAAGCCCGCAGGGCCGGTGGTCGATGGGGACTGCTCACCGTCGCGGCACTGCCCGCAGCCGCAGCGAGTTCACTCGCGGTCATTGTTCTGCCCCTTCGGGCGGGGCTTCGGCGGGTGTGGCAGCGATGACTTTCCACCGCGACACCGACACCGGAATCGGCCACACTTCCGCGCTTGGCGACACTGCGCCGTCGGACGACGTCATCGTTGCCGCATCGGGACTATCCAAGCGATTCGAGCAACGCCAGGTGGTCTCCGATCTGAGTTTCAGCGTGGCACGGGGACGCGCCTACGGCCTGCTCGGTCCGAACGGATCGGGCAAAACGACGACGGTGCGGATGCTGAACGGGATCCTGTCCCCCGATGCCGGCGAGGTCACCCTGTTCGGCGAACGGGTCACCGCGCGAAACGCCGACGCGCTTCGCAGCCGGATCGGGGTACAAACCGACACGAGCCTGTATGACACCCTCAGCGCCCGGGAAAACCTGCGGACCTGGGGCGCCCTGTACGGCCTGTCTCCCAAAATTCTCGACTCGCGGGTCGATGAGGTGCTGCAGGTCATGGATCTGTCCACCCGGGCCGACTCCCTGGCAGGTGAGTTCAGCAAGGGCATGCGCCAGAAGCTGGCGATTGGGCGCGCGGTAATGCACCAGCCAGATCTGCTGTTCCTCGATGAGCCCACCGCCGGCCTGGATCCCGAAGCGTCCGCTGATCTGCTGACGTATCTGACCCAGATGATCCGGTCGCTCAACACCACACTGATCATCTGCACACACCAGTTGCACGGGCTGGAGGCGCTCTGTGATGACGTCGGGATCTTGAAGTCCGGAGAACTACTGCGCACCGGATCGGTCGAGGGCCTCCTGCGCGAGCGGTGGCCCCACCACCGGTACATGCTGTCGGTAGCGGGCTCAGCCGAGCGGGCCGCACAGGTGGTCGCTGCCGTGACCGGCCACCCACCACAGGTGGGCGACGACGGCGAACTCGAGTTTTCGACGTCGGACACCGCGCGTGTACCCGAACTGGTGAGCGCACTCGTTCGCGAGGAAGTTGGCGTGCAGGCGATCGTGCCGCGGACGCCCACGATCGAACAGCTCTACTTCGCCACCCTCAACGAGGAGGTTTCGCCATGATTAACCGGCAACGAGTTTGGGCCGTCATGCGCAAAGACTGGCTCGAAGTTGTCCGCAACTCCCAGCTCATCGCCTCGCTGGTGATCGTCCCGCTGGTATTCGCCGTGCTCATCCCCGGCTCCGTCATACTGCTTGGCACCAGTGGAGTCCTCGGTTCCACAGTCGCCGGGCTGCAGAGCTTCCTAGACAACCTTCCGCAAGGCATTGTGCCGGCGGACTACACGGTGGAACAGACCGTGATCTACACGGTGATCGTGTACTTCTTGGCCCCATTCTTCCTGGTGATACCGGTGATGACGGCGAGCATCACAGCGAGTTCGAGCTTCGTTGGCGAGAAAGAGCGCAAGACGATCGAGGGACTGCTGTACACCCCGATCAGCAACCGAGAGCTGGTCCTGGCCAAGGTGTTGGGATCGGTGGTGCCGGCGGTGGCGCTCACCTGGGCGTCGTTCCTGGTGTACGCGATCATCGTCAATGCGCTGGCCGGACCCACCATGGGTGGCATCTTCTTTCCCACGTGGACGTGGGCGGCGCTGATCGTGGTCCTGGTGCCATTGGTGGCGTTCCTCGCCACCAGTTTGATCGTGGCGGTGTCTGGGCGATCGACGACCATGCAGGGCGCTCAGGGCGCGGCAATGTTCATCGTGTTTCCGATCCTGGCGTTAGTCGTCAGCCAGGCGACCGGGCTGATGTTGTTCGACGTGCCAATCGCACTGGCTGCAGCTGCAGTGCTGCTCGTGATCGATGTGGGCACGTTCTTCTTCGTGGTGGCTCGGTTCCGGCGCGAACAGATCGTCACGCGCCTGTAAGGGCCGATCGCGTCCGCGGGGACGCGAGCGTTTGGGTCTACTGCCAGACCGAGCCCGTGGTGGGCAGCCGGGTGAGTTTGTTCGGGTTTCCCAGCAGGTGCATTCGATGGATCCGATCGCCGTCAGCCTCGATGATCAACAGCCTCGTCTCGCCGTCGGCGGTGAATCTCAGTCCGTGGCCGGCGTTGACCGCAACCAGCTCAACATGGGCGTGCGACTGTTTCCTTGCGATGCCCATGAGGAAGCGCACGACCTTGTCGGCGCCGAGAATGGGCCGCAGGGCCGATCGGACTTTCCCGCCCGAATCGGGGATCAGCACGGCGTTGTTGGTGACCAGGGCAACGGCCTTAGCACTCTGACCGGACGTCACGGCTGACACCAGTTCAGCCAGCAACGGCTCCTGAGATTGACCACCGACCTGCTCGGGACCCATATCGATCTTCTCCCGCGCCCGGCGGCCGAGTTGGCGACAGCTCGCCGGGGTCCGGCCGAGCATTTGAGCGATCTCGATGAACGGGTGGTCAAAGGCATACCGCAGTACATAGACGGCCCGCTCGTCCGGGGTGAGTCGCTCCATCAGGTGCAGCAGGCCAAAGGCGAGGCTCTGCCGCTGCTCCGCGCTTTCGTCGGGCAATAGCGCTGGGTCTATCGGTTCGGGCAGCCATGGGCCGATGTAATCTTCGCGGCGCCGTTGCTGGGTTCGCCAGAAGTCAATCGATAGCCGAGTAGCGACCGTGGTGAGCCAGGCCAAGGGACTATCCACCTGCTCCGGTCGCCGCTCGTGCCAGCGCAGCCAGGACTCCGCCACCACATCCTCAGCATCGGCCCAACTGCCGAGCATCCGATAAGCGATCCCTTGCAGACGAGTGTTGTACCGGTGGAAGTCTGTAGCGGCGAGGTCATCGCTGTCGCTCTCGGGCGTCACAGGTCTTCGGGCTCCATACCTGTGGGGATCGCGATCCGGTTCCAGACGTTGATGGCGGCAATAGCCATCAGCAGTGACGCCACACCCTTCTCTCCCCAGCAGCGAACCGCTTCGGTCCAGGTGTCGTCACTGACTCCGTCGGGGCTCAAGCGGGTCACCTCATCGGTGAGGGCCAACGCTGCCTCTTCGGCGGGTGAGAACAGCTCGCCGTCGCGCCAGTCTTCTTGCAGCGCACCGATCCGCTCCTCAGATTCGCCATGCTTGCGGGCATCGCGGGTGTGCATGGCCAAACAGTAGCGGCACCCGTTCAGTGACGAGGCGCGGATCTTGATCAGCTCGAAGGTGCGGTGATCGTTGTGCGTGCGGGCGTAGCCTTCCAGCGCGAAGAGTGCGGCATACGCCGTGGGCTTTACCTTGCTCATGTTCATGCGGGGCATCTCGACTCCATTTCTGCCAGGCCGCTTTGACCTTGCACTGGAGTGACGGCGCAGCGCCGCGAAACGTGACAAGCCGTGTGCGGGCTCGCCTTGCCCTGACCGCATTACGCAACTGACCATCGACGCCCGGCCCCACCAACGCCCAGGCCCACCAGCACCCAGGCCCGCCGGCACCCAGGCCCGCCAGCACCCAGGCCCACCAGCACCCAGTCCCGCCAACGCCGGGGTACGAGAGCTCCGGCGAGCGAGTTAATCCCCGCACCGAGCGAGTCAACTTGCCTCCGACGTCGTCAACCGCAGTGACGACCTCGGCGGGAGATTGACGAAGTCGGCGGAGGGGTAGGCTGCCGACCGGACGCAGTGAGGTCACGAAGCGGGAGCCGGCATGAGCGAAAACCAGGTGGGCCATGTCAACGTCATCCTCTACGTGGCAGACCAGGTCGCAGCGCGAGATTTTTACGCCTTGGTGTTGGGCAGTCGACCGACCCTCGACGTACCTGGGATGACCGAGTTCGCCGTCCTGCCGGGGCTGACCCTCGGGTTGATGCCTGAACGCGGTATCGGAACGCTGATCTCTCCCCCTTTGCCGCACCCGTCAAAGGGCGCCGGCATCCCACGCTGTGAGCTCTACCTGCGCGTGGATGACGTCGACGCCGCCTACGCGCACGCGCTAACAGCAGGCGCCACGGAGGTCTCCGCTCCTGCCGCCCGCGATTGGGGCGACCGCGCCGGCTACCTCAGCGACCCTGACGGGCATGTCCTGGCGTTCGCAACGGTCGAATCGCCTACAGCCTGACCACGCCCCCGAGGTGAACAGCCACGGGG
>JBMDWZ010000291.1:0-7534 GCA_048594865.1 Beutenbergiaceae bacterium
CGACCTGGCACTGTGCGCCAAGGTGGCCGAGCGGATCTCAACTAGCCGACAGGTGGACCTGTATGCCACTGGTGGCAGCTACATCGTGGCGATCGAAATGCAGCATCGGATGTATCGCATCGGACTGAATACGACTGCGTGCGGAGACGTCCATTCCGGCCTGGCCAGTGCTTCGATGCAGGATGAGCGCACGGTTGCTATCGGCATCTCCAATAGCGGCCGAACGCTGGAGACCACCGAGATGCTCAGTTGCGCCAAGTCCCAGGGCGCCTTTGCGGTAGCGATCACGAACAACCCGAGTTCGCCCCTGGGCCAAGTCGCAGATGTCACCCTCACGGCCTCGGTACCGGAGCAGTTCCTGCACCCGGCGGATCTGTCAGCGAAGCACTCCCAACTCTTCGTGCTGGACCTGCTTTACCTGCTCGTGGCCCAGCAGAATTTCGATGAGACGTCCCGGCGAATCGCCTCCTCTGCGGCTGCGGTGCTCAGTCACCGCAGACCGCTTTCGGCGGCGAAGGTCGAAGGGCTCGAGTCGACCCGATCAGTCCCCGTTTCAACCCATTAGGAAAGGTGTCAAGACATGACGAACAAGGGAGCCTCGATCAAGAGGCGCAGCATGTTGATTGCGGCGGTGAGCTTGCCCGTTGGGGTTGCCGCGGCATGTGCCACCGGCGGCGGTGGGGCAGACGACGATGAGCCGGACACCGGCCCGGATGAGGGTGGCGATGTCGATCCGGACAACCCGTTTGGGCTCGAGGAAGGGTCGAGTGTTGAGGCGGTCATCTTCGATGGTGGCTACTCGATTGACTACGTCGAAGAGGCCGCGGACATCATGGGCGGTAACTACGACGTCGATATCTCGGTCGCGGGGACGGTGAACATTGCTCCCGAACTTCAACCGCGCTTTGTTGGTGGCAACCCGCCAGACCTCATTGACAACTCCGGCGCCCAGCAGATCGGTTTCAGCGCAATCATCAACCAGTTGGAGGATCTCACCGACGTCATTGACGCGCCAAACCTCGAAGGCGCCACGATCCGAGACACGCTCTTTGAAGGCGTCCTAGAGCCGGGAACATTTGGGGACCGGTTCGTCGCGCTGAACTACGTGTTGACCGTGTACGGGCTGTGGTATTCGGGATCGCTCTTCGAATCCAATGGATGGGAGCCGCCCACCACTTGGGCAGACCTCAAGGATATCGGTGCAGCCGCCAAGGATGAGGATCTCTATCTCTTCTGCTGGGGCACCGAGGCCGCCACGTATTACCAAACGATGGTCATCGACGCAGCCATCAAGGAGTCGGGCGACGATCTACGACTCGCGCTCGAAAACCTGCAGGAAGGCTGCTGGTCACACGAGGCAATGCAGGATGCCCTCAACGAACTCAAGGACATCATTGATGCAGGCTATTTCCTTCCAGGTGGCGCTGGGACACAGTTCACAGCCGCGCAAGCGCAGTGGTCGCAGCAACAGCGGGCCGTGCTCTACCCCTCCGGTGCCTGGATCGAGAACGAGATGAAAGATCAAACGGCGGAGGGGTTCGAGATGCGGGGGGTGCCTAGCATCGCTTTCTCGGATAATCCGGCCTTGGGGCCGAACGCTCTTCACTCGACCGCAGGTGAGCCATTCATCGTGCCCCAAGATGCTGCGAACGTTGCTGGTGGTAAGGAATTGCTTCGCACGATGCTCTCCAACGCTGCCGCAACGTACTTCGCTGAAGAAAAGCTGGCGCCGACCATCGTCCAGGGAACAGTCCCAGAGGATGGTTTCGGGTCTACCGCGCTGGTTTCGCAGATCGAGATGCTGGAAACGGCCGGCGACTCCGTGTACACCCACGACTTCGTAAGTCGGTACGGGATGAACCAGGACCAACTCGTCCTCTGGAACACCTTCCTCGATGGTGGCAGCACGGTAGAGGAGCTCACAGAATCGCTCCAGGGCATCACCGATGATGTTCGTGAAGACGACGCGGTCGAGAAGATCGAGGTGACGTGAGCGCAACCGGTCTCACGCCTCAGGGCAAGTCTGAGAACGGACGGCCGACGCCCGGGCGCAAGGCATACCCCGGGCGTCGGCGGCGCAAGCGCCTGACGCTGGACTTCGCGTCCTTCATGCTGGTGTTCCTCGGCCTGCCATTGGCGCTCTACCTGATTTTCGTGATTTGGCCTTTTGCGCAGGCTGGCTACTATTCGATCACCAACTGGACGGGCTTCACTGCCGAGTTCGATGTGATCGGCGTGGGCAACTACGTGCGGCTATGGAACGATGAAACGTTCCGGCTAGCGGTTTGGAACAGCATGCGGTTGGCCCTGGTCATACCGCTGGTAACGGTCAGCATTTCGCTGATCTTCGCAAGCCTCATTACTGTCGGTGGATCGAGTAAGGGCCAGATTAAGGGACTTGCGGGCTCGAGCTTCTATCGCGTGGTCTCCTTCTTCCCTTACGCAATCCCCGCGATTGTGATCGCATTAATGTGGCGACTCATCGCGGACCCGAACTTGGGCCTCCTCAACGGAATCTTGACCTCCTTAGGGTTAGAGCGATTCGAGTCTTTCGCGTGGTTGGGGGACCGAACGACGGCGATGCCCTTCACAATGTTCGTGATCGTATGGGGCTTCATCGGGTTCTACATGCTGCTCTTCATCGCGGCTATTAAGGGTGTTCCGGCGGAGATCTTCGAAGCGGCCCGACTGGACGGTGCAGGACGCTGGCGAACAATCCGCTCGATCACGCTGCCCCTTATCCGAAATAACGTCCAGACGGCGTGGATCTACCTAGGAATAGTCGCGCTCGATGGTTTCGTTTACGTGCAGGCGTTGAACCCCACTGGCGGACCGGCGAACTCGACAAGAGTGATGTCGCAGCACTTATTCCAAACCGCATTCGTGGACAGCAGGTTTGGGTTGGCGAGCGCGATGGGTGTGGTGCTCGCGTTGGTGACGCTGCTCTTCGCTGCCCTCGTGTTCTCAGTAAACCGCCTCCTGGGCGGTCGCGACGAGAAAGGTGCGTCGGCATGACTGAACTAGCCAAACCCGCAGAGACTGAACCCAAGCCTGGCCCGTTACGGACACGGAAGGTCAAGGCCTCAGACCGCCGGGTGATGGGTCTTTCGCATTTCGTCTTGATCATCTGGACCGCACTAGTCATCTTTCCGCTGCTGTGGATCCTGGTCTCGTCGTTCAAGAACAACACGGAGCTGTTTGACTCGCCGTTCGCTATACCTTCGAGCTTCTATGTAGATAATTACATCAGTGCCTGGGTTGAGTACCGGATTGGTGACTACTTTCTCAACACCGTCCTGGTGGTAGGCGGAGCCCTCTTCTTTGTCATGCTGTTGGGTGCCATGTGCGCCTATGTGCTGGCACGGTACGAGTTCCCTGGTCGGCGAGCGATCTACTATCTGATGCTGGCAGGCCTCACGTTTCCGGTGTTCTTGGCGATCGTTCCGTTATTCTTCGTCATGGAAAACATCGGTATCCGAAACACCTTGCCGGGCCTAACCGTGGTGTATGTAGCGTTTGCATTGCCCTTTACAGTGTTCTTTCTCTACTCCTTTTTCCGGAGTTTGCCGGAGGAGATGGCCGAAGCGGCCGCGATCGACGGCGCAGGTCACTGGCGTACGTTCTTCCAGGTGATGCTCCCGATGGCCACGGCCGGAATGGCGTCCGTGGAGATTTTTAACGTCCTGGGACTGTGGAATCAAGACCTATTGCCGGTAGCCTTGAACACCGACCGCTCCAACTGGGTACTGAGCCAGGCTGTGGCTTCGTTCATTTCTTCAGCGGGCTATCGCGTCGATTTTGGGGCAATGTTTGCGACCGTCGTTATCACCGTGCTCCCGGTGCTCGTGGTGTACATCATCTTCCAGCGCCGCCTGCAAGGTTCGGTGGCTGCTGGCACCATGAAGTAGCGGCTTGAACAGGTAGCGGCTTGAACAGGTAGCGGCGTCACGAGGTAGCCGACCTACAGGCCGTCCACCCAGGCCTGAGCGTTCTCGACGATCCCTTGCCGCAGTGCGTTCACCGTGAACGCACTGCGGTCAGGGTGCACCCGGTTGGACATCAGCACCACCGAGAGCTCACGCACCGGATCGATAACCAGGGACGTGCCGGTGAACCCGGTGTGCCCGATCAACCCTTCGCGATCGGCGCCCATAAACAGCCGCTGCCCAATCCGCATGCCAAAAGCCTGACCAAATCCGCTGGCCTCGCGCTGCTGTGCGGTCAGGGTGTCGCTAAACATCCATTCCCGCATTTGCGCAGAGATCGGCCCCGACGCAGTCCGGATCGCCTCGGTGAACCTCAAGACGTCGGCAGCGGTGGAGAACAGGCCCGCGTTGCCCGCACCGCCAAGGATCCACGCCGCCTCATCGTGCACCTGGCCGCGCACCAAACCCCGGCCGTAGTCCACCTGATACTCGGTGGCCGCGCATCGCTCGGCATCGGGTGAGTAGGTGGTCTCGCTCATCCCCAGCGGCCCGGTCACAAGGGAACCAATCAGATCCGGCAGGTACTCCCCGGTCACCCGCTCCAAGAGCAGCCCCAAGGTCTGGTAGCCCACGCAGGAGTAGTTGTGAACCTCACCGGGGGCGTTGATCAGCGGCACCCCGAGCAGGTAGGCGATCCGATCTTCGCGGCTGATGTCGGGATCGAAGTTGTCGAAGATGGCCGGCAGCCCTGAGGTGTGAGTGAGCAGATGGCGCACCAACACGCCATCTTTACCCTCCACCGAACCGAACTCGGGCAGGTAGGAGGCTACGGCGTCGTCCACCCCGATGAGTCCTTGCTCAACATGTGCAAGGAAGGTGGCTGTGACCACGATCTTGGTTAACGAAGCGATGTCGAAGACCGAGTCGGTCACAGCAGGCACGGGCTGATCCAGGAGCGAACCATCGGCGTCGAACATGACGAGATTGCCCTGCTGCGCCGAAGCGATGAGGGTGCCGCGATGGGCGATCATCACCTGCGCTGCCGGCGCACCGTCGAACGCGTCCGGCGGAAGGTCGCCCAGGTCCAAATCTCGCTGAGCACCCGAAACGGTAGCCCGAACTAGTCGGTCGATCTGACCTTGCACATCTGCAGTCATGACTTCCCTTCGTCTGACGTGAAGGCTACCCGCCCGGCTCGGTACTCCGATGACGCAAAGCTGTGACCGAGTCAATACCGGCGAGTCATATCGCCACGGCACCCGAGCGTGCTAACGTCACCGGTGTTGGAGGGGAGTATCCCGTCAATGGTGGCTTCGTCATCACGATCGTCATTGCTGTCGATCCGGTGCCATCAGCCCATGTGTGTGGGTGGGAGAGACCTCCGGTGCTGAGTCATTTCCACCGGAGGTAAGTAATGGACGTTTCAGTCTGGGTATGGGCCGCCACCGCGGCCTTCATCGTTGTGATGTTGATGGTCGACTTCTTCGGCCACGTACGCAAAGCGCACGCGCCTAGCCTGCGCGAAGCGGGCACCTGGTCGGCGATCTACGTAGCGATCGCCGTGCTATTCGGTGTGCTGGTGTCGGTCGTGTGGGGTGGAACCTACGGCGGGGAATACTTCAGCGGCTACCTGCTGGAGAAAGCCCTGAGCGTGGACAACCTGTTCGTGTTCGTCATCATCATCTCCAGCTTCCGGGTGCCCCGTGAGTACCAGCAAAAGGTGCTGTTGGTGGGCATCGTCATCGCGCTGATCCTGCGCACGGTTTTCATCCTGCTGGGCTCCACCATCGTGAACCAATGGGCCTGGATCTTCTACTTCTTCGGAGCCTTCCTCATCTGGGTGGCGATCGGGCAACTCCGGCACAAAACCAGCACCGAAGGCGAGTACAAAGAAAACGCCGTGCTGCGCCTGGTGCGGCGGCTCTTCCGCACCACCGACGACTACGTCGACGACCGGCTCTTCACCCGCCAGAACGGCAAGCTCTTCATCACCCCGATGCTGATCGTGATGATCGCGATCGGCTCCGCGGATGTGCTGTTCGCAGTGGACTCCATCCCGGCGATCTTCGTGGTGACCCAGGAGACCTACCTGGTGTTCACCGCTAACGCCTTCGCCCTCCTGGGGCTGCGTCAGTTGTACTTCCTCATCGATGGCCTGTTGGACCGCCTGGTCTACCTCAACTACGGCCTTGGCGTGATCCTCACCCTGATCGGTGTCAAAGCGATCATCCACGCGATGCATGAGAACTCGCTGTCGTTCATCAACGGCGGCGAACCCATCACCGCGATCCCGGAGATCCCAACCGAACTGTCGCTGGTCATGATCATGGTGATCCTGCTCATCACCACGGTGCTATCCCTGACGGTGGGACGGCGCAGGCAGGAAGCCAAGGAGTCGATCGACAAGCCCACTGACAAGCCCGCCGGCAAGCCCAGCGAGCACTGAGGGCGTATCAGTCCTGCTCGAAGGGCCCAAACACCGGGTTCCACGCGCGGATGCTGCGGTGCGTGATGAGGTTCGCGCGCTGGAACGGGTCACCGTCCAGCGTGCGACCCACGGCTTCGGGTGACTCCTCGCGCACCAGGAGCAGCGCGCCGGGCGCGGCGTTGTCCAGCCACGGGCCGGAGGCGAGCAGCGTGCCCTCCTGGTGCAGGTCGCCCAGGAAACTGCGGTGTTCCGGGCGCAACGTGGCGATGTCTTCGGTACGGGTGATGTCGTAGGTGTACTCGACGGCGTAAATCGGCATGGCAACGAGGCTAACGTCTGGTCACCAAGGCCACCACCGACGACGGCGAGGCTTCTTGGTAGCTGAGGTGCCGTCGTCGTCGGGGTGCTTCGGGGACGGATCGGGCTCCGGTGGCTCTTGTTCGGCCAATGTGGCGCGGTGCGCCTGCCACCCGTCGACGACGTCTTGAACCCGGGCCGGACCGACCGGGAACACCGGACCCTTGGGCGCCCGGATCCATTGTGCGACCCGCTCGTTCACCTCGGCGACCATCGCGCGCACCGAGGCCTCATCGGGTAGGTCGCGCACCGCCTCGGGCAGGCCGCGGACCTCCTTGCGCAACTGCAGGGCAGGGGGCAAGACCGCGCTGGAGGGGACTTCCTCCTCCTCGATCTTCTGGTTGATCCACCAGTTTTCGTCATATGGCCGATCGAGGCCTTTCAACGGCTTTCCCGCGCCGGACAGATTGTCGAACTCGCCGCGTTCCTGGGCCTCGTGGACCAGCCGATCCACCCAGGAGTGGATCGGTACACCTTTGGGGATGCGTTCGGGCATGAGGGTCACCAGCCCCGGTCGCGCCACGCGGCGAGGTGTGGGCGCTCCTGGCCCAAGGTGGTGTTGTCGCCGTGCCCGGGGTAGATGACGGTGTCATCGCCGTAGACCTCGAAGAGGCGGGCGGTGACGTCATCGAGGAGGGAGGTGAAGTCCTGCTCTGGGTGGGTCTTTCCTACGCCTCCGGGGAAGAGTGAGTCGCCGGTGAAGATGTGGCTGGTGCCCGCGGGGTCGGTCCATGCCAGGGCGACCGATCCAGGCGTGTGCCCGCGCAGGGCGATCACCTGGACCTGCTGGTCGCCCACGTCGATGGTGTCCCCGTGATGCAGC
>JBMDWZ010000292.1:0-2738 GCA_048594865.1 Beutenbergiaceae bacterium
CCCGATCGGGCCGAATTCAAACCCAGCCGGGGTGTGCCAGATGTCCTCATAGACCCCCGATAGTGGCGAGTTGGCCCAGAGCAGGGCGACGGCTGTGACGGCGACCAATAGCAGCGCGGCGCCGGACTCGGACCGCAGCCCGCGCAGAAGCCTCGCGGCTGGCTTTAATGCCCCCTCGGGCTTTGGCATGGCAGCACTGTAAGGCATGGGTCGGGGGCGTGGGGAGGGTTGTGCTGAGGCCCGAGTCGTGGGATGGGGGCGGGCGGGCCGCCGGGGTGTGGACACCGGTGACCCGCCCACGATCTACACGACCGGCAGCGGGATCCCGCCCTGCGCCGCCGAACGGTGCGCCAGCTCCAACACTTGCACCACCAGTGCGCCGTCCTGCGCGCAGACCGGTTCCGGGCCAGCGCCCCGGATGGCTGCGGCCAGGTCGTCATAGAACTCATCGCAGCCCTGCAACGGTGCCAAACCGCCGTACTCGCGCACCGAGCCATCGGCCCGGGTGTGGATCAGCGTGCCAAAGTCGTGGCAGACCACCGTGCCGCGGGTGCCGAACACCGCCCACTTGGGCAGATCGAAAGCGAGCTCGCGGAACACCTCGATACGGCAGAGCACCTGCGGATAGTGCAGATGTAGATCGAGGTAATGCTCGACGTCGTCACTTGCGAAGGTGTGCATTTGTGCGGTGATGGTGGTGGGCGTGCCGTGCAACTGCAGTTGGTGATCGATGAGGTGCGGTGCGATGAGGTAGCTGACGCCGCCACCGCCAGCCGTGGTGTGCGCCCACGCCGCCGGCTCGGTGCCGGCGTGGGCGCGATCAGTTCCGGCCACGGTGTACTTCCCCGCGTGCATCCGACGTTCCTCGGTGCGCCATACGGTCCCAAGTTCGCCTGAGCCGATGAGGTCCTTGATGATCTGAAATGAGGGCTCCCAGCGGCGATTCTGGAAGACACTGAGGATCCGGCCGGCACTCTTCGCGGCGGCGATCATGGCATCGCATTGCGCTTTGGTGGTGGCCATCGGCTTTTCGACCACCACGTGCTTGCCCGCCTCCAGGGCGGCGATCGCCATCGGGGCGTGCAGATCGTGGGGTGTGGCCACGATGACCAACTCGACGCGGTCATCGGCAATGAGGTCGTGCCAGTTCTGATAGCCCACTGCGCCAAAGCGATCGGCCCCGGCTTGGGTGCGCTCGGCGCGCTGGGCGGATACGGCAACCACGTCGAAGTCCTTGGACGGCTCCAGGGTGGATTGCGCGTGGTAGTACCAGCCGCTGTTGCCCAGGCCGATCACGCCCACCCCGATAGCGTTCACCGATCCGCCTGCTCCGGCGCCGGGGTGAACCGTTCGATCAACGCGGTCTGACCCCACCGCGGATCGCCGGTGCGCAGCACGTCACCGAACGCCTCATGCAAGGCGCTGGTAAACGGCACGTGGGCGCCCATCTGCTCGGCGGCTTCAATGGCGTACCCCATGTCCTTGCGATGCAGCGCCATGGTTCCGGCGTTGCCGTAACGCCCCTGCGTCATGGCATTGAGGCACCCTTCCACCATGCGGGAGTAGCCTCCGGTGAACTTCAACTGCTCGTGCATTGCCTCCACATCCACCCCGGCGTGCTGGGCGAAGCCGAGGATCTCGGCAACGATGCCCATCCCCACGCCGGAGAGCATGTTTTGCACCAGCTTCACGTACTGTCCATGCCCGTGCGGGCCGACGTAGCCGTGGTGCACGGTGGTGGCATCGAGCCACGGGGCGATCGCAACGGCATCGGTGGCATCACCGCCCACGAACGACACCAGTCCTTGCGGTCCGTAGCTCACCGGCGCCTCTAGCACGTGCAGGCCACGGCGCTGCCCCTCTGCCGCTAGTTCCACCGCGGCGGCCGGCCGGTTGGTGCTCATGTCCACGAGGTAGTCCCCGGCGCTCAACGCATCCAGCACGCCATCTGCCAACACCGATTGCACGATGTCGGAGTTGGGCAGGGAGAGCACCAGCACATGCGCCGTCGTGGCGACCTGTGCCGCGCTGGTGGCTGGGGTGGCGCCAAGCTCCGCGGCGCGGGCCAGAGCCGGATCGTCGATGTCGAAAACGGTCAGGTCCAGGCCGGCTTTCACGGCGCCCTTGACCAGGTCGGTGCCGACGTTGCCTAGTCCGATGAGTCCGTACTTCACGGCTGATGTCACGAGTTTCTCCTCTGATGTCGCGTGGTCACTGATGTTGGGGGCACTGATGTCGGGGGCACTGATGTTGTTTGGTCACGTGGGTGATCGATGTCCCGCGGCACTTACCTGCTGGCTGCGCCGCCGCCGTCGACGGCGATCGTGGTTCCGGTGATGAAGCTGGCGTCATCGCTGACGGCGAAGGCGATCGCCGCGGCGATTTCTTCCGGTTCAGCGAGCCGACCTAAGAGGTTTGACCCGCCGGCCGCGCGCCTGCGCTCGCGGGCGGCCTGTGGATCGGCGTGGTCGTTGACGTGCATCTCGGTGATGGTGCCGCCGGGCGCGATGCCCACCACCCGCACTCCCAAGGGGGCCAAGGCCGCGGCCATCGATCGGGTCACCGAGAGCAGTGCGGCCTTGGTGGCGTCGTAGATCCAGCGGCCGGCGCGGGCCCGGTAGGCGGCCTCGGAAGATACCGTCACCACCACGCCGCGGCCACGCTCCAGGGCCGGAGTGAGTTCGTGGACCAGTTGCGCCATCCCGCGCACGTTGACCGCGAAGAGTTGATCCCACCCG
>JBMDWZ010000293.1:0-6116 GCA_048594865.1 Beutenbergiaceae bacterium
GCCGGCAAGACCGCAGGCGTCTGCATTCGAATTCCCGCAAACGTGGTGGGCGATGGCCTCAGCACCATCACCGAACTGGTGGAGGCCAAAAACGAGGAGCGGGCACGCAACGACTACCTGCGTCACAGCCCGCTGGTGCTCGGCGCCGCCAGCGAGTCCACCTTGCGCCTACAAGGGCTGGCGCCGGACTCGGTGCTGCCTGCTGGGCGGCGGGCATTCTTGCACTTGGTCTCCAATATCTCTTTGGGCGGAGATAACTACGAGGCCGCGCACCTGGTCCACCCCGAGATCTTGCAGATCGCCGAACGCGCTGCGGCATGCTTCCCGCGGGCGGTGCATGTGGGCGTAGATATCCTCGCCGAGCGCATCGATGCCCCCGCAGCCGGCAACCGCATCATCGTGTGTGAGGTGAACCTGAACAACGAACTCGGGATGCACGTGCTGCCGATGTTCGGAGAACCGAACCCTGTCCACAAACCGCTCATGCGGGCGTTGCTCGCAGGACGCAAACTCCGGCCGTTGCCGGCTCCGCTGGATGCGCCGCCAGGCTTACCCGCTTCGGCAATGCCCCCTGCCCTCGAGGCTGTCCAAGGCAAGGCACCTGCGGCGGCCGAGCACACCCACAACGAGTTCATCCGGACCGTGCTGGGCGGGCAGGGCCGGGTCATCATTAGCGGCAACGTGGTGATGATCCAGACCGACTCGGGCATGCGAGTCCTGCACCGCACCGGGCGCACCATCGCCCCGCACGTGCTGTCCCGGGACCCCGAAGCCCTCGCAGCCCTGGCGAAGTACCTGGGGGTGCCTTACTGCGCCGAGTTCGCCGACGCGGCGGCGAGCGCCGACGTGCTGCTCCTCAACGGTTCGGCCAAGGCCCTGCGACTCACCGTTGGGCGGGACAATGCGGTTCGGCTGCCTGAACGCGGCGAATCCGGCGCTAGTCCTGAACGCGGCGATTCCACCTCCACGACGGTGCTGCTGGACGTCCGCCGACTCGGCCCCGAAGCCTGCGGAGACCTCGCTGCCCTGGGTTTGAGCTACCCCGCCGCCGCTGCCCGCACTCTCGGCCGTGCCCTGGGGCCGGCGCTGGCGCTGGTGGTGGAGTTCGCGCTGGTGCCCGGAGAGTCAGATCCCACTGCCCTGCACTGGGTTTTGACCGGTGTGCGGCCGGACCCCGATCCGCTGGAGTTTATCCCTGGTGACTATCGGCTCACCGAGCTCACTCGGGGCCTCCTGGCCTGCCCGCTGTATGTGGTACCTCGCGGGTCCTGACGAAGCACACGCACAGCGCCTGGGCGTGCACATAACCTCCGCAACTCAAATGCCGGACGTTCGCCATTCGCCGTCGTGAACTTTTTATGATGAGTCACGTGAATTCACCCTCCACGTCCGCGCGTCCCAAGCAACCCTCCCGGCATGCGCTGCGTAAACGTCAACCCGGCGCTGGCCGCATCATCGCGGTCATTGCGACCGCACTCCTGGTGTTCGTCGGTAGCGGGACCGCGCTGGCCTACCAAGGTCTGCAGAGCGACGTGGAACGACACGACCTCGACGCCATCCTGGATACCGGCGACCGGGAACGGCCCACCGTCGCCGACGCTCCCCCGAGTGACAACCTCAGTGGCCGCGCGTACAACGTGCTGATCATCGGCTCCGATGCCCGCGACCCCGATCGTGATTCCGACGCCGCCAATGTGGGTGGGATGCGTTCGGACACCAACCTGCTCATGCACATCTCCGCCGATCGCAGCCGCATCGACGTGGTCTCCATCCCCCGCGACCTGCTGGTGGACATTCCGAGCTGCCCGTTGGCCGACGGTGGGTCCACGTGGGCCCAGTCGGCTGGTACCGGTGATGGCGGCACCAGGTTCAATGCCGCCTTCGCCCTCGGCGGCCAGGGTGGTTCGGTGCCCCACGGCGCGGCCTGCACGATTCTGACCGTGGAGGAGATGACCGGCATCTACATCGATGACTTCGTGGTGGTGGACTTCGACGGGTTCACCGACGTCATCGACGCCCTCGGTGGGGTGGACATGTGCGTGGACGAAGACATCGACGCGCCGAAAGCAAAGCTCAAGCTCGATGCTGGCTGCCACACCCTGGACGGTGAGACCGCCCTCGGATACGCCCGCGCCCGCGTCGGCGTAGGCGACGGGTCGGACATTCAGCGCATCGGGCGCCAACAGGAACTGCTGGACTCAATCGCCGCCGAGGTGCTGGATTCCAACCTGCTCACCGACACCCCCGCCCTTTACCGGTTCCTGCGGGCAACGGCTTCCTCGATGACCACGAGTGAACGCGCCGGCGACCTCCCCACGATGGCTGGTCTGGCTTACTCCTTGCGCAACATGGACACCGAGAACGTCAATTTCGTTACTGTTCCCTTCAACTGGGCCGGAAACGTCGTGACTCAGAACGCCGACGGCGAAGCGCTGTGGGAGTCGATCCGCGACGATGAGCCAATGGCACTGCCCGACGACCAGGACGGCGAACCAGCCTCCCTCACCGACGACGAGGGTGACGGCGAGTCCGAGGAGGGCTGAGGTTCCAGCGTCGCGAGGAACTCCCCCAGACGCTGCAGGTGATCGGGCATCGTGAACCCGGCCTCCTGGAGCTTGCCGATATCCATGACACTGTTCGCCGGCCTCGGAGCCATCGCCGTAGCCAAGCCCTGGGCATAGGCCTCGGTGCTCACCCCACGGACATCGTCCTGCGACCGTCCACGCGCCGCGAAGACGTGCCGGGCGATTTCGGCCCACGTCATCGCTTGCCCGGAGTTGGTCACGTGATAGGTGCCGTGTGCGGCACCCGCGTCCAACAAATGCCGGGTGGCAGCGGCAATGTCGCGGGTGAAAGACAGCCTGCCGACCTGATCGTCGACCACAGTGGGGCTAACCCCTCGGTCGGCCAGAGAGGCCATCGTGGCGGCAAAGTTCTTTCCCTCCCCCACCACCCATGAGGTTCGAATGAGGTAGTGCCTAGCCACACCGTGCACCGCGGCTTCACCCGCCGCCTTCGACTGGCCGTACACACCCGCCGGAGCGAGGGGATCATCCTCACGGTAGGCGCCCGATTCCCCCGACCCCCCGGCCCCGTCAAACACGTAGTCGGTGGAGTAGTGCACCAGAGTGAACGTGTGCCGCGCGGCGGCAGCGGCCAATTCCACCAGGCCGGTGGCATTCGCGGCCCACGCGGCCCCGCGATCGTTCTCGGCGGCGTCCACGGCGGTGTATGCGGCGGCGTTGATCACCGTGCCGACGCCTGAGAAGTCGAAGTCCCTGATCGATGCGGGGTCGCTGAGGTCGAGCTCGGCTCGGGTGAGGCCGCGGGCATCTGGAAACACCTCGGCCAAGGCTTTGCCCAGTTGCCCGTTGGCGCCCAAGATGAGCGTGGCCGGCGGTGTGAACGGGGTGACGTCGCTCAGGTGCGGGTGCGCCTCGTCCTTCTCAGAGATCGTCGCCCGGTCCAACGGGATCGGCCAGGCGATGTTCGCCTGTGGGTCATTGAGGTTGAGGTGTGTGTAGTTCGCGTGCGGTGACCAGTGGTCGTTCACGAGGTAGGAATAGACCACGTCGGGCGAGAGGGTCTGATACGAATTGCCCACCCCTCTGGGCACGAACACTGCCGTGGCCTCATCGAGTTCTTCGGTGTGCACGGCGCCGAACGTGGGGCCCTGCCGTAAATCCACCCAGGCGCCGAATGCCTTCCCGTGCACAATGGAGACAAACTTGTCCCAGGGTTCAGCGTGGATCCCCCGGGTGACCCCCACCGCGGTGTTGTACGCCACCGAGTGCTGCACCGGGCCGAAGTCGGGTAACCCGAGAGCGGTCATCTTCTCCCGTTGCCAGTTCTCCTTGAACCAGCCGCGGGCGTCCCCATGAACCGGCAGAGTCACTACCAGCAAGCCCGGGATCGCGGTCTTCCTTACCGAGAGTTCAGCCACTCACTGGCCCCTTTCTGCGTATTGCGCCTCAACTTGGCTCTTGTGCCCACCCCACCAGTCGGCGTGATCTGCGTACCACTGCACCGTCGCCTCTAGACCGGCCCGGAAGTCAGAGAACGCGGGCGCCCACCCCAACTCGGTGCGGAGTTTGGTGGAGTCGATCGCGTAGCGCAGGTCGTGTCCGGCGCGATCGGTGACGTGCTCAAAGTCGTCGGGATCCTTGCCCAGAATTTCTAGGATGGTGCCCACCACCTCACGGTTGGACTTCTCGCCGTCGGCCCCGATGAGGTACGTCTGGCCGATCGTTCCGCCGTTGAGGATCGCCCACACCGCACTGGAGTGATCCGAGGCGTGGATCCAGTCCCGCACGTTGAGTCCTGCCCCATACAGCTTGGGCCGAGCGCCAGACAGCACGTTGGTGATTTGGCGTGGGATGAACTTCTCGATGTGCTGCCACGGCCCATAGTTGTTGGAGCAGTTGCTGATTGTGGCTTGCACATCGAAGGACCTCACCCACGCGCGGACCAGGTGGTCGGCGGCGGCCTTGGAAGCCGAGTACGGGCTCGAGGGCCGGTAGGCAGTGGACTCGGTGAACCTGGCGGGATCATCGAGCTCGAGGTCCCCGTACACCTCATCGGTCGAGATGTGGTGAAACCGCACCCCGTGCTGACGAACCGCCTCGAGAAGATGCATAGTGCCCACCACGTTCGTGGTGACGAACGGTGAAGGATCGCGCAATGAGTTGTCGTTGTGGGACTCGGCGGCGAAGTGGACGACGGCGTCACCGTCGCCATCGAGTCCTCCCACCAAGGACTCCACCAGGGCGGAGTCGCCGATGTCCCCGGTGACCACCTCGAGGCGGTCGGCAGGCAAGTCCGCGAGCGCGTCCGGGGACGCTGCGTAGGTGAACTTATCGAGCACCACCACACGCACGTCGGTGTGGTCGATGAGGAACTGAACAAAGTTGGACCCGATGAAACCGGCCCCACCGGTGACGAGAATCGTTGGCATTGGCACAGGCTAGCCTCGGAGCCTCGCCGATGGTCGTGCAAAATCAAACATGCTGGGCCATCATGAGCCATGCGAGGGATCATCTTGGCCGGCGGGTCCGGCACACGGCTCAATCCGATCACCCTGGGCGCTTCCAAGCAGATGGTGCCCGTCTACGACAAACCGATGATCTACTATCCGCTGTCCACGCTGATCCTGGCGGGCATCGATGACATCCTCATCATCACCACCCCCCACGATGCATCCCAATTCCACCGGCTGCTCGGCGACGGCTCTCAGTTCGGTATCTCAATCTCCTACGCCGTCCAAGTTCAGCCCAATGGGCTCGCCCAGGCATTCGTAATCGGTGCAGACTTCGTGGGTAACGACACCAGCGCCTTGATCCTCGGAGACAATATCTTCTATGGGCCAGGCATGGGGTCGCAGTTGTCGCGGCACCAGCACATAGATGGGGCGGCGATCTTTGCCTACCGCGTCGCCGATCCCACGGCATACGGGGTGGTGGAGTTCGACGAGTTAGGCAAAGCCTTATCGCTTGAGGAGAAGCCGCAGGACCCAAAGTCGCACTTCGCGGTTCCGGGTCTGTACTTCTACGACAACGACGTGATCGAGATCGCTCGCGAGCTACAGCCATCGGCACGCGGCGAGTATGAGATCACCGAGGTAAACCAGACCTATCTGGGCCGGGGCCGCCTCCAGGTGGAAGTGCTACCCCGTGGCACCGCGTGGCTTGATACCGGCACCTTTGATTCGCTCGTGGACGCCTCAGATTACGTGCGCACCATCGAGCGTAGGCAAGGTTTGAAGATCGGGGCGCCGGAGGAAGTCGCATGGCGCCGCGGGTTCCTCAGCGACGACGACTTGGCGCGGGTTGCCGAGCCGCTGAGAAAGTCTGGGTACGGGGACTACTTGCTAGCACTGCTGGACGAAACGCCAACGCCCGCTATGGGCGTATCCGGGCGATCTTGACGCCACCGCTCGGCCGAAGTCCCGGGGTGCCTCACCGCGAAGGGCTGGAGTCACAACTCGCCAAGTAGTTTGCTCAGAGAGCTGCCGTGCAGGTCAACGTCAAAACTCCAGGGCCCCTGATACGCCGCCGGCTCCGCTCCCTGTGACGCCACAGAGTTCCAGAAATACTCGAGCCGATCGGCCTTCTGTAGCC
>JBMDWZ010000294.1:0-10153 GCA_048594865.1 Beutenbergiaceae bacterium
ACCTACATGTTCGGTGTGCACCCCGGTGCGGTTCGCGAGTTCGACAACATCGGCACCTGCTGCGGCGGCACCGGCCTGGAAAACCACGTGAAGTACGGCGAGGGCCAGTTCTCTCACGGCGCCGGCGAGCTCTGGGTGCACCACCTCATGCCCGCCACGCTTGACCGTGCGCAGGTCCACGGCGCGGGCTCGCTGAGCCTTCAGATCGGCGGCTCCTACCCCTATGGCCAACGGGTCAGCCTGACCTTCGACGGCCCCGAAGGTGCCTGCGAAGACCTCGAACTCCACGTCCGGATCCCCGAGCAAGCCAGCGACGTCAGCCTCACTATCAATGGTGAGATGGCCGACGTCGATGCTCACCCGGGTAGGTACCTCACCGTGGTCCGGGGGTGGCGTAGCGGGGACGTGATCGAAGTGAACTTCGACTTGGCGCTGCGCTCGGTGCCCACGCTCGATGACCCAGCCCTGCACCATGTGGAACTTGGGCCCACGGTGTTGGTGGCGCGCTCCGAGCAGTCCACACAGTTGGGGCTACCGCTAGCCGGGCAACGGTTGCTCGATGGCACCTTGGCCACGGCCACCAGCGCGCCAGAACTCCTGGAACAACTGCGCACGGGCGGCACTATCAGTTATGCCGGGCTGACCTGGGAAGCGGCCAACAGCGGCGCCGAAACGCGCTATCACATGTACCTGCGACAGTCCGATCCGGTCATCACCTTCGCGGGCGCGCCGAGCCAGGTGCCCAACCGGTTACGGCCCAATGGCTTCACGGTTCTGGACTCCATCTGGGCTGGCGGTCCATTCGATTCACGCGAAGACTTCCTGAACCAGGTCGCGGCAGTGGTGTGGGCTGGGCGCAAGGAAGGCGTCCTGAGCCGGGCCGAAGCTGAGGCGGTGCTGGAGCTAGCGGCCATGACCGAGAGCACCGCCAAAACTGTTGACGTACGTTTCACCGACCCCGCCGGCGGCGGGGCGGAACTCAGCTGGGAGCACTCCGGCGAGGGTGCACCTCAGCTCACCTGGGTGCTGCCAGAGCACTGGCAGAACTTGCAGGCGCCCCCGATCGTCAACCTCTCGATCGCACCGCAGCCAGCGCCCTCTGGCTGGTACACCAGCATCCCGCAGATCACCATCACCGCGGGGCACGTGGAGGCCGACGGCGATGAGGCGAGCCACAGCATCGAGTACAGCATCGACGAAGGCCCCTGGCAGGCATACACCGGTGACTTCGCTCTGGATCAGCAGGGCACCCACCATGTGCGTGCCCGCGTGACCGATGCGCAAGGGAACCAGAACCTGGACTCCGCGGAGGTGGCGATCGACACCGAGGCGCCCACGTCGCAAGCCAAGGTTCGGGAACTCGGATCGAGTGTGGAGATCACGTTCACCGCCAACGATGACGTCTCCGGCGTGGACCGGATCCAGTGGGAGGGACCGGGCACCTTCTGGGGCACATTCGCCGAGACGTTCGTGCGGGCGCTATCGGACACCGAGCAGGTGCTGGAGTTCGCCGCCACCGACCGGGCCGGGAACACCGAACCGCGTCAACGGTTGGTGCTCCCAGCACGCGACTAGTTGTGGTGTGCAGGCCGGTACCGCAGCCACACGGCCATGGTGGACTGGCCGCGGTTGTTCCAACTGAAGTAGGGCACCGCGCGCACATGCGTGGGCGCAAAGGCCGGCGGGTTGGTGCTGTAGAGCGCCTGTGCCTCGGGACCTTGGTTGACCTCCTGCGAGCCCGGGCCCTGCAGGGCGGGAACGCCGGTGTGCGCATCGGGCTCCGGCTGTAGTTCTTCGGAACCCAGCACGATGCTGTGCGCCGGAGCATCGACGTCGAGCCCTTCGATGCAATACACAAACGGGCCATAGGTAAGGGCCGTGCGGCCCGCCGCGGCCGACACCTCGGTGTTGGCATAGACCCGCCGGACCGGCACGGAGAAGTCGAGCTGGAGCTCATCGCCGCCTGCCCAACTCCGATCGATCGTGAGGTACCCGCCGGCGTCCGGCGCCACCGGTAGTGCTTGGCCGTTGACGCTCACTGTGGCCGAGTCCGCCCACGAGGGCATCCGCAGCCGGAGCGCCCAGGACGATTCGCCCTCGGTGTCGGTGTCGGCCTCGGTGTCGATGCCGAAACGTACGCGCTCGGGCACGGGGGAGTCCACGTGTTGACGCAGGCGCACCTGGTGGCCGCCAACTTCGGTGGTGAGAGTGGAGCCAAGGTACAGATCCACGTGTAGGGCAGTGCGGGACACCGAATAGGCGTAGGTGCCGAGCGAGGCTTCCAACCGAGCCAGGTTCGGTGGGCAGCAGGCGCAGGTGAACCAGTCGCTGCGGTGGGCGCTGCCGTCGCTGGAGAGCGGATTCACGTAGAAGTACTTGGTGCCATCGGCGCTCATCCCCGCGATCGCGCCGTTGTACAGGGCACGCTCGGCGATGTCCATGTAGGAGGCATCGCCGCTATAGGTAGCCATCCTGCGGGCCCAGAACACCAGGCCGATGGCGGCGCAGGTCTCGGCGTAGGCCGAATCGTTGGGCAGGTGGTAGTCCCGGGTGAAGCCCTCGTTGTGGCCCGAACTGCCGATGCCGGCGGTCACGTACATGCGGCGCTGGGTCAGGTGCTGCCACAGCGTGGTGGTGGCGTCCCAGAGTTCACCGTCGCCGTCGTGGGCGGCCACATCTGCCATCGCGCTGTACAGGTACATGGCCCGCACCGAGTGCCCTACGGCCTGCGTCTGGCGACGGACCGGAGCGTGGGACTGGTTGTACTCCTGAAATTCCGTCTGATGGCGGTCACGATGCGGGAAGAGGGTGCCAAAGAACCCCTCGGTGCCGCGGCGTTCACGCTCGACGTCGAAGTAGTGCGGCTGGGTGCCGCGGGAGTTCAGGAACGTCCGGGCTAGGCCTAGGTACTTGTCCTGCCCAGTGACGCGGGCGAGTTGCACGAGTGCGAGCTCGACCTCTTCATGGCCGCAGTACCCGCCCTCGCATTGCCCGCCGGGGCCGAACACCTCACAGAGCAGATCGGCATACCGGCACACCACCTCGAGTAACGTGCGTTCACCGGTGGCTTGGAAGTGGGCCACGCCGGCTTCGATGAGGTGGCCAGCGCAGTAGAGCTCGTGGGCATCACGTAGATCGGTGAAACGTTCACCAGGTTTAACCACGGTGAAGTAGACGTTGAGGTACCCGTCATCTTGCTGGGCACCGGCGAGGGCCGCGACAGCGGTATTGACCTTCTCCTTCAGCTCCGGGTCGGGGTCGGTTGCAAGGGCGAAACTCGCGGCCTCCAACCATTTGGCGATATCGCTCTCCCAGAACGGGTGCGGAGTCGGCTCATCGCTACCCGGCGTCCAGGTCAGCGCCAGCGCACCGAGGCGCCCGGTGGAGACCAACTGGTCGTATTGGGCGTGCAGTGTGGTGGTGCGCAGGATTCGCTGGCGCGGCGACCAGAACGGATCGTCGATGGCAACGTCCTGCACACCCACAGCGCGGGTTTGCGTCGTGGTCATGGTCATTACGAGTCGTCCTCCAGGTCCTGCACGTCCACACCGGTGTCGGTGCCGTCGTGATCGGCGCCCGCTTCCCAGCCGACCGCCGTCCAGTCGATCGTCTCAAAGAGTCGGGGGCCGTAGTTCGCTAAACCATCTCGAAAGGCCCAGATCTCTGGACCGTTGTACACCACCAGATAGTGGTAGTAGCTGGAGATGGCGTGCTCTTCGATATCGAGTGCTTGGAGCGCACGTTCTTCGTCGTCGGCGATGTCGGTGAGGGACTCGATCCACTCATCTAGCTCCTCATCACCCAGTCCGGTGTTGTTGCTGGGGCCGGTGACGAAGAACGTCGGTGGACCGCCCCAGGCATCGGTGCCAGCACCGTAGCCGTCCCGAGCGATCGCGAAGTCACCGGTGTTCATACTCTCGGCGAACTCGGCGCTTCCGCGACTGCGGATCTGAATGTCGATCCCCACCTCGCTCATCATCGTTTGGAAACTCTGTGCAATCGCCGATTCGGTGTCATCGTCGCCGAACGTCATGAGGTCCACGGTGAGCGGTTCGCCGTCGCTGTTAGTGCGGATCTCGCCGTCTTCGGCGGCTTCCCAGCCAGCATCAACAAGTGTTTGCCGCGCTGCGTCCTGGTCGAACTCTTCGGGATAGTTGTCGCGGTAGAGCTCGTGGTTGGACATCAGCAGCCACGATCCGGGTAGTTCTTCTTCCCAGTTCAGACCCTGGAAGCGGATCTGGGACAGCAGCTCCCGATCGGTCGCTTGGAAGATCGCCTGACGCACCTGCACATCGCCGAGGTTGCGGGCCTCACCGTTAAACAGGAAACCCTCGTTGCGGGCCAGCAGTCCGCGTCGGATGTCGTATCCGCCGTCATCGGGGGAGTTCCAGTTAGCGAGCTCCTCATACCGCCCAACGGTGTCCAGTTCGACGGCGTCGATCTGCCCGTTCTGGAAGGCCTGCATGGTGGGCCCGTGTTCGTATTGCACGAAGTTCAAGCGATCCAGCGCTGGCTCATCGCCCCACCAGTTGGGGTTGGGCACCATCGAGATCACGTTGGCGGCCTCGTCGTAGATGTCCAGGATGTAGGGACCGGCCCGGTACTCGGGCTTTGGATCCCCGACGAAGGAGTCATTGAACGCTTCGGGAGTATCGACGTCCGGGTGGACCATCGCGTAAGAACCGAAGAAGGCCCGGTGGGGGTGCTGGGTGGTGGCCATCGTCATGGTGAAGGACCACTCGTCGGCGCCCATCTCGATGGTGTCCACCCGATCGAAGAGGTCACCGGCGAGGGCGTCATACCCGTCTTCCCGGCCTTTGTTGACGTTGACGGTGTGCTCATAGGTGTAGAAGTCAATGGGCGTGCCATCGTTCCAGACCGCGTCCGGATTGAGTTCGTAGTGCAGGATCTGGGTGCCCTGATCGTCGAACTCCTCCTGCACCGACAACACATAATCGGTGTTGAGCTCCACTTCTCCTTCAGCGCTCGAACGCCACGTGGAGAGGTTGTACATCGGCTCGAGCACGCTCAGCGTAGAACCGAAGTAGCCATCCACGGCAGCGACGTTGAAGTTCCCACCGACCTCACTGACCGGCAGCGTCAACTGCCCGCCGTCGTGGAGGTCGGCTACCGCGACTTCGTTCACGTCCCGCACCTCCTGGGAGTCATCAGCGCGATCCCGTTGCTCGGGGCCGTCGGCCGGTTCTTGCGTGCACGCGGCCAGCGCTAGCCCCGCGATCGCGAGCACGATGAGCGGGTGTGTTCGTTTCTTACAACTGATACTCAGTCATCTCCCGGGGAGTCGTCATCGAGGTCTTCTACGTCGACACCACTGTCAGTGCCGTCGTCCTGTGCGCCTTCTTCCCAGCCGACGGCGGTCCAATCGGTGGTCTCGAACAGTCTCGGGCCGTAGTTGGCCAAACCGTCGCGGTAGGCCCAGATGTTGGGGCCGTTGAAGTACACCAGGAAGTGGAAGTAGCGCGAAACCGCCTCTTGCTCGATCCGCAGCGCTTCCAGGGCTCGCTCATCGTCATCGACGATGGTGCGCAGGTTCTCGGTCCACTCGTCGATTTCCTCATCGCAGGCACCGGTGGGCGTGTTCTCACAGCCCCAGAACCAGGCAGGTCCGCTGGTCGGATCAGCGCCACCCTTGCCGTACCCGGACATGATGATCCCGAAGTCCTGATTGTTCATCGCTTCGCTGAACTCACCGGCGCCCCGATTGAAGATGTCGATTTCGATTCCGGCCTCGCGCATCATCGTCTGGAACGACTGGGAGATGGCCGCCTCGGTGGGGTCGTTGCCGAACGTGGAAAGCTGGATGGTGAGAGATTCGCCGTCGTCGTTCGTACGGATCTCGCCGTCCTCGCCGCTCCAACCCGCGTCCTGCAGGGTCTGTTGTGCACCCTCGATGTCAGCATCGTCGATCGGGTAGTTGTCCTGGTAGCGAGGGTCGAAGGGCATCAACAGCCAGGAGCCCGGCATCTCTTCTTCCCAGTTCAGGCCCTGGAAGCGAATGTCGGCCAACTGCTCGCGGTCGATCGCCTGGAAGATTGCTTTGCGCACCTCGACATCACCCAAGTTGGTGGCGTCGGTGTTGAACAGGAAGCCGCCATCGCCCACGTTCTGACCGCGCCGGATCTGATAGTCCTCACCCGGGGCGCGCCAGTTGGTGACCTCTGAGTACCGGTCGTAATTGTTGATAGCGACGGCGTCGATTTCGCCATTCTGGAATGCCTGAATGGTTGCCCCGGCCTCGTATTCAACAAAGTTGATGCGGTCCAACACCGGTGCCTCGCCCCACCAATTCGGGTTTGGCACCACCGACACCACATTCGCGGCCTGATCGTAGATGTCCAAGATGAACGGCCCGGCACGGTAGTCGGGCTTGAGGTCGTCGACGAACCCGTTGTTGAACTCCTCGGGCGTGGTGACGTCCGGGTGCACGATCGAATAACTCGGGAACAGGCTCGTCACCGGCTGGAGCATGACCTCCATCGTCACCGTAAAGGACCATTCGTCCTCACCCATCTCGATGCTTCCGATGCGCTCGAACGGATCGGAGGCGACGGCGTCGAACTCCTCGTTGCTGGCCCGGTTGATATCCACCGTGTGCTCATAGGTGTAGAAGTCAATCGGGGTGCCGTCATTCCACACCGCGTCGGGGTTGAGTTCGTAGTGTAGAACCTGGGTGCCATCGTCGAGGATGTCCTCTTCGAACCCCAAGAAGTAGTCGGTATTCAGCACCCGGTCGCCCACGGCGTCGAACTTCCACGGCCCCACGTTGTGCATGCTGGACATGATGTCCAGGGTGCTTCCGAAGTAGCCGTCGATGGCGGCGATGTTCCAGTTCGGACCCATACCGCCGGTGGGCAACGTCAGTTGGCCGCCCTCCTGCAAATCTTCTATCGCGGTCTCATTGATGTCATAGACCTCGTCGATGTCGTAGGAGGCGCTGCCTTCGGCGGGATCGTGTTCGTCGGTCACGTTGGGTTCGCTGCATGCGCCCAGGACCAGGGCCGATGCCGCGAGGGCTATGAGTGGCTTGTTTGTTCTGTGCATACGTCCCTTAGTCGTCGCCGGACTCTTCGTCGCCCGAGTCGTCGTCGAGGTCTTCGATGTCCACGCCACTGTCGGTGCCGTCCTCATCGGAGTCTTCTTCCCAGCCGACGATCGTCCAGTCCACGGTCTCGAACAGGCGCGGTCCGTAGTTGGCCAGGCCCTCGCGATAGGCCCAGATGTCTGCGCCGTTGTAGTAGGTGAGGTAGGTGTAGTAGTTCATCGCCTCGGCCTCGATGGCCAACGCCTCGGCGATTCGCTCGTCCTGATCCAAGATCTCCGGCAACGCCTCGATCCACTCATCGAGGTCTGCGTCGCCCACCCCGGACAGGTTGCCGGTCCCGGTGGACCAGAAGTGCGGGGGCCCGCTGGTTGGGTCCAGGCGGGACTTGCCGTAGCTCATTGCGATCACTTCAAAGTCACGGCTGCTCCGCGCCTCGGGAGCCTCGGCCAGGCCTCGGTTGCGAATCTCCACGTCGATTCCGACGTCGCGCATCATGGTCTGGTAGGACTGGGCCTGCGTGGCGTCGGAGGGGTCGTTACCGAAGGTAGAGAGCGTGATAGTGAGCGGCTCGCCGTCGGCGTTCGTGCGGGTCTCGCCTTCCTCGCCAGTCCAACCAGCTTCTTCAAGCGTGGTGCGGGCCGCTTCCGGATCGAAATCAACGGGGAAGTTGTCCTGGTAGCGGTGATCAAACGGCATCATCAGCCACGATCCGGGCATCTCTTCTTCCCAGTTCAAGCCCTGGAAGCGGATGTCGGCAAGGAGTTCTCGGTCGGTCGCCTGGAAGACGGCCTTTCGGACCTCCACGTCGGAAACCGACGGTGCATCACCGTTAAAGATGAAACCACCGTGCATGAGCGATTGGCCACGGCGAATGTCGTAACCCTCGGTGGACCATCCGGTGATTTCGGAGTAGCGGTCGTAGGTCTGGATCTGGACCCCGTCGATCTCGCGGTTCTGGAATGCCTGGATGGTTGAGGTGGGCTCGTGCTGAACAAAGTTGATGCGGTCCAAGATGGGCTCATCGCCCCACCAGTTGGGGTTGGGCACCAACGAGAGCACGTTCGCGGCTTGGTCGTAGACATCCACCGTGTAGGGACCGGCACGGTACTCGGGGCGCAGGTCATTGACGAACCCGTTGTTGAACTCTTCGGCGGTGTCCACGGCCGGGTGCACCATGCCGTTCTGGAACAGTGCCTCCCAGGGCTGCATGGTCTCGGCCATCTTCATCGAGAAGGACCACTCGTCCTCGCCCATCGTCATCTCACCGACGCGCCTGAAGAAGTCATACCCGATGGGATCGATGTCTTCATCGGAGCCAGGTTGGCTCAGGTTGACGGTGTGCTCATAGGTGTAGAAGTCGATCGGGGTGCCGTCATTCCAGACCGCTTCGGGGTTGAGCTCGTAGTGCAGCACCTGGGTGCCGTCCTCGAGAATCTCCTCTTCCGCCGCCAGCACGTAGTCGGTGTTTAGGACGGGCTCACCCGACGGTGCGTTGTTGAACGGCCGCACGTTCATAATTGGGTGCAGGGCGCCGAGGTTTCCAATGTTGTAGCCATCGGGAGCGGCCAGGTTGAAGTTGGGGCCCAGGGTGCCCACCGGAAGGGTCACCTCACCGCCAGCCTGCAAGTTCTCGACCGGCTGCTCATTGATGTCGTACACCTCGTCCAGATCGAATGACGCCTGGCCCTGGGCGGGGGCGTTCTCATCCGGCTCGTTCGAGTCGCCGCATGCGGCGAGCACGAGCGCACCCGCGACCGCTGTCGCGATGACGGCGCTGCGCCGTTTACCTGTCGTAGAAACCATGGGTCGATATCTCCTGTGGGGATGGATGACGCACACGCCGAGCAGGCACGCTCAACATGCAACCGCGGATGCGGGGGATCAGTGGGAAGGCGAGGGCATTAAGGTCGCGGCTCGAATGGCCGGGAAGGGCGTCACCAACTCGCCGATTGCCGTCTGGCGGATCACCAACGGGCGCCGAGCCTGTCGGATAGTGGCCCCACTAGAGGTGAGGTGCATCACGTTCCGCATGCGACAAAAATGTACCACATGCCATGTGCAATGGCACTGACGTTATCGAGACGTTATCGGCGAGGGTTAATGCCGGTGACCTCGGGGCCGGTATGTGCGATTGCGAGGCACCGTGGTGCGCGTGGCAGTGCGGTGCGCGTGGCAGTGCGGTGCGCCGCCTGGCCTAGCCGATCGTTTCGCGCTTTGCCGCAATGTAGGCATCGATCTGGGAATCCAACACCGTGAGCGGAACACTTCCGAGTCCGAGCACGGTGTCGTGGAACTCACGGATATCGAAGTGCGCTCCCAGCGCGGCCTCGGCCTTTTCGCGGTTCGCCTCGATGCGCAGTTGTCCCACAAAGTACGCGGTGGCCTGACCCGGCCATGCGATGTATCGGTCGATTTCGGTGACGATCTCATGCTCGGCGATGGCGGTGTTTTCCCGCAGGAAATCCTGAGCTTGTTCGCGACTCCAGCCGAGGGCGTGCATTCCCGGGTCGACAACGAGGCGTACGGCGCGCCACATCTGGAAGGAGAGCATGCCCATCACCTCATACGGCGTCTCATACATGCCCATCTCTTGCCCGAGGCGTTCGCAGTACAGACCCCAGCCCTCGCCAAACGCCGAGAGGTACAGCCGGCGAAATTCCGGCAGATCCAGTTCGCGGGCCAACGAGAGCTGGAAGGAGTGCCCGGGAGCGGACTCGTGCAAGGTGAGCGAGGGTAGCGAATACAGCGGCCGCGCCGACAGGTTGTAGGTGTTCAAGAAGTAGGCGTCTGGTGCGCCGCGGCCAAAGGTGTCAAACGGGGCGATGTCCGCAGGGGTGGGAATGACGCCGAAGCGTTGGTTCGGGAGCCGTCCGAAGTATTGGTGCACCACGCGATCAAAGGCCTTGCAGGTGTAGGCGGCCTCGGCCTGCAGTTGCCGCTCGGTGGTGGCGTAGAACTGCGGGTCGGAGCGCATGTGCGCAAAGAGTCCATCGAGGTCGCCCCCGAAGCCCACCTGCTCGGCCACGTCCTCCATTTCTTGGCGAATGAGCCGCACATGCTTCAAGCCGAGCTCGTGGATCTCGGTGGGGG